>JAJYSL010000292.1 GCA_021793595.1 Acidobacteriota bacterium
CGATGTCTTTACCAGTTACTGGGCACTTTCTCACCAGGTACCCGCCGGACTCAATTTCGCGCTCAGTGGATATCCGTATTGGACGACCGACATCGGTGGCTACTGGCCTGCCTTCCCCGGCGTCATCGAACAGCCCGCCTACCAGGAACTCTATGCCCGCTGGTTTGAGTTCGGCACATTCTGTCCTGTCTTTCGTACGCACGGCCATCGACCGAACAACGAGTTGTGGACATATGGCAAGGTTGAGCCTGTGCTGATTCGTTTAGACAAGCTTCGCTATCGGCTCATGCCCTATATCTACTCGCTTGCCTGGAAGGTTACCAGCCAGGATTACACCATCCAGCGCCCCCTGGTCATGGACTGGCGGACCGACGAAAAGACGTGGAATATAGGTGATGAATTCATGTTCGGTCCTGCTCTTCTCGTCAATCCTGTACTCAGATCCAACGCTACGCATCGCACCGTCTATCTTCCCGCATCACCGAAGTGGTACGACTTCTGGACCGGAAACACAACCACGGGTGGCCAGGAGGTTGAAGCGGATGCTCCGCTGGATCGCATTCCTCTCTATGTGCGCGCAGGATCCATTCTTCCCATGGGACCGGAGATTGAATATGCTGCGCAGAACCCCGGCGGTCCAGTAGAACTCCGCATTTATCGCGGCGCCGACGGAACATTCGATCTCTATGAAGATACAGGCGACGGATACGACTATGAGAAAGGGCAGCATACCGTGATTCCCATGCGTTGGGATGACCGTGCTGGAGTTCTCACCGTTGGCACCCGCGAAGGTTCCTATCCCGGGATGGTTGACAAGCGGATGTTTCGAATCGTCCTCGTCTCAAGCGGCCATGGAACTGGTGGCGACGTGACAGACAAAGCGGATAAGGAGATTCAGTATGACGGGAGGAAAGTTAGCGTGAGCTTTAGATGATGCAAAGTGCCCGCTCGGTCTGGAAGCGCTGGACGAAGTCGTGGCCATCGCCTGAACGCTTTGCTTCTCGCCTCATGGGGCCAGAAGCAAAACAACCCCAACCCAACAACCTTCCCGCGCAAAAAGGAAGATCGAAAGTGCGAAAAACCTTGGACACTACCTGAATACTACTGAAAACGCTCAACCGCTTTATTTTCTATGTTTTGTGGCTTAAATCTCAGTGGATAAAGTAGTTGCGGAATGCTTGTGGCGGAGAGGGAGGGATTCGAACATTCTGTCTCGTAAAGTATTCATAATAAAGATATATTGTTAAAGTATATTGATATGGTCATACTGTGGTCATACAATTGGCGATATGGATGACCGAACGGCAACACTCATTGTGCGATACAAGGCGGCCGATGGAACGTGGAAGCGGGCTTCGGTGGCGCGTAGCGGAAACGGCAGAGTTAAGTCTGGCTATGCATTGATTGATGGCAAGCCAGTCCAGGTTGAGCAGTTCCAATACCAAGTCCGTTACTACCTTGGCCGCAAGGTCCTGTATAAATCTGCTGGGACAAATGCCACAGATGCAGAGCTCATCCGGCGACAGATGAAAGAGCGAACCACTGCGATCGTCGTAGCTCAAAAAGCTGGTCTCGAAGTGATTCCTCCCACCGAAAGAAAGCGGCTTCGGGAGTCCGCAAGTGAGTACATCGGCCGGGCCGAGAGCGGCAACCACTTGGAAGCAGCCGAGCAGGCGCGCAATGTTGCGGATGAGTTCATTTCTTTAATGGCTCGGCGCAGGAAGAGCTTCGTCGACGAGATCAGGGCTGATGATGTTTACGCCTTCCAGAACGCTCTGCGGGACCATGGCTGCGCAGATCGGACAGTGGCCAACAAGCATGCGCGGCTGAAGTCATGGCTCAAGTTCGCCGGAGCAGCAGCCGAAGCGACCGACAAAAGCCTCACTCCTGCCTACGAAGAGAAGGTTCCGAACATCTACAGCCGGGAACAAATTACGAAACTCCTTCAAGCTGCGAACTCGTACAAGCGGTTGATGGTCCTGCTGGCCTACAAATGCGGGCTTCGTGAGTCGGAAATCGCGTACCTTTGCTTCTACGATATTGACTTTGACCGAAAGTTTCTGAAGGTGCAAGGGAAGAAGTTCACCGACATCTACCCGAAGGCAGAGGCCGAGCGAAGAATTGCGATTCTGCGCCGACGAGCGGAACTGTCTGGCAAAAAGGTTAATCTGGTGTGGGCTTTCCGGGTGAAGGACAAAGAGCAGCGTGAGATTCCCGTCATGAACGACGTGCTCGATGCTATTCGTGCGCGTCGCGAAGCCAATCCTGGGGAGATTCTCATCCTTGGGACTAGCAAGCGTCAACCAAACACGAAACTTCTCAAGGGACTCAAGGTGCTTGCCAGAAAGGCTGGCTTGAACTGCGGACGGTGCGAGGGGTGCCGTAGCAAGAGCCGGGATTGCCGAGAGTACACGCTTCACCGCTTTCGCCGCACCTACATGACCACGCTGCTTCGCAATTCAGTTGACATTAAGACCGTGCAAAGTCTGGTTGGCCACGCCGACCTCGAATCGACAATGCGCTACCTCCGTCAAGCCGAAGGCGAAGAACTCTACGCCAAAGTGAACGCGGTCGCATGGTAACGAGTCGTTGCAGGCCCGACGAGTTTCTCTCATTCACGTCGGCAATTCGCTGAGGCTATCGGTGGGGATACACGTGAGTGTTTCGCTCTCTTGTAATGGTTCCCGCTAAAGCCATGCTTCCGGTAAGACAACCGATTGTTACGCAAAAAGCCCACGGCAAAAGACTTCCGCGAGTTGTCGGACAGCGGAAGGCGCTGGACATGGTTGTAGAAGATATTCATCGCACGACCGATACTCGGACATCACGGCTGCCTGAAGGAAGCACAGAAGTCTCGTAATAAAATGACACGGAAGCTGAGACAACCTGCATGCCGACCCCAAAAGATATCGACCCGATTAAACGTCGGCGCATGCGCCACGCCGAACGCAAGCTGAAAGAAGCGCGACGACAACTAGCTCGGACCGAGCGCAGCATCTCGTATTGGTCAAGGGTGGTCACCGAGCTGAAGCATGAAAGGACGCGGGCTATCCAGCCGCCGCTTTGGCCGGAGGAATGATTCAAGAGCCAGAGCGTGACGTGTCGTTGCGACACGATTGCCAAATAAGCCGCTCCAGAGCCAATTACAGGACGAGTAGTCTGTCAAATCACATTCCTTGCATTCCTGACAGAAATCCCGTTGACCGCTATCCATATCCGCTGGATTTCCGACGCGAGTGCATGAAAACGGAAGTAGTTCGAAACGCCACGGCAGGATCGTAGATTGCATCAGAACTATCCAGTTTCACGCTCGGCAGCAAAAGGATGTTCTCGACGTTTGCATCAGTCTCAAGCGTGGCACTGGGCAAAAAAAATGTAAAAAAAGTCTCTGCATGGAGTTCTCGATTTTTTAGATCCGAAGTAATCTCCATCGCATGAAGGAAAATTTGCAGGCTCAAATCAACGCTTGGTCGCGCGACAATGACCCGCTGGGCTGTGTCGATGCGCTGCGCCAGATCGGGAGGATGGTCGACGTCCAAGATCTCAGTGCGGTGATGGGCATATCAAGCAAGCAGGTATATGCGTTGGCTTGCCGCGGCGCGATACCGCACTATCGCATCGGCCGAGCGGTGCGGTTCGATCCAACGGAGATAGCGGAGTGGCTGCGCGCGCACAGCTGCGGGAGGCGCGCGTGAGACGAAAAAATCAACAAAAAAAATCAGATCCTCGTCAGATCGAACTATTTGATTTTGGGGAAATACAAGCACCGACCAGTAACTCGCAAGATAAACAGCGTCAACAATCTGAGGGAGGTGTGGTCGCACCAACGCGAGAGGAAGGGATGAAAGTGCGGCGAAAGTCGAGCAAGCGGCGTAAGAGCATTGTGCCAGTTACGAGCCCACTGGATCGTCTTAATCCTTCTGATCGCCGAGTATACTGCTACCTCCGCGACGAGTTCGTGCGGCAGCGTCGAGAGAGCGATGCCGGGATGCTGACAATCGCAGTAGGTTATGCCTTACTGCACCAAAAGGCGCAGGTATCCGCAAAAACCCTTGCGCGCGCCTTGAAGCGACTTGAAGAAAAAGGTCTTATCGTACAACACTTCCCGGCGCTCGGAAGCAAACTAACTACCAAGTCATATCAGGTGCACATTCTCGATGAGATATTGCCCACTGAAGTGGAAGATGGCATTGACCACCGTGCTTCGCGCGGCGTGGAAAGCCATATTGTGAACGGGAATGGCCATCTCAAAATGAAACCGAATACCGCCGCCGGACAAAAGCGGAAGCGCACTGCGTGAGCAATGCGAACGATGTGACAACCTGCTTATCTTCTGCAATTAAAAATAGGACTGGTCATGATTGAGTGAACAAATAAAGATGGAGAACTGCATCGAGAAAACCAGCGCTGAAGATGTCGAGATGAGCCGTTGCCCTTTCGCACTCCTTGAAAGTGCAGCATTGCGTGCTGGTCAGAACGCCGTGAAGTTGCGTGAGCTTTTCTGGCTGCTGAATGTGCATCCGCAGCTTCCCGGATTTGTGCGTGTATGCAAGCATCTTTTGGAGATTCTTTCTTTCCAGTCTGAACTTCCGCAGTTGGAAGTGAGCCAAATTTCACTGGAACCATGGGAAGTATTGCTGCACTGGATTGTCGAGCACGGCGTTTCGCTTGGACAGGAAATTTTTCCGGGCAATGAAAAAGATGCCAGGCGATTCTTGTGGGCGTCTCCGCGAAACCCACTCATCAAGGCAAACATCAAGCGCTACGGACTGCACGGCGCTCTTTGGGCGTCTCATCAAGACAAGCAGCTACAGAAGCCATTTCGATTACTGCAGGGCACTGTGCTGATTGCACATGTGGCCGTGATGGATCACACAATCTCGATTGGAAATTTGATCGCAGGCAAGGAACCATTTCCTGGTTATTTTGAAGGTCTTTACCGGCCAGCGTTGGCACTACGCCATTTTGCCAGCGGCAACGCCGAATGGGTCTCTTTGCTGCAGCGGATTGATTTTTGTCAGGACACCGATGGCCTCATTGGACAACTCGCAAAGATGGCTGACGAAGTCAGTGCGAGATATGAAGTCCTGCCAGATGACGATGACGAGATTGACGATGCAGATAGACAGGATTCCGGCGAGGCGACGGCACCTCCACCGCAACGGAGGATGAGTCATCAGGAGAAAGCGCTGCGCACGATTGCCACGTTTTTGGAACGCGGCAAGAGTCCCGAAAGTTATCAGAGAAGATCCAGTGGATACAACGGGACTCAAACCGGCGGCAGCAATGCTGTTGATGGTCCGGGGGCCGACGACGAAGAACTGGCAGATGGCGTGGCAGTAGGGATCAGAGCTATCGAAATCCCTTCGGGCAATTTCGATAGCGGTGGAGTGGCGACTCTTTACGCAGCCAACGACTGGTCCAGGAAGTCGCGGCGGAATCGACGTGCAGTCAATGCCGGGGATCATCCTGGTGACTCAGGCCCCCCGCAGCGGCTCTATTTGGCTGAAGACGAGCACGGAGTCTCGATTGTTCACGCTGGCGCAATCGAGATGGCAAATCAACTCCTCCCCTGGTCGTACAGCAACACCTCCGCGTCGGAACTGGTGGAGACGTTGAAGCATATTGATCGCG
>JAJYSL010000293.1 GCA_021793595.1 Acidobacteriota bacterium
GGGCTGATGGGAGTGGGAGGAGTGCTTTGAGACCGAAAGCTAAAGGGATTGGCTTAGCCATCATTGGCGGTGGCCGAGTGGGTTTGTTTCGCGGCGCAGTGGCGGCGCGCCATCCTTCCGTCGACTGGATTGGTCTCGCCGAGATCAAGCCGGACCGGGCGAAGCAGGTGGCCGCGAGTATTGGCGCCGACTTCGTGACCGGAGATTTCCGGGAACTGCTGCAACGGCCGGAGGTCAACGCGGCGATCATCGCCACCGACGAACATTTGCACGTGGAGCCGCTTCTGGCCGCCGCGGAACGCGGCCTGCCCATGCTCATCGAAAAGCCGCTGGCCACCAGGCTTTCCGAGTCTTCCAAGGTGCTGGAAGCTATCGAGAAATCCGGTGTCGATGCGGTGGTCGGATACACGCAGCGTTTCCGCAGGCGTTGGCTGGCCGCCAAGGAAAAAGTGCGCACCGGCGCGCTGGGCGACGTCACGCTGGTCACCTCGCGCGCATTCATGAATCGCCTGGTGGCGATCGACAATTACCGCCGGGCCAGCGATCCGGCATCCATTTCGCCGATGGTGATCTCCGGTACGCACGCGCTCGACATCGCCATGTGGCTCTTGGAGGCCAAGACTCCAACCGAAGTGTACGCGCGGTCGGTAGACCGGGTTCTGGGTCCCCTCTACGGCGGTATCGACGGTACGGCTGGCATGATCGCGTTCGACGACGGCTGTGTCTACCATCTCAACATCTCCTGGGCCCTGCCCGTCACCTGGCCCGCCGCGGTCTACAGCCTGGAAGTCGGCATCGTGGGCACCGATGGTGTCTTGACCATTGATGACACGCATCGCGACATCGTGTTGGCCGTCACCGCTCCGCAAGCGGAAGGCTACTTACCCGACCGCAGCCGCCTGGTGGATTTTATGGGGAGTTATCCGCCCGGGGATATGGCTCTGGGCGAGTTGCGCGGCCCGATGCGCGAGGAGACCAGTTCATGGCTTGATCGTGTCTCCATGGGGGTTCCCACGCAACATGCAACGGCCAGGGAGGCGCATAACCGGCTGATGCTGACGAAAGCCCTGGATCTATCCGCAAAGAAGAGGCAGCCCGTCTCGTTGCCCCTCGAACGGGAAGACTGAACCGTATGTCGCGGAATGGTTGCGAGCCGTTGGGCAAGAGGGTTTTCGCCACCAGAACTTGATCGCCTGGCTCGAGGAGGGAAGATGAAGCAGGTCAATATCGGAATTGTAGGAACGGGCTGGTGCGGAGGCATCCGTGCGGAGGCCTGCGCGGCCAGTCCCTTTGTAAATGAGTTGCACATTGCGGAGATCCGGGAAGAACGCTTGCGGGAGGTGGCGGCGAAGACCCGGCCGGTGACGGCGACAACCGATTACCGGGATCTGCTGGCTATTCCGGATATCGATGCGATGGTGATTTCCGCGACGCCGGAGACGACCCACTATCCGATGGCCAAAGCGAGCCTCGAGGCGGGCAAGCACGTCTTTCTGGAGAAGCCGATCGCCCTGGACCTGGAGGAAGCTGACGAGCTGATCGAGCTGGCCCGCTCGAAGGAACTCCTGTTTACGATCGGCTATTCGCAGCGCTTCAATCCGAAGTTCGCATACGTGAAGAAGTCCATCGCCGACGGCGCGATCGGCCAGCCAATCAGCGCGCTGGTGAGCCGTCATATCACGCGCAATCTGGGCAACAAGATCGGCGGGCGCATCAAGCTCTCGCCAGCCGCCATGGAGGCAACCCACGACATCGACTTTTTACTGTGGTGCTTTGAGCCTCGCAGACCCGTGCGCGTGTACTGCCAGGAGGTACACAAGATCATGCAGGCTTCCCTCAACGTGCCCGACTGCGCTTGGATGGTGGTGACGCTGGATGATGGCAGCGTGCTCACGATCGGAGCAGGTTGGGTTCTGCCCCCCGCCTATCCGAATTTCTCCTCCACATGGATAGAAATGGTGGGTACCGAAGGGGCAGTCATGGTGGACGACACCCACCGGGACGTGTATTTGACCACCATGAAGAGGGGCATCGAGTTTCCCATCTCGACCATGCCGGGCGAGAAGCTGGGCCATGTCTACGCCGGACCCATGGAAGCGGAAACGATCCATTTTCTGGAGTGCGTGACCCTGGGCCGCCAGCCGCTGGTGACCGGCGAACACGCGCGCATGGTGATGCGTGTCTATCAGGCGGCCGACCGCTCGGCGGAAGAAGGGCGTCCGGTGGATATCGACTGGCCCGCCGCGCCGGTGGGAGGTCGCCAGGCCGCGCCGGTTGGCCTGTCGGCCGCCCGCTGAAAGCAGCGCACAGGCGAGCCGTCCCGGCACTCCCCGCGCGCTTTGAAACGTTGCGATGCCCCGGATTCCTGGACCTGCCGCGAATGGAAATTTTGGCGGCCAAGGCTCTCCCGTGCTTGAATGGCGGGCCTGAAGCCTACTAATGGATCTTACGGAAATTGATTTTGGAGGCGCGGGCCGGGATCGAACCGGCGCATAAAGGTTTTGCAGACCTTTTTCATAATCCTTAAACCACAGTATCCATGCTGGTTCCGCGAATTCTGGCCCGATTTTGGTCCGACTTTGGTCCGACCCCCCTCCTTAAGAATTTTCTCCATATACTCGCTTTTCCCTTGCCGCAGTCAGGATCGTTCCTGACGACTGATTGGCTGGAAAGCAATGAAATTGTTCTGAACTTCAGCTGGGTGAACCTCGATCTCTGCTTCGATTTTTGTCGCCAGAGCAGCCAATTCGTCGCCCGTCCACCTGAGCCATGAATGGCTCCAGACAGGGGCAGGCACAAGTCACCATAGGCGACTTCCCGTCAATGTAGACAAACTCAGATCAACAATTCCAACCATAAATTGTTGAAATTGAAGCGATTAGATCTCCCAATCCGCACCTCAGATGACAGATTGGGGCGCCAATCAGCTGAAATTCATATTGAATATTCGTTTTTTGTTCGCCTCTACTGGCCCTCGTGTTCAACCTTCCGCAAACTCGGCACTGCGACTTCACGATCCGCTGCAAGAAATGCGGTGAAAACATCCCGGCGCCAATTGGCGCGATGCCAGATACCTGGATTGCCGGCTCTTTGCGAGAAAGTGGAAGACCCCCTGATTGTGCTGGGGTTTTGAGAGACAGGGCTCCCGTTAGCGCGTTCCGTCCGATGCGGAAGAATTGCTCCGAGGGCTCTTCCTATAGGCGATTTCCAAAGATTATGGGCTCTGTTTGCTGAGGAAATTGAGTTGCGAGTGAGGGTCAGGCGAAAGGCCGAGTTGCCTACTGAGCCCGGATCAAAACCGATTCGAATCGCCCCGCAGATCGCCAAGGAAGTCTGTGACCGTCTCTTTCGACAGGTAGTCTTGGTAAGCCGCGAAGAGATTGTCATCCATCATAGAATGAGATACTGCACAACTTCCACGCGACCATGCCTGTCCTGGAAGCAACGGCAGCCGCCAAGACGCAACCAGCTTTACCACCCCGCCATAAAATCTCGCAACCGACGGCGACAGGTGCAAAGGCCCTCGCACTCCTCCCGTGGCCTAGAATTCAAAAAACCGCGTAAAATGCACACTTTTCCACTTTCTCGCAAAGAACCGGATTGCCGCACAGTGTCCGCTCTGCGGTGAGAAGAGGAGCTATCTTCCATCCGAGATCTTTCGAGGCAAGCTCTCGTACAAACTTGGTCCTAAGCCCGTGCGATCAGTGGTGAACCGATGGGTGAAATGAAGCGAGCAATTGCGCGGGAGCGAGAGGCCTGGGAGGAGAAGGTGCAAGAGCAGGCGCGAATGAAGTCCACACTGGTTATTGCCGCTGCCATCAAAGCGGCTGTTCGTCTCGCCCGGGACCCGGATATAAGCCGGCCGTCGCCTCGTCTGGCGGCTGTGGTGTCCGAGAGCGTGAACCTGGCGCGAATGATTTTGGATCGAGTGGGGCGACAGCGAGGTGGTAACCTCGGTTCATGTGCGGACAGTACGCGCCTTTGACACTAAAGCTTACGGTTCCTTTCATGGGCTCTTGCCCTCAGCGCCACACCGGCTCTACCTTCGTATCGACCAGACGAAACTCGTACGTCGAGAACAGTTCGTTTGAAAATGAGAAAGTTGTTGCAGGGAGGCCAAGGTCATTTCCTCCGAGCTCACTAAAAAGAGACTTCGTGAGACTCGGCAAAAACCTCTCCCCAAGACCAAATGCAGTACAGACCGCACGATTTAAATAGGCGAGAGAATGGTGGCACAAGAAAGAATCGAATGTGAGGCTCAGAATCTGCTCGCGAATGACACCTGCGCTATCATCGATTACGTTGATCGGTGACAGATCTGACTGTGACGAAATATTTTCACGGCGCTCGACCCGCACGTAGACGTCCGCATCCCGATAGGCTATCCCAAATGGGCCATCACGCTCTGAGAACAGAAACAATGTGTTCTGCGCGTGCGGTTCAATCACACATCCGGCCCTCACAAATGCTAAAATCCACATCTGGATTAGACCGCGTAAGATTTCCTCTAAAACGACCGCGGGCTTGCGCTTACAGATGATTTGTGCGATAAGTGGAGGTTCGTTTGGAGCTAGAACATCGCGCGAATACAAAGCAAAGAATGGCACTGTAAACTGATACGTCTCCTCTAAATTCATTGGAGTTGCCTCTCGTACAATGTAACCCCAAGCATCGTTTGACCCCCATCCCAAAACTCCACCGGCGACATCCGGTAGCACGGGCACACCTGCACCGATAAGTTGTCCCGACACCCAAAGCTGATGCTTAATATCTTCGCAGTCCAGTTCTCTGACAAATCTAGAGATTCTCCTCGGAAAATGCACTTTAAGAAAATGGTTCGGCACACGTTTGCCGCCAATACGATTTACGAAAAGCGTTCTGGTATTTGCTGAAGGAGTTACCTCCACCAACGGACCAGGAATTCCGGCGGCCAGTAATCCTCTAAACCTCAGGTTCGGCATATTAAGAACGTTTGGATGCACCACAAAGAGGAAAGAATCGCCCTGTTGGTAAAGATCATGAAGCTCGGAGCTCGGGGTACCTCTAAAGTACGACCCCATCTCATCATTCAGCCAGAATGATTCCAGCGGAAAGGCTCGCTCGCCGAGTTGCGGGTGATACCTTTTATCAACGTCTGCGATTTGGCTAAAAGGGCTGTATGTTCGCGCGCCAAGCGTGAGATAGCGCTCAGCATATTTCCAAAATGTGACGGGATCGATATCGGACTGGAAAATCACCTTTTGCAAATCCCCTTCCATCCCAGATTGGAGCGCGAGCGCCTTTCTCCGTAAACGCTGAAGCTAATTCTGCTCAGGCTTTCCAAATCTCAAATCCGAGGGCACCAACCTCTGTCAATGTGCTTCTTTCAGAGTAGACTGATACACCAAGTTCAGAGGGGTTCACTTTGCAGGAGTTACTCCTGCTGAAGTTACATATTAAAGTCATTCCTGCCCCAGGCCAATCGACACGTATCGCTCCGTCACTGAGTGCACTAACCGCGGAATCAGGCGAGCCATGATCATCAGAACTCGAGCTGTCGATTTCGGAAAGTAGCGCGAGAAGACTCTTCATTTTGAAGAAATACTGAGATTTAAATATG
>JAJYSL010000294.1 GCA_021793595.1 Acidobacteriota bacterium
ACGTCGTCAACCTGCTGGTTAAGCCGAATGATGCGGAACGAGTTGTCCTGGCCAGCACCCAAGGCACCATCCACTTCGTGCTTCGCAACGGCGCGGATCAGGAGCAGCTTGTCGATGCGCCGGTCGCGCTTTCCCAACTGATTCCCGGTACTGGGCTGAAGTCGGTTCCGGTTCGACATGCGCGGCGGCCGGTGAAACGCGCACAGCCCTATGTCGTGGAGACTGTGCTGGGCAATAAGCAGATTGCAACGAGTTTTTAACGCGGTTTGTGGGAGTGACAAGCATTTGCATCGGAGACCTTCAACTCGACATGGCGCTTTGACACTCGCACTGCTGTTGCTGGCGGTGGCAAGCGCCGTTCCCGCCTGTGCACAGAAGCATACTACGCAGGGGGCATGGCCCTGGCCCATGCCGACGCGGGATCTGCCCCCCTCCCCCCCGGCCAAGCCGCAGGAGCCTGCCGTCCTCTCCGTGGCCAAGGCGCAGGAACCGCCGCTTGACGTCTCTTCCCCTGCTATCGAAGTGCTGCCGTCGCAAGGGGCCGCGGAAAATATTGACCTGGTGATTGGCCATTCTCTGTTTTTGAAGACCCTCGATCGTCTACATCGCGTCTACGTCAGCGACCCGGCTGTGTTGCAGTCTTTCCTTCCCAGTCCGAATGAAGTTGTGATTACAGCCCAGACACCAGGAGTCAGCACGGTGGCTCTGTGGGACGCTTCGGGGCAGTCCGCGCTCTACACCGTCTCTGCGGATCTGGATGTTACCGCTCTGCGCCATGCGATCGCCGAAGCCCTGCCGAGCCAGGATATCCATGTGCAGTCGAGGCAAGGACGGGTCTATCTGTCTGGTACGGCAGCCGGCGAATCCTCATTCAGGGAGGCGATCAAACTCGCCTCTCCCTATTCGAAAGATGTGGTGAGCTCTCTGGCCGTTACCTATGTCCATCCCCAGCAGGTGCGACTGCAGGTGCGCATCGCGGAAGTCGACCGAACAAAACTGGCCCAGTTCGGCTTCAATTTTTTTAGTGGCGGCAGAAATACATCGAGCACCGGCACGCAGCAATTCAGCAGCCTGACCACAACACAGACCAGCAGCACAACCGGGAGCGGAGGCGCGGTCCAGACGGCTTTGCAGGTGAGCAACCCGCTCAATTTCTTTCTCTATAACTCCAAGCTGAACATAGGGGCGACGATGGCGGACCTAGAGGCGAGGAATATTTTGCAGATCCTGGCAGAGCCCACCATCACAACGATCAGCGGTCATGAAGGAGATTTTCTTTCCGGCGGGGAATTTCCCTATCCGGTGATTCAAGGGGGAGCGGGTAATTTTGCCTCCGTCACCATCATGTTTCAGCCTTATGGGGTCAAGCTACAGTTCACTCCCATCGTGAATCCCGACGGCACCATCCTTTTGAAAGTGGCGCCTGAAGTCAGTGCGCTCGACTACACCAATGCGGTCACCATTTCCGGCTACACTGTTCCGGCTATTTCGACACGGCGGGCGGAGACGGAAGTGGAATTGCGCAGCGGGCAAAGCTTCAGCATTTCCGGACTGCTCGACCACCGGACGACCGTGCTTTTAGATCACACCCCGGGGATTGCGAGTGTCCCGATTCTGGGCGAATTGTTCAAGTCGAAAAACAATACCCATTCCGTCGAGGAACTGGTAGTGATTGTGACCGCCACCGTGGTCGACCCGTTGCACCATGAAACTCACCCGACCATGCCGAAAAATTCGTTGCCCAACATGGGCCAAGCCCAGTTCGACCGCTCGTTAGGTGCGGCGGCGAAGAAAGCTGAGCAGCCTTGAAATCATGATGGCCAAACTGCACAATTCGGGTCCCGCCCGCTTTACCGTCTTCACTGTTTGTGTCGATCAGGAGACAGTGGCCAATGTCATGGATGGCTGCGCCTATGCTGCGGACACCGAATTTGCCGGAGAGTTTCACGACTACATTGGACGCAACAAGCGTCCCCAATTTTCGCAGCGCGTGAAAGACTCAGACGCCTGCATCGCCATCATTGATTTTGACCATCATTCGGAGCAGGCGGCGCAATCGGCCGAGATTCTGCACCAGATATTTGCCGGTAAAATTGCCATCATCGCCGTTGCCAGGCGCAGCGATGCCGAGCTTCTGCTGCAGGCCATGCGGGCCGGTTGCAGCGAATTCCTAGCCTGCCCTTTCGACCTGTCTCAGTTCATTGAAATGGTGGCAAGACTGCAATCCAGGTTCGCTGTCTCCTCTCCGGAAGGGCCGAGAAATATGGGCAATGTCATTGCCCTGTTCGGTGTCAAGGGAGGCGTGGGGACTACCACTCTGGCGGTCTATCTGGCGACCTTTCTGGTTCGCCAGCACCGCAAAAAAGTTCTCCTGATCGACCATCACCATCAGCTCGGGCATGTATGCCTCTATCTGGGCCTGACGGAAAATCCGTATTACTTCGACGAGTTACTGCGCAATGTCGATCGTCTGGATGTGGAATTGCTTGCCGGGTATCTGACGCGTCATCCCAGCGGCCTGGACGTGCTGCCTTCACCGGATACCTGCGCCGTTCACTACAGCAGCAGTCCGCACGATATGGAGCACGTGCTCGCATTTCTACGCCATGAATATGATTACGTCATTCTCGATACCGCGCTGGAATCACAAAATGTCAATTCAGCTATTATCGATTCCGCCGACGATGTCTACCTGGTGACGACCCCGGATGTCGCAGCTCTGCGCGATCTGTCCCGCCACGTCGAAAATTTCGGGCTCGATGCCCGGACCGCACCGAAACTGCGGATTGTCCTCAATCGTTCTTCGTCGAACGATGCGGTCAGTGCTGAACAGGTGGAAAGCGCCATCCGCTTTCCGGTTACTGTCACCATTCCCAACAGTTATGCAGAACTGATTCGCGCCATCAACGCCGGCGAGCCGCTTGCTCCCCAGCGGCGGTCGGAGTTTACGGCCAAAATCAGCAAGTGGGCTAACGCTGTGGTGCACGCCCAGTCCAGTCCGGAGACCGAAACTCCCAAGCGAAACCGCTTCATGTTCTGGAGGTGATCATGCAATTCGCGAATCCAACTCGTGTGATTTTGAGGAGGCGCCTCCATGGCTGAAGCCCTGCTTTCGATGACCACCCCGGATCGGAGCGTGCTTCCCACGCCCCTGCCCAAATCCGTTTCGCTCAAAGCGCAGCAGGAGATCAAGGCCGCTGTGCATCAGGAATTGATCAAGCGCATGGATCTGGAGAAGCTTCCGTTCATCCAGGAGAACCGCGCCGCGCAGCGGCAGCTCCTCGATCTCATTCACCAGCTCATTGGGGAGCAGGGAATTCCACTCAGTGCAGCCGAGCGCGATCGTCTCGGCAAGGAACTTATGGATGAGGTATTCGGGCTGGGGCCGCTGGAACCGTTGCTGCAGGATTCCACCGTTAGCGACATTCTGGTGAATACATGCAGTACCGTCTACGTAGAACGACGCGGCATGCTGGAAAAGACGGGCGTTGTATTCAAAGACAACACCCATTTAATGCACATTATCGATAAAATTGTGTCCGCCGTCGGCCGTCGCATCGACGAGTCGTCGCCGATGGTGGACGCGCGCCTGAAAGACGGCTCTCGCGTCAACATTATTATTCCTCCCTTGGCGGTCGACGGTCCCATTTTGTCGATCCGCCGGTTTGGCAGCACGCCCTTGGAAGCCGAAGACTTGCTGCGCAACCGCAGCCTGACGCCTCAGATGCTGGAAACTCTGAAAGGCGCGGTGCGGGCACGCCTGAATATCGTCGTTTCCGGGGGCACCGGCGCCGGTAAAACCACGCTGCTGAACGTGCTTTCCAGCTTTATTTCCGAGCGCGAGCGCATCGTCACGATCGAGGATTCCGCAGAAGTGCAACTCAAGCAGGAGCATGTGGTGCGGCTGGAGTGCCGTCCTCCCAATGTCGAAGGCCGTGGCGCCGTCAGGCAACGCGAGCTGGTCATCAATGCTCTTCGCATGCGGCCCGACCGCATTGTGCTGGGCGAGGTGCGCGGCGAGGAAGCCCTCGATATGCTGCAGGCCATGAATACCGGTCACGACGGTTCGCTGACCACCATTCACGCCAACAATCCGCGCGAAGCCATTTCCCGAATCGAAACCATGGCCATGATGGGAAATATCGCACTGCCGGAGAAGGCCATTCGCCAACAAATTGCCGCCGCGGTTCACTTGATTGTGCAAATATCGCGCATGAGCGATGGCACGCGTCGCGTCACTCATGTCAGCGAGATTACCGGCACCAGCGGAGACATCATCAGCATGCAGGATATTTTCCTGTTTGAAAAACAGGGCATCACCAGTCAGGGAAAGGTAAGGGGAAAGTTCTACGGCACCGGTATCATCCCCAAGTTTGCCGAGAAGCTCAAAGCCTCGGGAATCTCCCTGCCTTTGAATTTGATCGATCATTCGATGGAAGCTTAGGAGTCGGTTGTATGCTGCTCGGTCTTGTTTTTCTCGCTGTGCTGCTGCTTAGCTTCGCTGTGGTCGCTTGGTTCACCCGCCAGACGCAATGGGAGAAGTCGGTCCTACAGCGGGTGGGAGAGATCCGATCGGCGCGCCAGGCCGACAAAAACCTACAGGACGCCGAGCGGATCCTCAAGCTGGATCAGCCGCAGCGGTTTCCCTGGCTGGACAGCTTGCTGAAGCGCTTCCCATTTTCGGCATCCCTGAAAACCCTGGCTATGCAGGCCGGCAGCAACTGGACGATTGGCACCTTGTTTCTTTACAGCATTGGCCTTGGGAGCCTCGCCTTTCTCGCCGGCTATCTATTCTTTCCCGCGGTTTTGCTGGATGCGGCCTTGGGAGTGGTTGGGTTGCTCGCTCCGTATCTATTCTTGAAACACCAGCGCAATCGCCGCCTGCTCGCATTCAATACCGCTCTTCCGGATGCCATCGACTTGATGGGGCGGGCCCTGCGGGCTGGGCATTCGCTCAGTTCCGCCATCGAAGTCCTTTCCGAACAGTCCGGAGCCGCGGTGGCAGTCGAGTTCACCGCCGTCTTTCGGCAGCAGAATTTTGGTTTACCTCTCCGGGATGCCCTTCTACAAATGGCCGATCGGGTCCCATCGAAAGATTTGCGCTTTCTGGTGACGGCGATGCTGGTGCAAAAGGAGACGGGAGGCAATCTCACCGAGATTCTGGACCGCGCGGCCTATGTCATCCGCGAGCGCATTCGAATTGAGGGAGAGATACGGGTGCGCACATCGCAGGGCCGCCTGACTGGCTGGATCCTCGCCCTGCTTCCGGTGCTGATGCTGATTCTCACTAATCTTATCAATCCGGAATATGCGAGCATTCTGCTGCACGATCCCGTCGGTCACAAACTTTTGTATGTAGGTGCCGGAATGATTCTCATTGGCGGATTTTTCATTCGCAGAATTGTCAATATTCAGGTTTAAAACGCATGATGCTACTTTTCTATTTCGCAGTGGTTTGCGCATTGTTTTGCGGAAGCTATTTCCTCATCTCCCTGGCGGTCCCGGCTTCGTCGAGTTCGGTGCGGCGTGTACTGGAAGTCACCGCGCGCGCCCAGCTATCAGAGCAGCGCACACAAGCCACGAAGCGCTTCCAGGAA
>JAJYSL010000295.1 GCA_021793595.1 Acidobacteriota bacterium
ATCGGTATACCGGCGAGTCGAAGATCTGCAACCATTTGGCGGAATGACGAGTAAGGTGTCAATATCCAGATACGCCCGGAAGATGCGGAAATCGGCGACATCTTCCTAGATATAGGCGATCACGTCCATTTCGACCAAAGACTTACCAGGGATGCCGCCAGCCGGGGATACCGTGGTGCGCGCCGGCGGCAACGTCCCCCAGTCACGTTGGCCGTAAACGGCGTTCATCGCGTCATAGTCTTTCATATCATTGAGAAAGACGCCAACCCTGAGGACCTTTTGCAGCGAAGAGCCGGACTCTCTCAAAGTTCTCTCGAGCTCATCCAGGACATGCGCGGTGTGTTCCTGAATGGTGCCTGGAAAATGAGCGCCCACTCCGGAGAGGAAAATGAGATTACCGTAAGCAATCACGCTGGAAAATAGCGGCTTGGCCGCGCTTGCGTGTCCAGCACTCTGTAGACGGTCCGGAAGTGGAGATCTCTTTACCCTCGCTCGAGGAGTTTCTGCCGGGACTTGATCTGCGATAAGCGCACCCGCCGTGGTTAGTGCTGCCGCTTTGGCTGCGCTCTTGAGAAGCGCCCTTCTTGATGACTCTCGCATGCCAACTGCTCCTTATTGGAATGACTCGTAAGACAAAAGACTTGCCTGTCGATCACTTTCAGACACTCTTGGGATTCAAAAGGACATTGCGCAGTTCACGACCAACGATCTCATCTTCACCAGGCTGCAGCATCCATGTGCCCACTACGATCTGGTTTTCTCCGCTTCCGTTGCCGGTGATCGACTTCTCGCTCCCGGTGGCCGGGTTAAGTTCGATGGACGGGCTCTGAGCGCGCAACTTCTGCTGCACCTGGCGCGGAGTAATGCCCACGGTGGCAAGATCGTAAGTCAGTACCAGATGCGGCACGTGGTTGGCAACAGGAGGAACAAAGATGCTGACCTGCATGGTCGGAATATCTTTGACCATGCGGCCGATAAGGTTTGCACGGTCTGTGAATTCCTTCTCAAGCGCCTCATCGCTCTGCTCAAGGATCCAGTCCACTGCGGCCACCATGCCGATGATCTGCTCCTTAGCTACCTTCATGCCACGGCCGACGCCCGTATCGTACGGGTTGTTGTTGGAGGCAGCGAGTTCAATCAGCTTCTTTCTGCCGAGCAGAAGTCCAGCGTTCTGCGGGCCGCGCAGGCCTTTCCCTCCGGAGAAGCAGACAGTATCAAAGCCCATCTTCGTGTACTTCCAGAGATGGGAAATGGGTGGCATATCGGCTGCGGCGTCAATGTTACATGGAACGTTATGTGCATGTGCAACCTCCACCCAGCTTTCGTGACCTATTTCGCCACCCGGGGCAGCGTTGAAAAAATTAGTCATGACGGTCTTGGGCGTAAATGCCTTCTTGTAGTCATCCAGTGTTACAACCTCAACGAACTTGATGCCACAAAGATGTAAAGCGTGATCGTAACCATATCTGTGCGACTTTTGAACGATAACTTCGTTTCTCGCTCCGGGCACCCGCTCAGGAATATCGCCAACTTTCAGCTCCGGATTGGCCGCTAAAACAGCCGCCGCCGTGGCCAGCGTTAATGCAGAATCCGCACCGCAGCTGACGAGAGCCGCTTCGCAATGAAGCCGCTTGGCGATGTATTCACCCGCAGCCCGCTGTAAGTCGAGGAGACCGACAGGATGGCGCGCCGCCTGCGCAACCGCCTCCTGCACTTGCGGAGGCATGGTGGAAGCCGTGTACATGGTGTAGGTCCCTGCTGCATTAATCAGTCTGACGACACCGAGCTTTTGGTAGTAATCCGTGCTGGATGTGCCGGCTCCTTGCGGTCCCTCACCGAATGCGGTTGCGGCGTGCGACAGGAAAGGGCTGGCTCCCGCGGTCGCCACCGCCGCCTGCGACCACTGCAGGAAGCGCCTTCTGCTAAGTCTTGCGCGGACTTTGGATGTCAACATGATCGGTTCCTCCACTTCGCTTGCTTTCGACATGGTCGCCACAGCTTGCTCATTCTGTGAGCAAGAAGTAGGGGCGGAGAATGCGGTGCGGTACAACACCATTCTTCATCGCACTCGGCCGGCTGTCTGCGGTCCCGAGTCCGTTGACGACTTAGGACAAATGCCTGTTCACCATGCTGCAGGCTCGCAGGGCGAACAAATTCCTGGAAATCCCATGTGCTGTTGTGGCCATGCCGACCCGACGCATGCAAGTTCCGCGCAGAGGGGCATACTTGTCGTATTCGCCGGGCATCGGTGCATCGGTTCATTAAGAAGGGGTGACCTTCCTCTTTCTCATGCCCGTACAGCATGGTGGGCAATATAGTCATCCGGAATCGCCTCCGGCCCGATATAGTGAAATTCCTCGCCATATTCAAGGCCGTATTTCGCTCCGACGGCATGATCGCGGGCAACAAACGCCGCTTCGATGAAGGCGTCTGCTGCCGACTGCGAATTTGCTGGCAGGAAGGCCGGCAGCTTCAAGTTCTTCTTTGCAAGTGAATCGTTTACTTGGTGCACCATATTGTTGATCATGTTCCGGCACGATCGGATTTGAGCCACTTTCTGGTGCAGGACAGGACCGATATCCACCACGCGATTGACGAGCTGCGGCCCGCGGGCGAAGTAGTACTTCTCCGACACCGCATGCGCTTCCACGCCAGCGTCGAATTGCTCTGCGTAGTCAAGATGGTCGCCGGCCATCCAGCAAGCCGCTTGAACCGCCTGCGCGGTCACGTAATGGTCGGGGTTTTCCTCGTAGTGTCCCCAGGGGTCGTAGCTAAGGACCACATCTACCTTCAGCAGTCGGAATAGAAAGATCATTCGCACCCGGATTTCCATGGGTGACACGCCGTCAAGTGCGTGGTTTTGATAGCTGAGGTTGTACCATTTCTTTAGTCCTGTACTCTTCACAAACTCTGTCGCGTCGCGTTCATTGGCTAGCACGGTTTCGCCAAGCGTGAGCCGGTACGAGTCTTTCTCATCATTGCTCACGCGAATGAAGTACCCGGTGTATCCTTCATTCAGCAGTTTGGCAATCGTGCCTCCTGCAAAGATGGGCCCGTCATCCAGGTGCGGTGTGATCAGTGCAAAGACTTTGCCTTTGCCGGGCTGACCCGTTGCCGCTCGTTCAATCACGAAGTCCGGAGACAGGCCCGTTTGAGCTGAAGTCCGCCTCTCGCTGGGAGCCTGCGGCGCGCCCGCAAGGCTTGCAGCCGCAGCCATTCTGAAAAACTCTCTCCGCTCCATCGCTCCTCCTGCTCTCGTCGCGCATTCTCGGTGCAACACCAGCTCGCGCTGCCCTGCTAGGGCAAGGCAAAGGCAAAAAGGTCGTCGCCCGCCGCAACCGCAAAATATTGTTTTCCATCAATGGCATACGACATCGGCGACGCATGCATGGACTGTCCAAGTTTGAAGGCCCAAAGCGGTGTACCGGTGCGAGCATCGTCGATCTCAAACTCGTCGGAGTTATTGCCGAAGGCGGCCAAGCCACCCGCCGTTGTCATAATGCCTGCCCAGGCCTGCCGCTCGCCTGCCAGTTTGTCACGCCAGACAAATCGAAGCGTAGATAGATCGAAGGCGTTAATAAATGAGATGGAGTGAGGATGGTCAAGCGGCCGACGAGCCCCAGTAGAATAATAGGGACGTCCCTCCACGAAGGATTGGGTCTTTGCCTGAAAGAGGCTGCATGCCTCCAGCGAGCGAAAGTAGAACATGTTTGTTTGTGGATCATAGCTGGGCGAATACCAATTGGTACCGCCTGCGTAGCTAGGGCACACCGTAACACCATTCGCATTGGGAATCAGGTGCCTGGAAATTGGACGGCCGTCCTTATCTATGCCGGAAGCCCAATTCAAGTTTGTGATGAACTGTTTCGAATAGAGATACTGTCCGTTCGTTCTGTCTAAAATGTAGAGAAAGCCGTTTCGATTGGCTGTCACTACGAGCTTGCGCGGTTTGCCTTGGAACGTTGTATCGACCAGCACCGGCGTCTGCACGGAGTCATAGTCATATAGGTCATGCGGATTGTACTGGAAATACCACTTCAGCTTTCCGGTGTCTGGGTCCAAGGCGAGAAGTGAGCTGGTGTAAAGATTGTCACCAGGCCGTACACTTCCATCGAAGTCGGGCGAAGCATTTCCTGTACCCCAATAGAGCGTGTTTAGCTCCGGGTCGTATGTGCCCGGCATCCATGCCGTTCCGCCACCATGCAGATAGCTATCGCCAGCTGGCCAGGTTTCTGAGCCCTTTTCGCCCGGAGCGGGGACTGTCCAAAATCGCCATGCCTCCTTTCCTGTCTTCACATTGAAAGCTGCGATAAAACCGCGGACGCCATCGTCGCCGCCCGAGGTGCCAACCAAGACATTGTCCTTCACAATGAGTGGAGCGCTGGTAGCGCCATAGTTCTTGTTGCCGTGCGCATAAGCGACGTCCCAAATGAGGCTTCCGGAGCGCGCGTCCAGGCATAGCAGGTGAGCATTGTCCGTCTCCATATAGAGACGCGTGCCCAGAATGGCGACACCCCGATTGATGTGCCCAGAAGCATCATCGATCAATCCTGAAGAGACGGCGCGCTCATGATGCCATAGCAGGGTCCCAGTCTTTGCATCGAGCGCATAAGCATCGTTTGAGCCGGTGATAAACATTATCCCATTCACTACAATCGGGGTTAATTCCAGAACACCCGCATTCTGCGTGTGAAAGACCCACTTTGCAGCCAAATGCCTGACGTTCGCTGGCGTAATCTGTGCGAGCGAACTGTACCGGCGGCCTGTGTAATCGCCGTTGTAAGATACCCAATTACTTCTAATTTCCTTTTGCAGAAGTTGGCTCGACGGTACGTTGATCATGCCGTTTTGTGAAGCGCCCGGCTGCACAACCATCTTCTGCGCGAGGCAAGGTGTGGCAAGCATCGTCAGCAGCAGCACGCGCGCAACATCCAGACCTAACGATCTCGGGGAAAATCTCGTCATCGCCACTTCTCTTTCCGTCGAGTTAACAATTCAGCCTTCTACTGGCCGCCAGTGTGCTTGCGTGATGGCGAGGCCGCCTGACCGGACGTTCCTTCTCCAGCATCGATGAGAAAGGCCGCCAAGTCATTCAGTTCGGCAGACGTCAGTTGTGTTCCGTAGTTGTGCGGCATGAGAGAGTGGCCGGTGTAATCGACTTTCGCCAGGTCTCTTTTTGCAAAAAAGCGATACCGGCCATCCACTGTCTGCAATGTGAGAGTCATATTGTCTTCGGCTCGTAGAACGCCGGTCAGGCTCTGGCCCTTTTTAGGCTGCACCTCAACGACCTCCGATCTCGGCGCCAGGTGGGCATCGGGATCCACAATGTTCCGGATAACCTCCTGAGAGGTGAGGTTTTGGGCATACCCTGTCAGATCCCTGGCCATGAATCCGCCATTGCCGCTGACCATATGGCAGTTCGAGCATTGTCCTTTCCCAAAGAAGAGTTGCCTGCCCACATCCGCATCGCCTGTTGGTTTGGCCTGGACCACCGCACCGGAGACTCCCTGAAGCTGGCGCAGGTACTGCACCACCGCTTCCGTGCCTTGAGTGCCTAGTCCTGGAAAGGCAGGCATTC
>JAJYSL010000296.1 GCA_021793595.1 Acidobacteriota bacterium
CCAGCGGTGCACCGTATTCAGGGGTTCGGATCGCCTGTTCAATCGAAAGACCTCCAACGGCTTGCACCGGTACATGGACAGCCGCAACCACTTCTCGCAATCGGTCGAGCGGACTGGGATAAGGCTTCCCTGCGGCAGCCAGACCGCGACGTTCATCGTAGCCAACATGGTGGATGACAAAATCGCAGCCGAAATCCTCCAGTCGCTTTGCGGCGCTCACCATATCCTCCGCCGCCAGATTGTCTCCCATGACCTGCACACCGAAATCTTTCCCGGCCTGCACGACTACCTTAATCGTCTCTGGATGCGCCCGCTCCATCACCACCACATGCGTGGCCCCGGCCTTCGCCATCATTTGCGCCTCCAGCCAACCGCCGTCCATGGTTTTCAAATCGGCGACGATGGGAACATCGGGAAACTCGGCGCGCAACGCGCGAACGCCGTTCATCCCTTCCGCGATGATCAGAGGCGTGCCTGCCTCCAGCCAGTCGACCCCGGAACGGATTGCAAGGTGTGCGGTTTCCAAAGCTTCCGAAATGGAAGTGAGGTCCAAAGAAATCTGTACGATGGTCTTCATTGTGAATTCATCCGCGAATTCCGATTGTCCTGCGAAATACCTCCAAAATGGAGAGCGATCTTGCCCTTCAGAAAAGCAACAGATTCACGCAGCTCATCCATTCCGTTCAATCCATCCTCGATGGAAATCCACGAGTCGAACCCAACCGAATGCAGCGTGGAGAAAATCCTGTCATAGTCGTTCATTCCTTTACCTATCACTCCGTGGGAGAGCCTGCTAGCATAGCCCACTGAGTCTTCCTCCTTGCGCAGGTCCTCGACGGTACCGCTTTTCAGATAGCGATCGCTGGCGTGCATCGTTACCACACGGTGCTTTACCCGCTCCAGCAGTTGCAGCGGATCTTCCCCGGCCAGAATCGTATTCGATGGATCGAAATTGACGCCGAACCAAGCGGAAGGAATTTGCTCCACGATTTCCACGAAGACATCCATCTTCTGGGCAAATTCCGGATATTGCCAGTAGTTGTCCTTATAGTGGTTTTCCATGGTCAACACAACACCATGCTCTTCGGCAAACGGTAGCAGCCCATGGATTACTTCCACCACCTGCGCAATTCCCTTCTCCCGCGTGAGCCCGGGCCGTCTCTGACCGGAGAGAACACGACAATATCGGCCTCCGAAGAACGACGTAATCTCGATCATTCGCTTTTCCCGCTGGATCTCCAGTTGCAGAAGGGCGGCATCGGGTTGCGTGAAGTCAGGCGAGCAGCAAAGCATGGGCATGGCAAGGTTGTGCCGCTCGAGCGCAGCTTTAACGTTTTGAAGGAAGGATTCGTCTTGTTCCAAAAACCCGGAGTAAAATTCCAGCCCATCGACACCGAGCGTGGCGGCAAGTTCGATCCACTCGAATAGCGTCATGGTCCGATCGACGCAGAGTTGATCCATATAGCACTTTGGGAAAACAGCCAGTTTCGGTTTCACAAGGGAAGCTCCATCAACGGTTCTGAATGAATTTCGAGCATCGTAAGTGCTGTTGACTTGAAGCGCCTATAAGGTTGGCACGATGGCGTGAATTCAACTCGCAGCATCGAATCGCACGCCAGCGCCCGCGTTCACGGCTGCAGCACTCCTTTGACAATTGCGCCCGAGTGCATCGCGTCAAACGTCTCGAGCCATTCGGTCAAGGGAGAAATCCGATTCAGGATCGGGCTGGGATCGAGCTTTCCACTGGCTAACAAAGAGAGCACCTTTTCCCAGATCGGCCAGTTGTGAGAAAAACTGCCTTGCAGCCTGGCGCCCTTTTGGACTAAGGGATCGAGAGAAAAATTCAGCGGTTGGGGACCCCAACCTACTTTTGTGATCTGGCCCGCGGGACGAACCATCTCGAGCGCTGTCTTCAGTGCGCTGGAAACGCCCGCGGCGTCCACCACCAGGTCGAATCCGTAGCCGTCGCCAAAATTCTTGACCCACTCAGCTACATCTTCGCCGTGCGCCCCAAGGACAGTATCGGCACCCATCTGTTTCGCCACCTGCAAACGTTTGGCGTCCGCAGCGGTACCGACGACGACTAGATGCCCAGTTCCAGATAGCTTTGCCATGGCCGCGCAAAGCAATCCTATCGGACCAGGACCGATCACGGCGACGGTATCCCCGGGCCGCACATGCGAATTGACGCAGACAGCGTTGTAAGCAACGCAACACGGTTCGGTCAGCGCGGCTTTTTCCAACGACAACGCGTCGGGAACGTGATGCAGGCACCGCCCCGGGACCTTGACGAATTGCGCCATGGCTCCGTCGACCCCGTATCCGAAGCCGAGACGCCTGGGCTCCAGGTTGTACAACCCTTGGCGAAGGAATGGTGAATCCGAAGGCAGCACCGCCGCCGTTTCGCTGGCCACACGGTCGCCCTCTTGAAAGCCGCGCACCCGTTTGCCCATTTGGGCAATCAGACCTGAGAACTCGTGTCCAAGCACAACCGGGTAGTTCACCTTCCAGCTTTGCTTGCCTGCGTATTGGTGCAAATCGCTGCCGCAAACAGCAACTGCCTGCACTCGCAATAGAACGTCTTCCTCACCGATTTCAGGAACAGGAACCTCCCGAAGCTCGACCGAATGCGGCTCCTTTGCGTAGTTCACTAATCCAATCATCGCTGCCTACCTTTTCCTCGGTATGAAGTCGATAGGTAGTGTAGCGCAATCCTCATAGGACATGAGATTTCGCGCCATTCTTCCCTGCCTTTCCAAAGCTACCTCGCGCCACCTTTTTTTGTTGCCGCAAGTACGGCAACGTCCAGAGGACCCAGCGAAATGGTTTTCACGCCCGTTCGTTCAGCGACTAGGTCGTCCATGGGTTCAGTCAAGCTGATATCGCCGTGTTGCTCTTCTTTCAGGTTGAGAAGAAAGTAGTACGTCGCCGTGGCATCTTCCCGGCTGACTACTTCCACCCCATAGGGTGCAGCGATGAGAGGAGACAGCTTCGCCGCATCTCCCACCGCGCGAGCGATCGTCTCATAAAAACCATCCTCGGCACAATCTGTCCCCGCATAAAACACCCAGCCTTGCCCGTAGCGATTACGGGTGACCGCCGGCAGCCCCGCCATCTTTCCTACCCGAAACGTGGCGATCGGCTCCGCGCCGTGCAGCGTAAGCGATTCCAGAATCGTGCGTGGATGGAAAACCGTCTCGCTTCCTGAGAAGCTCATTCCGAATCCCGCATGTTCCAGCTCGGGATATTCGATGAAGTCCACTTCGTTTGCTTCGGCCTTCGCCCCAACCATCTCCGCGAACACACCCGGCGAAAGCACTTGCCGCATGCTGACATTCATCTCCTGTGTGCCGGCGCGATAATTCAGAACAAGAATACCGCCTCGAGATACGAATTCCCGCAATCGCGTTGCTGTCGCATCGTCGATTAAGTGCAGATTTGGCGCCACGATCACCTTGTATCCGGAAAACTCCGCCGACAACGGCCGTACATCGATGTTGCGCTGCAGCACCTTGAAGCCTCGATAGTAATAACTCTGTTCGCCGTTATATGGCCGGCCTTTCGGTCCAATTGAATCAAATCCCTGCGCCCATTCATTATCGAAATTGTAGAGAAGAGCGATATCCGCCCGAGTGATGGCACCAGCCAGCCTCGGGCCAAGACGCTCAAACTCACCGGCGATCCGTTTGAAAGTAGGTTTCGCCTCGATCGTGCCATCAAAACTCTTGATGAAGGACGGCCGGTATTGCTCGTTGCCGGCCAACGGACGCCGCCATTCGAAGTAGAGATGTCCGTGACTTCCGTGGGCAAGATTGATATACGCCTGCAGCCGCAGTCCGTCCTCCGGCTCATTGGCTGGGACATATGCCATCTGCTCGGCGCAAAAAAATCGCTGGTGTGGGCCTGCGCACCGGCTGAAATCGTGAAATAATCCGGCCGTGTATTGACGCTGAAATCCACTGATCCCCGGAGCCATGACGTAGTTGTCCCATGCCGTTGCATCCAGAAACTCCGCCGCCGCGGTAAACACATCCACGGACCAGGTAGGGGCCGGCCAGTTTGTGGCGATAAATTGTCGTGATCCGGAATTTCGCAGAATGGTGGCCTGCCGACGCAGGTGACTTAGAAAAGAATCCGAAAAAAATTTGCGGTAGGCCAGCGTGATTGCAGGTTGCCAGCCTCCTTCGGCAGAATTTGTTGGTAGGTGAATCTGCGACCAGTCAGTATACCGATTGCTCCAGAATGCACCGTTCCAATCGCGGTTCAGAGCGTCCAGAGTTCCGTAGCGCTTCCGCAGCCACACTCGAAACGCACGCTCAGTATCCGGATCGTATGCATGGAACGGATATCCAGGTTCGTTGTCCAATTGCCAGCCAATCACACCGGGATGGTGGCCATAGTGATCCGCAAGTGCGGTCACGATGCGCGCGCATGCTGCTTCATAGTTCGGGCTGCTGGTGCAGTAACCTTTTCGCCCGCCATAGGTATAGGGACCAAGCGCGTCGCCGGTCAAAACGTCAGGATGCAATTGGTACAGCCAAGGAGGCACGGAGGCGGTCGGCGTCCCCATAATCACATCCACTCCATGGCGGTTTGCCACTGAGATGGCGTGGTCCATCCAGTCAAATTCAAATTTTCCCGGTGCTGGCTCATAGACCGCCCAGGCAAACTCTCCCATACGAACAGCGTAGATTCCCAGCTCCTGCATCTGCCGGAAATCTATTTCCCATTCCGAAGGCTCCCACCATTCCGGATAGTAAGCCGTCCCCACAAAGTAATGGTTCCATGGTTTGTTGCTCATTCGTTCGGCACCGGTTGTGGCGTATGCCTCCGTCTGCCCTGCAGGCCCCACCAAAGCATGGATTCCCGCAAGACCGGCAAGCTTATTGAATGTCCTTCTGTCCACCCTGGACCCCTCTCGTCTCGCAATAGTTTAATCATCCGCGAGGACGTAACTACCCTGCAGAACAACTGAATACGAGAAAAGCCCAGCGTCCACCGGCATCACTCCAGATGGAAGACTTCCTCTAGCGGCACCATGCTTCGATCTGCGGTTGAGCCCGGCAGCGTTTCGAAATACTGCACCATCTGGGCTTGCCATTCGGAGTTCACCGAGGCAGCCTGCATCTTCCGCTGCGCAACCGCCAGGTCTTCCGTTTCAAAGTAGCCGACCAGCAAGCCATCAGGCTGAAGAAACAGGGAGTAGTTTTTCCATCCGGCGTTGCGCAATGCATCCAGCATTTCCGGCCAAACGGATGCGTGGCGTTCCCGATACTCTTCTACTTTTTCCGGCTGCACGTGAAGCACAAAGCATATGCGTTGCACAGACCACTCCTCTTTCTAAAGTTCGCAACTTAATAACCAAATGCATCCGTGCGCGCATCCATGGATTTCGCCTGAGCCGCCAGACTCCGTGCCGTAGTTACGGCCTTTTCCGCGCTGGAAGCCGTCTGCACCACGGCGGATTCTTTCACCTGCAAATAGTTTCCATAGCCAACCACGACCGTGGAAGTCACAAGCAGTACCAGGCCGGCAGCGACCAAGCCACGGGTACGAAAGCTTGTG
>JAJYSL010000297.1 GCA_021793595.1 Acidobacteriota bacterium
CCGCGCGACTTCCTGCTGGATGGTTTCCGCCGTTTTTTTTCCTGGGCCGACGGCCCGGCCCAAGTCACTGGCCGCAGCCTGCAGATCTGTTCATTGACGTCCAAAAGTTGCTCTCCCAGTTCCCGGAAGCACTGACATTCGGCAACCTCGCGCTGCGCTTTGGCCAAACCAGCCGGAGAGGAAAACGTCTCGGTGACCGTTTTCCCGTTCACCTTGCGTGTCAGCCGGTAGTAGGGACCGTGGCCGGACTCACCGGCCCGATGGCAATGACAGTTTGGATTTCCACAGCGCCCAACTGTTTCCGTAATGGAGCCGGAGCGCATGTCACCCAACTGGGCGATTTGCATCTGAACGGTGGCGCGGTGATTTTCAAGGTCAAGCAGAGAGTCAGGCATGTACGGCCTCCTTCTCCTAGCGTAATACTACGCTAGTCTTTCTGCCACAAAAAAAAGGGAACCTGCAAAACACCACTTCTATGTCGCGCACCCGGCCGCGGATCCTGGCGTGAAATTTAGACAATAAATCATATACAATTATAAAACCATAACTCTCCGGGGTAGTGTATTTTTTGTTGAAGCGCATTTGGAAGCGATTACATAAGTCGTGAGTTCTGCCAATGTAGTTCCATGTTCAGAAATCTAGAACAGGTTCGCGGCCCAATCAGTATGAATATCCAAGCTGTCGCGCGGCGGGCAGGAGTCTCCACCGCCACCGTATCTCGGACGATCAACGGTTCGGACAAAGTCACTCAAGAGACTGCGGACCGTGTTCGCGCCGCTATCAGAGATTTGAGTTTCCATCCAAATGCAAACGCGCGGTCTTTAGGATCGGGACGCAGCAATTTCTATGGATTGATCATCTCGGACATCACCAACCCCTTTTTCCCGGAGATTGCAAAAGCCTTTGAAGATGTCGCCATCGAGCATGGCCAGGACGTGTTGATCGCGAACACGAGCTACAATCCTGTCCGAATGGAAGTGTGTGTCCGGCGCATGTTGCAACGGAAAGTGGAGGGCGTTGCCATCATGACCTCGGAAATGGACGACCATCTGATCGAGATGTTGCGAGGTCAGAACATCCCGATCGTCTTACTGGATTCAGGCACGCCCGATGCTGGAATCAGCGTTGTGCGCATCGATTATTCGGCAGGCGTCGACAGCGGGATGGGCCATCTGCTCGGTCTTGGGCATCGCCGTTTTGCGTTTATCAGTGGGCCCCTACACCTCGCTTCCGCTTTGACACGTTTTCGTGCTTTTAACGATGGCTTGGCCCGCAACCACTTAGTTACTCACCAGGCACTGATTCGCGAGGGAAATCATCGTGTCGATGGCGGTCACGATGCGATGGCGCAGATTCTGGAATCCGGTGCGCTCCCAACGGCAATTATGGCTTCCAACGATCTGACTGCCATTGGGGCGATGGGCGCCATCTATGAGCGTGGACTGAGAATTCCAGAGGATGTTTCAGTTCTTGGCTATGACGATATTCAACTGAGCGCATTCACCCAGCCTGCGCTGACAACCATCCGGCTGCCTCGGGATGAGATTGCCCGGATTGCGTTTCGCGCTCTTTTTCGATCGCCTCGGCAAGGCACGGGCAAGCTGATCGATGGCGGAGAATATCTCGTCCAGCCAACTCTTGTCCTCCGAAAATCTACGGGACCGGCGTGTGGTTCTTGAACCAGAATTCCAGACTTTTTAACAGAAGCGGAATTGAGAAATCGAAATTTTGATGTCCTTGATGGCTGTCCAATTGACACCCACGGCGAGTATTGACGACTGATCATGCTGGTCTACTTCGCCGCTCTCTTATAACTCCACCCCAGGACCGAGGGGCGCCATGGCGACCGTGATATAGGGATTGAAGATCTGGTCTTTGTGTTTCTGCGCGGACTTCCACATTCGCTGGAGCAAGTCGCGCCGTATGTCTGCCAAGCCGGAAGGGAGTGGAGGCCATGCCACGTCATTACCATTGCCATACCCGCTCCCCTGTTCCACCATGGCCCGTGATTGTTTCACGTCGGGGAATGCAAGGTTCACCGTTTCATGAGTGTCGCGATCCGCTTGACTATGGGAATATGCTTTGTTTATTATCAATATGTTACCATAGTTAAGTGGTTAGAGTCGCCCTGGTAAGAATGTGAATATGGGAGCTAACTATGGGAATTTATAAAGAGGATTCGCAACGCGATAATGCCAGACACGTCCGGCAACGAGGGGCGCTCAACAGCAAGGCGTGAAGCGGCCTTGAAGCGATGTGAGGTGGTTCAACAGTTGGCGGCAAAATCCCGCCTGACTATCCTTGAAGTCGAAGCAGCAGCGAGTTCCCTTGGCCTCAGTCGAACGCATTTCTACCGTCTTCTTGAGCAATTCCGTAAGCGTCCGCGATTGTCCACGTTGCTTCCCAAGGCTGAAGGCCGCAAGGTTGGAACCCGTCTTGTCAGTCCTCAGATCGAGCTGATCGTTGAAAACTCCATAGAATCCTTTTATTTACAACACATTAAGCCGCCTTTTTCGGCTCTGGTGCGACAGATTCAGGTTGACTGCCATCAAGCGGGACTCAAGCCCCCAGACCGGACGTCGATTCGGCTCCGCTTATCTGCGCTGGATGAGAGGAAAGTCATGGCGGCCAGATTGGGCGCGAAGGCGGCCAAGGAGCGATACGGTCACGTCCGTCATGCTCCAGCCATGAAGCAAGCTTTGGAACGAGTGCAGATTGATCACACCCCTGTCGATCTCATCGTGGTGGACGAAATCAATCGTAAACCGCTTGGCCGACCGTGGTTGTCCTTGGCAATCGACAATGCGAGCAGGATGGTTTGCGGCTTCCTCCTTTCCATGATTCCGCCATCGAGCATCTCGGCGGCGATCGCGCTGGCTCATTGTGTGGCCCCCAAAGACCTGTGGCTGGCCGACCGGGAACTCAGTTTCGAATGGCCGGTAAGCGGTCTTCCGGATCTCGTCTACATGGATAATGCAAAGGAGTTCCATGCAGAGGCTTTGAGAAGCGCTGCCCAGGAGTATGGTATCGATCTGGAATTTCGGCCCAGGGGGCTGCCTCACTTTGGCGGCCACATTGAGCGCTTGATTGGAACCATGATGGGTGCTGTGCATCTGGTCCCCGGCACAACTTTTTCCAACGTCGCCGAACGGGGAGACTATTCTTCCGCGAAAAATGCTGTAATGACTCTGCCCGAGTTGGAACGATGGTTCGCATTGCAGGTTCATGCGTACCATTCGACGATCCACTCCAACTTGAAGATGACTCCTCTGACAGCTTGGAAGCAGGCAGTGGCCGCGAGGGAAACACCTATCCGCCAGATGTCGGATGCGGACCAACACACGTTCTTCCTCGATCTCCTGCCAGGGGAGCGACGCAGAATTCGCAGAGATGGCATACGGCTGTTCAATATTCATTATTGGCACAATGTCCTCAGTCCGCTTGCCGGTCGCATCAGCACACCCGCGCTCGTCAAATACGATCCACGCGATCTTTCCACGATCTACTACCACGATGAGCAGGGGAAACTATTGGCCGATCCCCTATCGCAAGCTGGGGGCCCCGTCAATTTCTCTCTGGGAACATCGCGCGGCGGAATCAGCACTGCGTGCCCAGGGCAGACATTCCTTCAACGAGAAAGACCTCTTCTCCGCCGTGCTGCAGCAGCGTGACATCGTTGGCGCCGCCTGTGACAAGACACACAAGATGGCGCGTCCTGAACCGAAAAAGCACGCAGCGCCTTCGCCACCCGTAGCGGATGAAGATGACTTGGCACATGCACAGATAACTGGGTTCAAGGTGGAGGAATGGGAAGAATGACCCATGATATGGACCATCTTGAAGAGCACTGTCGGGCAGTCGCGCTGCTACCTGCCGAGGAAAGAATTGCCTGGATCAGGCGCGAGAGATGGATCGAATATTCCAGGGGCGTGCGCGCACTGGAGCGTCTTGCTGATTTGCTCGCTCATCCGCCACGGGACCGGATGCCCTGCTTGCTTGTTCATGGTACGACTGGCATGGGGAAGACTCGCATACTGCAGAAATTCTTACGTTCCAACCCTGCTGTCTTCAACGAAACCACCGGCTACACCCGCCTGGCCGTCGCCGCCATCCAAATGCCGCCCCACCCCAATGAGCTGCACCTCTATGAGGAAATCCTTGTCAGCCTCGGCGCGGTACTGCCCTATAGCCCGTCCACGGGAACGCTTCGCCATCGAGTGAGAAGTCTGTGCCGGCAAATGAATGTCCGCATGCTCATCATCGATGAGATCCATTGTCTGCTGGCAGGGACCTATCGAGAGCAACGAATCATCCTCAACTGCATCCGCTTCCTCGCCAACGACCTGCGAATCCCTCTCATCTGCGCTGGCACGGATGAAGCCAAGACCGCCCTGCTGACCGACGAGCAACTCGCTGACCGCTTTGAGGCCTTCGAGCTCGCCCCGTGGAAGGACGATACGAACTTTCACCAATTGTTGGTAAGCTATGCGGCGTTGCTTCCGCTTCGCCGCCCCTCCTCATTGCGGGACGCGAAAGTAAGAAAGCGGCTTCTTGCCATGTCCGACGGCGTGACCGTGCGCATTTGCCGGCTGCTCGAAGATGCGGCCGTCATGGCGATCAAGAACAACGTTGAACAGATCGATTTGGACAGTCTGGATGACGACCTTACGGTGCAATCGTTGGCCTCGGTTTCGGACCGCCGCAAACGACGGGCCACCGGAACCAAGGGATGAATGCTTCTCTACGACCCTGCCGTTCCTCCATTGCCATTTGCCCCCCGCCCCTTTCCCGATGAACTGCTGCTGTCATGGATTTGCCGGTTCGCCGCGGCGAACCACGTGGGTCTGAATGGTCTGTTTCCCGAACTACGGGCATGAATCGCCACCGGCTCAATTGCGATCCGGGAGACGGAATCCTCGCTCGATTGGCAGCGATGGCCCGCCTTCCCCCCTCCACGTTGCATGGCCTGCTGCTGCCCAATCAATTCCCAAATCTTTCGTTGCTGTCTTTCTTGCAGACGCCAGAACCGTCGGTCGTCTCCCGCGACGAATATCCATCGGAATCCTTTCCCCTCCCTTTTTGCAGCGACTGCGCCGGGGAAGACACACGCCCTCCGCGCTCCGCGCAGCCTCTATTGGCAGGCTGAAGCCGGTTTGTTGACAACGATCCTCTGTCCCAGGCATGGCACTTATTTCGGGCGCTCTTGCCCAGGATGCGATCGCGAGCAACTGACGTTGGCCTGGGACCAGGCGCGCGTGATTGTCCGATGTCTACAATGTGGATGGCGGCCGACGGTGCCTCCGAAAAGAAAACCGGCCCCGTCTTTTCCTGCTGGACCGCGCCATCTGCTCTTCCGTTTTCAATGCGATATCGCCGCCGCTCTGCGTGGACTGGCGGGCACAGAAGGCTTTTTTTTGACGTTAAGCTATTGAACGCAGTAGTCGTTTGTTTACGCTCTAGCAAGTTGCACATTATAAGCATGTTGCCAAACCTGGAGTTTTTGTGGTGGAGACATAGAAGCTCGTTCTGTGCGTCTCAAGATCGAGAAAGCAAG
>JAJYSL010000298.1 GCA_021793595.1 Acidobacteriota bacterium
ATCGGTTGGGGCAACGAGCCTGGTGAACACGCCATCGTTCAGCGCCCACTCACGCCAATTTGTCTCCAGCTACACAAATACAGGCGGCGAAATCTACAGCGTGGTATACGCGAACGACACAACCTCAATGAACTTTGTCTATGACGGCTGGGTGTGGATTGCCGCCGGAAGCACGATTGCTAATCTTGAACTCGATTCCAATCAGGTCACAGAGAACGGTCAAACCGTTATCTACGGCTTCCAGTGCAGCGGCTATTCCCAAACGTGGGAATACAGCGGCGCAGGGGTCAAATGGGTGAGATCCTCGCAACCCTGCAGCGTGTCAAACTGGCGGACGAACGCCTGGCATCACGTTCAGATCAGCTATTCGCGCGATAACTCCGGTAATGTGACTTATCACTCCGTATGGCTGGATGGCAACGAGCAAGTGATCAACGCCACGGTGCCGTCATCATTCGCGCTGGGTTGGCAGGTCGGGGTAGTGCAAACCCAGTTTCAGGTGGATGGTCTGGGAGCTTCGGGCGGATCAACGGTGTACCTGGATAACCTGACCATCTATCGCTGGTAAGCGCCTCAACTGGCCGGGTCGATGGATCACTTTCTTGTTGTGGCTGCACTGCTTCCCCAATTGCCCATCCTGCCCCCGGTTAATCAACCAGCCAGCGCACTCATAGCAAGTCCACAGGCTCCCGCTGGTGCGACTGATCGAGTAGCAAGACCTTGAGCATCGACCTATGGACCTGGATGCGCTTGCGTCTGTCGTAGCTGATTAAACCAAGCTTGCGAAAACGATTCATGAAGAAGCTCACGCGAGACCGCGTCGTCCCGACCATATCCGCCAGTGTCTGCTGCGAAATATGCGGCAGGAAGACTACCCGTGCACCCGGCCTGCCTATTCCCGACAATATGAGAAGAATCCTAGCCAGTCGCTTTTCGCTTGAATTGAAGAGGTGATCCACAAGGTCGGCCTGTGTCTTCATCCCGCGTTCAAGCAAAAACCTCCAGAAGAAACCCGCGAAACCAGGCTCGTCATGCAACAGCCTTATCATCACTCCTCGGTTGATCCTGAGAGAGGTGCATGACTCCAGAGCGGTGGCGGTTGATAGCCGCAGTCCATGGGCCGGCGCCAGCGCTTCCTCGCCAACAAAATCTCCTGCTGCCACGAGGGTGATCGTAGCCTCTTTGCCTTTGTGAGACACCACGGAAATCTTTGCATGGCCACTCTGTAGATAAAACACCGAGTCCTCTCGGTCCCCTTGAGTGAAAAGGTTCTCCTTCTGTTTGAAGGCAATGACTCTGCGCGGAAACTTGACCTGCTCTAGAAATTTCAGAAAATCAAAGGGGGGAATCTCGTTGGTCACTTGGGTCGTATCTCTTTCAAGGGTTGATCGCTTTGCCAATCTGTCAGACTCGCCGAAAAAAGGCACAACCACTTCATCATCATTCAAGTGCAAATCGACTTCTGTTCAATCGAGACCAGTAGGTGTAGGCCGTGTCTCAGCAACGCCATTCCGTTTGTGTGGACTTCGGAGTAGTTGTCGATGCCGAGGATAATACCGACTACCGCGTTGTTAGGTCGTTTAGTCCCGGCATTTGATGGTGCATACTTTTCTGAACGCGAAAAGGAGGCACTATGGGACAGGTTCTCAGTACTTATCCGTGAATTGCCCTCACTACTCCGGTACTGGAATCCGCGCCACCTTCGCTTCCATCTGATAGGTCAGCCACACTGACCCGTGCGCCACGCGAATGCTGTCGCCGCCCGCGCCCGTCCACTGCTCCGTCACTCGATTCGTTTTGGCGTTGATCCGCGTAATCGGGTATCCGAAGACCGTCGCCCACACCGATCCCGCCCCGAACGTAATCTCCCCGCCCTGTCCCGGAATTCCCGCCTCGATCGTCGCCAGCGCCTTGCCCGTCCGCGCGTCCACGCGCGTCACCGTTCCGTCTCCCTGGTTCAGCGTCCACACGCTTCTGGCTCCATAAGTAAGAAAGCGCGGCATCTTCCCCGTCGGCGTTGTGCCCACCACCTGGTTCGTCTTCGGGTCCACGCGCACCAGCACATTGCCGCGATTGCTCGTCACCCAAACCATCCCCGCCGCAAACAATGGGTTATACGACCCCTCCGGCAGCGCAATCCGCGCCACCACCACGCCCTTCAGCGGATCGATCCGGTTCAGCACCACCGGCACTGTCGGCCGCGTTTGCTCCGACACAGCCGATCCGGCTGCATCTTGCTCCGCTGCGCTCACCATCCACACGCTCCCCGCGCCCGTCGTCACTCCGCCTTCGGAGTCCGCTGGTCCCACCGCCACCTCGCGCCACGCTGCGCCCGTATCCTCATTCACCTCCACCAGCTTATGCTCGCCGCAACTGGGAATCCACAGCCCGCCAAATCCCGTCGCAAGTCCCGAACACGGCTTCGCCACCGTCACCACGCGGTCCACCGTGTTTGTCCGCGAATTCAGTCGCACCACCTGGTTGGCGCTCGAGCTTGTCACCCACACTCCGTCCGGCGTCACAGCCATCCAGTCTGGCTGTCCTTCCACCGCAAACTCCTCCGTCGGTGCCAGTGCCTCCACCGGACGCTGCACGCCCGGCAAGCCGGTCTTCGCTGGAAACTCCTGCTCCGCTCCCGGCGGCTGTCCAATGGACAACCGCGCCGCCGTCATCGTCGCCGTCAGTCCCGTGGCCGTCGTCAGGACAACCACCATTGCCATCCACCATCTCACGCTCGTCCTCATCGTCCAACCCCTCCCACCCCCTGGGCTTCACGCTTTGCGTCGCATCACCACCGCTGCCGAGTGCGGTGTCCCCTCTGTCGCTACCTCCGGAAACGCTGTGTGGCTCGGGTCAGAATCTTGTTCGTGCGATAGACCAGCGCCAGTTCCCGATGCACCCGCATCCCCTGCACGCGCATTGTCTTCAAAGCGCCCGAGTCCACATCCGCCCTCACATTCGACTCCGGCAGAAATCCGATCCCCACCCCTGCCTGAATTAGACGTTTCAGCAACTCGCTCGACTCCAGCTCCATCGCTGCCTTTGGCCTCACGTCGTGCGCATGGAAAAGTGGTTGATCCTCTTTCGCAACCGCACATACTTCACCAGCAGCTCATCCTTCATAGAGCGTCATCGCCTCCAGTCGGGTATCCTGCACCGCCGTCGAAGTTTTCCTGCTCCACCTCAGAGATCAAGCTGTCTCCAATCTATGCTCAAACGCGTTGTCGCTGGATTCTTTTCTGTTTTTCTTCTTGCGGCCTCCACATCTGTCCTCTCCGCAGCACCTCCACCCCGCAGCGGGAGCACAGCAGAATTCCGTGGCGCGGCGTGAGCCGCGCGGATGCTCTATGCAATGGTGCAGGGAATTATTTGCTTTTCTGGCATACTGGTTCCAACGCGGTCCGTCTGCTCAGCAGGCGGGCCGTTTCTTTTTGGAGGGATCAGCATGACAGAAGAGAAACTCCTGGCGGAGATGGAGCGCTTGAAACAAGGGATCGCCCGGCCTGGTGCCACTTTGGAAGACAAAAAGCGCTTCATCGAAGTTGTGCAGCGCATCCTGGAGAATCGTGGCGACGAGCACTGCATTCAGCTTCGTGGAACCTCGGCCCATCACGTAGCCCTCTGCTTCTGTGCCGCTGCCTTCAACACCACTTACTTTGAGCAGATGCGCAAACACACTCCCCGGCCGGAGGCGCGTCGACTCGGGCAGGCCGCATGGCTCAGCGCGCTTCCGCCGCTCACAGGAGCCGAATCCATCGGCGACTTCATCGCCTGTGTTGGCTACGGTATCGCCAACGACATCATCGCGCCGGAAAAAGGCGCGCGCCTGCTCTACGCCGCCCAGGTTGCTCAAAGCAACCAGCGTGTGGTCCAGAAGCATGAGGAGAAGCGTGAAACGCGTCGGCGCGGCCCCTATCGCAAAGGGCAGGAATCCGATCCGGCTCAAGATCAGGATACAAATTACGAAAACTCTCCAAACCCAATGGAGTCAATTGGATACAAAAAATGAAATTCCGCGAAATCTACGCAAGCCAATCCGAATCAAGGACATGAGCAAAATACCACCCACCCCCACTGGGGTCCATAAAGAAGCAATAATCAATCAGGAGGAATATGCTCCTGACTCAGATATGAGATTGTTAAAAGATATTATTGCCGCGACAGGGATATCTAGATTAGCTTGGTTGGAAAATTGTACGACAAATCTCTTTTTTGAGATACTATGGACAAGCTGGTCCCATGTTCGTTCGCGGGGTACGTCAGCGAAGCTGGCGGAGAACTCGTTCAGGAGTGGTATGACGGTCTTCAAGAAGAAGAACGGGATGAAATCAAGGACACGCTCAATTACCTTGCCAGCATCCCTCCAACGCAATGGAAGCGACCCGAATTTGACAAGGTGGATTCACCTCTCCATGAGATTGGATGTAAGGCGAGCAAGAAGAACCGTTGGATTCGGATTTACGGAGTTTGGGATCCGCGCCAGCGTGGGCGCTTCATTCTGATTTATGGAAATGAAGAAAAGAAGGTCCGGAACGATAAACACGGAAAGAACAGCGCACGTGATCGACTCAAACTGCTAGATCAAGGAAGGGCAAGTACACATGAGTTTGTTATCGAAAAGCGGACTTCTTGAAAGAATTAGGCGGGGCAAAGAGGCAAGGTCGCGCCTAGTTGAGTCGAACCTAGCCAAAGGTATTGCCTATCAGATTTGTGCCACACGCGAAAGCCGAAAAATGACGCAAGCTGACTTGGCGAGTGCGGCTGGAATGACGCAGAACAACCTATCGCGTCTTGAATCTCCCGAATATGGAAAACAGACAATCAGCTCGCTCAAGAGAATTGCTGATGCGCTGGATGTGGCTCTTGTAGTGAGGTTAGTTCCCTTTAGTCAGTATGTCGATTGGTTGAGTGCTACGCCATACATGGATGAGGGCATTCGCCCCGAAGCACTAGCGGTTCCAAGTTTTGAAGAAGAAGAGATTTCCGGCAGACATGAGAAGCGAGTCCTGTACTATGAGCTTCATTTGCCTACCCAAGTTGCTGTCCCAGTTGTGTCCACGAGCCAATCTGAGTTTACTGCAGTAACTTATCATAGCATGGTATCTCCGGCGAATTACCCGGAACAAGAAAGCAAGGTGGCATGATGGAAAAGCAGCAAACGAAATTACCGACTGGTCAGGAAATTAAATGGAAGGAGAAGGAATTTCCTTCCATATATGCCAACATTATGGGAATTGGAATGAGTCCTTTCGATATAGCGATGATGTTCGGAGAGATCGTAGATACCACGTTTACGGAAATAACGGCAATACCCAAAGCGAAGATCATCTTGTCGCCAGAGCAAGCCTCAAACCTTATGAAGCTACTCCAATTTGCTCTGTCGAACTATGTCAAGAATAATGGACAGCTGCGTTCTAACGTAGAGATCAATCCAGATTTTCTCGCTACTAGTCAGGTCGAGGCCCAAACGACCAAAATAGGCAAATGAGAGTAGATAAAGACCAATTCGACGCACTGCTTTCGAAGTTGATGCAATCTCCCCCAAGATCG
>JAJYSL010000299.1 GCA_021793595.1 Acidobacteriota bacterium
TTCAGGAGCGGCCGTACAAAGTTCTCCTGAAAGTTTCGGGACAGTGTTGCGACAGCGCCAATTCTGATTATTTGGCGCTTCTGGAACTCGCCGCCCTTCATCAAGGCTGAGAGTTCATTGCCTGTGGCGAAGATGGTCTCCGCGTACGTCAAAGCGAGTCTGCCTGCCTCGGTAAGTTGAAGGCTCCGGCCTTCCCGGCGAAATAGTGCCTGGCCTAGATCCTCTTCCAATGCTTTGATCTGTGACGATAGCGCTGACTGTGAAACATGCAGTTGGGCGGCTGTCCGGGTTAGATTGCCGTCGTTAGCCACGGCCCAGAAATAGTGGAGGTGGTGATAATTAAGCTGCATTAATCGTTCTCCTGAATCGAACGTTCTGATCTAAAAAATCTATTTTACAGAAGTGCTGGAGTGGTCGAAAGTGGTAGGAGAGGAAAGGACATGGATATGGTTCACCTGCATCAAATTGGGGTCCACCGTACGGCGACTGCGCTCGGGACTCCATCGATTCTGTATTTTCTCGGGGCCACGGCGGGGCAACTCGCCTCCTCTCGGAAGATCAGGTGTTGCAGCGCTTGGAAGCTGGCTTGTCACGCGACTACGCTGTCGCTTCTTTTCTCGCTTGCTTGCTTCGCCGATGCAGTGTTGTATCTGCCAACTCTTGCTCATAAGCCCGAGATAGCGACGTTGGCGACCTTGGGGCCTGTGCACCTTAGCTTTCGTTTGGACCTGATTGAGTCTCTGATGCTATTACTCGTCAGTTTTCTCGGCTGGGTCATCGTGCACTATTCCCGTGCCTACATGGCAGGTGATACGAAGGAGCGCTACTATGCAGGCCAAGTGATGCAAACGCTTGCTGCGGTAAGCCTGCTCGTAGTCACGAATAATCTCATCATCATGCTCGGGGCATGGGTGCTTACCAGCTTGTCACTTCATGGACTCTTGACGCTTTATCCCCATCGTCAGGCTGCGGTAATTACAGCCCACAAGAAGTTCCTGGCAAGCAGGCTCGCAGACCTTACGCTGCTGAGCGCTGTTCTTCTGCTCGGGGCCAAGTCAGGCAGCTTTGAGATTGACCAGATCATTAAGTACCTTGCGGGATCCCATCCTGTATCTCTGGCAGTGCATGTTGCAGCCTTTCTCCTGGTGATGAGTGCTGCAATCAAGTGCGCTCAACTACCGCTGCACGGCTGGCTAATCCAAGTGATGGAGGCACCGACGCCCGTGTCCGCCCTGCTTCACGCAGGCGTGGTGAATCTGGGAGGTTTCATAATCATTCGCCTGGCCCCCGTTATCAACAGTACACCTGCAGCACAATCGTTCCTTGTCACGGTTGGTTGCCTGACGGCAGTCATCGGCTCCCTGGTCATGACCACGCGCATCAGCATCAAGGTTCATCTGGCATGGTCGACCTGCGCCCAGATGGGTTTCATGCTGCTGGAGTGTGGTCTGAGCCTGTACGGACTTGCCTTTTTGCATTTATTGGCGCACTCGCTTTACAAGGCACACGCATTTCTAAGCTCGGGTGAAACGGTCGATGAGGCCAAAGTGAAGCGCATGTTGCCTCCGCGCCCTCAACCCAATCTTTCTACATTGATTGGGGGCGGGCTTTGCGGGCTGCTTGTAGCAGGAGCGGGCGCAATGCTTTGGCAGGGTCGTGGTCACGTCCATCCCGACGCGATGCTCTGCATCACAATCGTTGGTCTGGCACTTGCAGGACTACTGACAGCCGCGATGACGACGCGCACGATACGTTCCTCGTCGCTGATTGCTGCATTGGGTCTCGGTGTCAGCATACTCTACTTTGGCTACGACACACTGTTTCAGTGGATCGTGCCGATGTCGGGAGGGCCCCCCCCACACCCATGGGCCTCGCTGGCATTCACCGCCGGATGCTTTGTGCTGCTCTTTTTCCTCCAAACAGTGCTTCTCATGCGACCACTCGGTCGATTAGCGCGGAGGTTGTATCCATGGTTCTACGCGGGACTTTATCTCGATGAACTTTTTACGCGAGCGACGTTTCGTCTCTGGCCCGCTCGTCGCATCGCGAAATTAGAACTTCGCCGGGATGCAATCCGGACCTTTGAACCAGAAGGAGCGAGCCAATGAGTATCCCTGCCAAAGAGTTGATCCCCGTTAGGGGTCCAGGTGCTGTGAATGCAGCCATCGATATGGCCTGCTCTCACATCGCTCCAACCTGGCCCTTGGATCAGTTCATCGCGGTCAACCCCTACTGGGGCTTCATTGGAACTTCAATTGATCGGGTTTCGCGGCGTCTTATTGCTTACACAGGTTCGCCCATGGTGATGCCACGTAGCTTCTATGGAGAACAATGGAAGCTGGGCACTTTGCGCTCAGAGCATCTTGAAGAAGCGTTGCGGAGAGCGAAGTCTCCTCTTTCAATGCCGGAGCTTCTCTGTGGAATTAACAGAGAGATCGTTTCTGCTCCGAAAGTCCCCCTTATGACTGGCATCGCCGATGCCCAGCGAGATTTGCTGCATGGGATGTCGATCAGCGCCTTCGTTATACACAATGTAAGCCAGCACTGTGCTTCGTATTTCGATCAATTCCAGTCCGCTTGGGAGACGCAACACAAGGAGAACCTCTATCAAAGCTGGCTACATCATGCACGTGCCGACATGAGTCCGCGGCTGCTGATGGGCATCCACAAGATGCGTCACTTTGCGCGTTCCTTACCCGAGGAACCGAACGCTCTGATCGAACGTGCCTTGCAGTTCCTGTCTGTCCCAGCGTGGGCATGGAATGACTACTTGACTTCGCTTCTGATGGACATCAATGGCTGGGCTTCATGGTGCGCTTATCAGCGCTGGCAGGCGCAGCTGTACCAACGAGAGGATAACCACATCGTTCAACTGCTGGCCATCCGCCTGGCCTGGGAGCAGTTTGCGTCCGAGCATCTGGTTCCAGCCAAAGGACGAACCGCATGGAAGAATGCATGGGACAGCCTTGGACCGCATTTGAATCAGGCGTCAACACAGAGTTCAATTGACTGGATCTTCCAGGAGGCCATGGAAATCTCGTACCAGGAGGAGCTCGGCCTGTCTCTTTCACGCCGATCCGAGCATTTGTCTCTTGTCTCTACCGATGTTCCGGCTGTGCAGGCCGTCTTCTGTATTGATGTTCGGTCGGAGATGTTTCGCCGCGCACTGGAAAGTTGCTCAGACTCTGTTCAAACGATGGGTTTTGCCGGCTTCTTCGGACTACCCATCTCCTTTACTTCACTCGGCACGGACGCACAGTACCCGCAACTCCCTGGCTTGCTCGCCCCGAGAGTTCGTGTATCAGAGAGCACCGGATCGAATGAGACGGATGAGCGCATCGCAGTTGATAGAAAGAATCGCACCAGCCTACAGAATCTCTGGAAGATTTTTCGATCATCGGCAACTTCGATGTTCACTTTTGTGGAGTCGTGTGGCTTCCTTTATGCTGGTCTGCTCCTGAAGAGAACGCTGCACCTGTCGAGCAACAAGAGGCAAGCAGTCAGGAATAAACGCAGTCAGCATAACGTGCTGCGTCCAACCATCTGCCACAGTGAAGAAGATGAGTCGCCTTCGGTGGAAACCATGTGTGGACTTCTGGCAGGAATTCTCCGAAACATGAGCCTAACAACCGGATTTGCCCGCCTGCTGGTGTTGACCGGGCATGGCAGCCGCACAGTCAATAATCCACACGCAGCCGGACTCAACTGTGGCGCATGCGGCGGGCGGACGGGTGAAGTGAACGCACGGCTGCTGGCCGGGCTTCTCAGCGATCCGGCCATTCGGACTGGGCTTGATGCGCAGGGCATCGCAATTCCCGCCACGACTTATGTCCTCGCCGCTTTGCACAACACTACAACAGATGAAGTCACACTCTTTGATACTGACTTACTTCCGTCGAGCCACGCCGCAGATCTCAGGCATTTAAAACAGTGGCTTGAGGAAGCCGGCCATCGGACACGTAAGGAACGTGCCGCATCTCTCGGCATCGATGTGGACAAAGTCGCGGACCGCGCAGACCTCCTTCGTAAATTCCAGGCGCGCAGCCGGGACTGGTCACAAGTGAGGCCGGAATGGGGTCTCGCAAATAATGCTGCGTTCCTGATTGCCCCCCGCGCGCGAAGCCGTGGAATTAATATGCATGGTCGTGTGTTCCTGCATGAGTACCGCAGCGAACTTGACCCGAATGGCAGCGTTTTGGAGGCGATCATGACGGCTCCAATGCTCGTCACCAACTGGATCAACATGCAGTACTACGCGTCTACCGTGGACAACCAGCTCTATGGCAGCGGCAACAAGGTACTGCATAACGTAGTAGGCGGCCGAATCGGTGTCTTCGAAGGCAACGGCGGCGATCTTCGGATTGGTTTACCGTTGCAGTCTTTGCACGATGGAAAAGCGCTTCGTCATACACCTCTGCGGCTTAGCGTCTTCATCGAGGCGCCTCAGTGCTCAATCCAAGCCGTGATTGCGAAACATGAAGTCGTCCGCAACCTGGTGCACAACGGCTGGATTCATCTGTTGCAAATCACGCCTGAGAAGGGAGATATTGCACGCTACTGGAATGGCAGCTGGGAGCCGTTTTCACCCCGGTCCGTTGAAGCATGCGAGGAGAGTTCTGTCCTCGCAGGAGCGTCTCATGCGTAAACTGCTTCTGGTTGGAGACGAAGGCTATCTTGAGCGCTCGCTTCAGGATGTCCAGAATTTACTTTGGTGCGTGGGTAGGCAATCTGAGCCAGATGCGATAGGCGACCTTCTTGCTGTGATCGTTATGCCATCAGCAGCTATGGAGCGCCTTGCCTCGCAAATTCAGCCTTGTGATCTCACGAGTGTCACCCATGGGGACAGGCTGTTCAGCGCTGAATCAATCTCCGTAAACGGTAGATGGTTACTGCTGACACTGCATCGGGCCGACCTGCTTGAACCGACTTCACGCCATGAATGCTTGAGTCGCATCCTGACTATCCTTCGCGATGAGCGATATGTGCAAAGCCTGGCCAATGTCTTTCCGGTATTTCCATTCGAAGAAGCTGCGGAGTCGATGGCAGAACAGCTGGATTATTTGGGCTGCGAACATCCTGATGTATTAGCAACCAACGTTTTGCTGTTCTACCGTCACAAGGTCTACCCATCTTCCACGTCGATCCGACTTATGTCCATTCGACAGTTTCAATAGAGGCCTCTCCACAGATTCTCATTTGATGGCAAATCGCCAAGTCACTCAATCAGAAACCCAGAGCCGATACGTCGCCGCATCGGATCAGGACGCTACGCTCCCCCAAATAAGGGCCGTCGCAAGGAACTGCCGTCGCGTTTTCGTCCGGGCGGACGAAGATCCCCCGGCCACTACCGCCCGCGCGCCAGCGGGCGCCAGCTCAATCTCAACCAGCCTGGGCCACAGCTTTCCCGTCACAAACAAACGGTTCTGCCCGCTGCCCTGCCGGGACACGCTTCCACTGCGGTCAGCGCGGGCGCGCCGGCCGCAGTTGGAAAAACACGCCGCCTGCGGGCTCTACCTACTCGCCCGCAGAAGCCGCCTTCTTGTGCTCCAC
>JAJYSL010000300.1 GCA_021793595.1 Acidobacteriota bacterium
TGCAATCGGATGCCGTCATAGCCAGTCCACGAATGCCATTGCTCGACCGCCCGACCGACAAGTGCGGCCCACCTTGCCCCAAGTGTTTCAGCCAGAATTCTTTACCAGGCCATTCCTTACAGCGAATTCGTACGTCCCGCCGAGCCGCTCCTCGACCTCCATTACGTGGTCGATGTTGATGCCAGTTCTCGATGCGACTTCTTCGACCGTTGGCCATAGGTGGTGCTCCGCAACGTAATCCATGCATGCGGTAAAAACTTCCATGTTCGCATACTGTTCCAGCAGAGTCTCAGCATCCATCAACCGTTCGACTGCAAAGGCGGCGGTTGCGACAGGAGACTGTTTTCTGAGCCGGCACTTCCGGCACCGGATGAGTGTTGCACCTTTTGAGCGATTTGGGATCATGAACACTGGCGCCGGCGACGCGAACTTTACGAGACCAGCTATCTCGTGGGATGCGTCAATTGTTCATCATGCCGCTTTGAAGCGCCTTGCAGCGGCTGCGAGCGTCGGCTCTTTCTTTGAAAGCCACAATGCGAGGACAGACGGATCGAACAACCGCGAGCCTCCGATCATGAGCGATGGAATTTGGCGCTTCTCCGCCATGCGGTAAACCGACCACGAAGATCGCCCGAGCAGCGCAGCCACGGCGTGAACATCCAGCAGGCCTCGTGCCGATTCAAGCGCCAACAGAATGTTGAACATCTCCGGTGGCCCAGACCGGGGATTGGAAGAAGCATCGACACTCTTGGGCGGGATCTTCGTTGCGGGGGAGACGGTGCGGCGGTTGGGGCGGGGCTTGCTTGTGTTCCGCATGGGGACCTCCATACGGCCCGGTGTGCGAGCCGTATCACAACTTTTCCCACCCGCGCAGAAAAATGTCTAATGACGATTACGCTCGATGTGATGACAAAAACGCATCACTGCGCGGTTGCTTCGAAATATCACGGTGGGAACCAACCTTGACAATTCATCGCACTGTTCAGAAAATTGTGGAAAACGAGGGTGTTTTGTGTAAATCCTGCGCGTAATTGAACGAGTTGTCAGCCTTGGCGAATTCCCCTCCAGTCAAGGAGTCTTCCATGCGTCGCCGTTCTTCCCCAGGTGTAGACGACTTCCGGGTCATTGTTGCTGTCGCTGAAGAGCGCAGCTTTCATCGCGCAGGGAAAAAGGTCGGACTGAGCGAGTCCGGCGTCTCACGTGCCGTGGCGAGAGTCGAACGGTTTGTTGGCGCGCGCATATTTGAGCGCAGCCACAACCGCTACCACCCCGTTTCGACCACGGAGCCGGGTAGCCGGTACATTGAACGGATCAGGCCGGCGATTGCGCATTCCGAAAGCGCCGCCTCTGTTGCCCGCGAAACCCTGAACGGGTTTCTTCATCACATCGCTATTGGAAGGTCCGTCTACACGGACGAGCGCCTCATTGCGATCTTTCATTCTATGCAGGTCCCGCTCTTTCCCAAGCTGAAAGTAGAGCTGATCACGAAACAGCCTGCGGAGCTTCCTGCGTGCGTGCGCACGGGCGCGCTTGACCTGGCGGTTGTAAGCAATTCCCCCGAAGACCGCGATCTCAATCCAAGTACGGTCCGCTGTGTCCCTTTCATCGTGATGCTGCCCCAGGAGCAGCGGTGGACGAATAAGCAAACGGTAACGCTAGAGGATGTTGCGTTCATGCCGTGGGTGCTCTTCGAGCGGCAAATTCATCCCTTCCTCTACGACATGTTTGTGCATCGCGCGCGTCAACGCGGGATTCGGGTAAAACGCCACTTCCACATTTCGAATGCTGTGGAGGCGCGCGAATTGGTACGCATATTTGGCGGGGCCGCTTTTCTCTCTCCCCACGGCGCCGAGCACGCGGCGACGAGCGACGTGATCCTCCGTCCGCTTAACGAGAAAGGCATTTTCCTAAAGACGCAAATCGTTGTCCGGAACGACAACACCTCCACACTCGTTGACGAGTTCGTCCGCTCATTTATCAAAAGACTGACGAATGACGGTCTCTATCAGCCCGAGCTCCCTCATCCCACAAATAGTGCCGTGCCGCCTGACCAGAAGGTGCACCTAAAATCCCTGTAATTTCCTACAAGAGATTTTGCCGACCGAAACCGGCCATCCACTGAAACCTGGCGCCGGAGACATGCCGGCGTTTCCGTCTGGCGCAGGGCCTCGCTCGCGAGACGCGGACATCAAATGAGAGACAATCGTTCATCTTTGTGCTGGCGTTTCCCGGTCCGGAACCCGGGATATTTGGGAATTCGTCCGGTTTTGAGTAAGCTCTTTCGTTCCGAGTTTCCGTAGCAAAAAGAAGTGGATCAAGGTATCCTTACTGCGGGGCGGGCACGCACCGCCCTGGGGTGTGGAAACCCCGGCGTTATGAACGCGCGCCGCAAGGCGTGTCATCTCCCTTGCCTTTGGGTCGGGGAGCCTGTGACGTATGTCCAGGCCCCGAGCTAAAGGTCACAGGAGCCGTGTAACGCCGGCTTTCCAACTCCCCGACCATGGGTTCTAAGGGCAGTTTGCGGGGGCGCACCGCAAACATCTTTTCCCGAAATCTTGTTCGAGGAGTGAAGCTGTATGCCTCCTGAATCCAAACGCGAACCGGACGGCGCGGCCGAGATCGATTATAAGTTCCTTGCAGAGAACTGCGCCGATATTCTGTGCAGCGTTGGCGCAGACCACGTGATCCGCTACATTTCTCCATCCTGTTTTGAAATCCTCGGCTGGCAACCGGCCGAGATGATCGCCAAGGATCTGCGTCAGTTCATTCTTCCTGACGACATGGCCGTCCTTGAGGATCTGGAAGTTGCTACGCTGCCAGATCGCACTGCATACTCTCACGGCCGGATTCGTTTTCTCAAAAAAGATCACGCCTCCGTCTGGATCAGCATCAACGCCAGGCCTGTCCGCGACGCTACCGGTGGCGAGCCTCGCCAATATGTTCTCTGCATGAGAGACATCACTGGGCGCACAGCCTTAGAGGAAAAGTTGTCCGCGCTTGCCATGACCGATCCGCTCACCGGACTCTGGAATCGGCGGGCCTTCGACCAGGCCCTGCGACGGGAATGGAAACGGACATCGCGCAAGGACTCGGAGTTTTCGCTGCTCCTGCTCGATCTCGATCATTTCAAGCCGTTGAACGATCAGTATGGGCATCCCTTGGGGGACGAATGCCTGGCTACTGTAGCTTCGACGATCAGCGACACCGTGCGCGCTACTGACATAGTTTGCCGCTGGGGCGGAGACGAAGTGGCAATCATTCTTCCCGCTACCGATCAGGCAGGTGCACTCAAGACTGCTGAAAAGATACGGTCTGCCATTGAGGCGCTGCGCTTTTGCGCGAATAAGAACTCCGGCGAATGGGTGTCCGTGACGGCAAGCATTGGTGTGGCGACTGCGTTGCCCGAACCGGACGGATCGGCCACCGCGCCCCAAAGCCTGCTTTTGGCTGCGGACAGGGCGCTGTACATGGCGAAACATGACGGGCAGAACAGGGTGGCGATAGCTCCCATCCTTCCCGCGAGAGGAACTGAAACACCCAAAGCGATTGCGACATCGAAGAGTGCGGATTCGGAGCTTGTGCTCGATAAGCGAAACCAGCTCTCATAGGGACGGGCGGGTCCGGAAAGGACCACCCAACGGCATCGACGGTCCCTGACTCCCAGGTCTGCTTTCGGGACCGTTGGTGCCGTCTAACCGAAGCAGGATGGATGCCGTGCAAGAAGTACTTTCAAGAACAGTTGATCCTAACGCGCCGCTCAAAGGGCAGGAATTCTACGAGATCAGAATCGACGACTCAAACCATATTCTTCACTCTGCTTTCATTGTGAGCCAGAAACATGCCGCATGGAGCGAAATCGATCAACAGGTCATGTGGGACGACATCGAATCCGAACGGTGCGTCACCTACGAGCACGCGCAGGAACGATACACGGCCCGTAGGCTCGCTCTTGCTGAAAAGGGCTTCATCTACTCGGATATGGATTTGTAGGTGCGAACTCTGGACCGGTGTTGGGTTCAACAAAAGCAGGGTAACTGAGAATGGCGCGGTAGTTTTGGTACGGGGGCTCTTGCGGGGAACGGGGCGCGAGAGCGAATGCGAGGTGTTCGCCAGAACGAGCCGCTCAGCGAAGGCAGACTCATCTCCTGGTACGCGGTGAACTTTGGAGAAGATTCATGCAGCAGGGCTACTCCTATCCCTACTGTGCTCGTAGCCTGAGAGCGGCCTTTGTCGCCGCCTGTTCTCAAGGCGGAGCTGGCCGCTGGGTGGGCTGAAGATGCCGCTCCGGCGCATGTCCGGGGCATCGGACAGGGCGGGCAGGCGGCCAGCCAAACACAAAAAAGCGGAGCCGGTCTTGCTGGCTCCGCGGAGTGCTTCTGTTGGGTTGGTGGTTATGCAGCGGCGGACTTCTTCGCTGTTTTCGGCTGTTGCTTGGCGGTTGGCTTAGGCGCTGCCTTCTTTGCAGCCTTGCCCTTCTCCTTCGCTGCGAACTCCTGCTTGACGGTCGCGGAGATGGCGTCCACGTCCACCTTGTAAGCGTGCGCGGCGTCGCGGAGAATCTTCGCGGCGTCTGCTTGGTTATGCATGGACAGGAGAATGGCTGTCTCCACCACAATACGGCCCAGCTTGCTTTCCTCGGCCTTGGAGAGAAGCGCCGCCAGCAGCTTCGCCGGTGTCTCGCCCTCCTTGGGCTTTCCGATACCGTGCTGGCGGATGAGAACAGCAAGACGCCGTTCATCCAGCACGTCGGCGAGTCGTTGCGCCAGAAACAGCAGGTCGCGTTTCATCAGCCGCACGGGAACGGCCTCGCCGATGGCTTTGAGGACGCGCAGCCCGGTCGCCTGGGCCAGTGCTTCCTCGCGGCGGCGCTTCTCCTGCTCGGCTTTGAAAGCAGCGTCGGCGTGTGGTGTGCTCTGTTGTTGCCGCTTCGAATGATGCACGGGACATTCGGGATTCGAGCAGATGCGCTTGGTCTCCCCTTTCTCCGTACCTTCTGTGACAATTGCTTCGGTTGTGTACTTGCACGTCTTGTATTCCGGCCAGTCCCGCTCGTTCTTGCGCTTCGGCTTGTCCTGCCGGATTTCAACGTACTTGTTACGCGGGATCACCGGACTGCCTTCGGCGGGTTTGCCATAGGCAGTGCTGATCTGAACAAGCGTGGGCTTGGCGGCAATGGTTTGCTTTACAAACTCGTTCAGTTTTTTTTGATAGCAGGCCGGGTCGCTGCACGAATCGGGCTGGTTGGCTCCGATCTCAGCGAAGAGCAGCGTGTTGTGGCCGGTGCGCTTCGGGCAATCAAGGCAGGAGCCGGCGTCGGGTAGAAGCTCGGCGTCCTCTTTCGAGAACGGCGCGGCGGCAAGGTCCAGCAGAATGTTGTGTTGAATCCACTGCTGGAGATTGCGAACGGGGAGCAGGATGCGCTTGGGCTTGCTGCCATTGGTGTACGTTTCCTGATGGCAGGCTGCAAGTGCTTCCTCCTGTTGGTCGGGCTGCAATTTCGCAAGCAAGAGTGCGTGGCCCACACCGATCTCGTCTTT
>JAJYSL010000301.1 GCA_021793595.1 Acidobacteriota bacterium
TTGCCCGCACTGGAGCCGGCATTGCAGGTTGCATCTCCGGAACTGGAGAGCCTGCAATCGCAGTTGCTCGCGGTCCTAGGACGCGCCCTCTGTATCCGCCACGTCGATGCCGGTTCCTGCAATGGCTGCGAACTGGAAATCCAATCGTTGCACAATCCGTATTACAACTTGGAAGGCACCGGCATCCACTTTGTCGCCAGCCCGCGTCATGCAGATCTGCTATTGGTCACCGGTCCCGTCTCGGTCAATATGGAAGAGGCCTTGCGGCGCACCTACGACGCCATCCCCGGACCAAAACTTGTCATCGCACTGGGGGATTGCGCAGCCTGCGGCGGCATCTTTGGCTCAAGCTACGCCAGTCGCGGCAGCGTGGCGAACATTCTCCCGGTAAACACAACCGTTGCCGGATGCCCCCCCACGCCAAATGCCATCTTGCGCGCCATTCTCGAGACGGTCCGCGCCCCGTCGAGGTAACTCTGCAAGCTGTATGGCGTCGCGACTTCGGCCAACGACCTGAGCCCCGCTTTGGTTGTGAGTCACACACCTGACGTATCGAGTGATTTTGTGTTTATTGAGACAGCCTGGCTCTGTTGACGCGCGAAGAGGTTTCTATATTTCCGGCCGAGCCCAAACCTAGACTCTCCCATTCAACGCCCGTAGAAACTGATGCTTATCCATACGGTATTTGAATGCTTTACGGCCATCAATGAAAACTACGGGCACTTCGTCATTGAATTGCATTCGCAACTCATGATCGGCATCGATATCCAGTTCACGCCACTGAAAGTCAGCGTCGCCTTCAGACTCTGTAACGATCTGCTTGATCACGTCACAGAGATGACATCCTTTGCGCGAAAAAATCACCACGTCATGCATAATGCCATTGTAGACGTGCGCCGCGAAGCACCCGGTTTGCCGTGAAGCTCCAAAAGAGCTAGTGCCCATCGCCTATCGGGAACCTAAGTCACGGATGATGTCACACGTTTTCTGTGAACATGCAAGTTCACGCCATCAACACTCCTTTGCAGGCTCATCATATGACTTCATCTTTGTGATCCGGAGACGATCTGCAGTGGGTCTCGGATGCGGTATCTTCCAACGTCTGCAGGGTCTCTTCTCTTTGCGAGAGCGGTAAAGCCTTTTCAGCCGGGCGATTTGGAGACCATTGAAATTGTTTGTAACGTTTTCGATGGAGATGGGCTCTGTGCATATAGAAGGTCGAATCCCACTGGAAATGCCGCTTGATGGAGAGGTTTTTCTATGGAACCTTATGAACTGGATTCGATCCACATATGCTCAATCACCGGGGTCGGCTCCTCCGGCAGGTTGAGCCGGAGGTTGCCAGTCGAGCGCGCTGGAGCGGCGCAAGCAGGGAACGCCTATGACGGATCGCGTTAAGGAACTTACGTGCATGCCAGAGGGCGAGCCCTCGTTGAGCGAGGACACCCAGATAGCCCTATACGGTGTGACACACGTCTTGGCATCGGTGGGAAGGGCCTTCTTGTGCCTCGACGACAACTTCCGAATCGTTCATGCGTCTTATTTGCTCGATGATTTGATGGGCAGCGGAATCTCCTCGATGTTGGCGGGCCGCGCGGCAGAAGACTTATTGGGCACGAGCGTCTTCGGCCCAGGTGCACCCTTGCGACGGGCGCTGGAGGATGGCCAAAAGCGCGAGGGATGGCGCGCCACCATGCAATTCGGCGAGAACAAGCCGAGGCTTGTTTCCATCACCGCCGCTCCCCTCCTTGGAGGAGAATCGAATACCTGCGATGCGCGGATGAAGTATGTAGTTCTACTTCGCCCTGCGGAAGAAGAAGGCATATGGTCGAATGCGGCCACCTTCATCTCCAACGCCGTTGTATGTTCCCCTGCCATGCAGCGCATCTTTCGCCTGGTGGAAGCGCTGCAGCACAGCGAAGCCCCCGTCCTAATTACGGGAGAGAGTGGCACTGGGAAGGAGGTCGTGGCTCGCGCCATCCACGAGAGCTCGCCGCGCAGCCACGGACCCTTCGTTGCGGTCAATTGCAGTGCTGTACCGGCGGACCTGTTGGAATCGGAGTTGTTCGGTCACGTTTGCGGAGCCTTCACTGGCGCGGTTCGCGATCGCGTGGGCCGCTTTGAACTAGCTGCGGGCGGAACCCTGTTTTTGGACGAAATCGGCGACATGCCGCCCCTGCAACAGGTAAAACTGTTGCGCGTTCTGCAGGGCGGGCACTATGAGCGAGTCGGAGAGAGCGTGCCACGGGTCGCTGACGTTCGCATCATCGCCGCAACCAACGCGGATATTCGGCTGGCTCTGCGCCAGGGACGGTTGCGGGAGGATCTGTACTATCGGTTGTGTGTAGTTCCTATCGAAGTCCCTCCATTGCGCCAGCGCAGAGAGGATATTGCCCCCCTTGCCGCCTATCTCCTCGATCGTGTCACGTCGCAGCGCGGTCTGATCCGGCGTATTTCGCCGCAGGCCATGCGCCTACTGATGGAGTATTCCTGGCCCGGCAACGTAAGGGAGCTTGCCAACGTCATGGAATACGCCGTGGCCGTTGCGAAGATTGAGACGATCCTCCCCGAAGATCTTCCCGACGAGATTCGAGCGCCGCAATCGACATTGCACGTAAAAACAGAGGCGCAGGAACCAGTTCCTGAGCAGGAAAGTCTCCCGAACCCATCCTTGTCTCAGGAATCCGACCGCCTGGTTGCTGCATTGGATGCCCATCACTGGTCCCGTTCGGAAGCAGCGCAGGCCCTCGGTCTAAGCCGCTCTACTCTGTGGCGCAAAATGCGGGAACTGCATCTTGCAGATCGGCGCAAGCCTTAAGGCCGCCTGTTTCAAGTGTTGCAACGTCTTGTTGCTACACAATGTTTCACTCCAATTCTTGCATCCAGTAAAGTACTCATTCCATTGATTGCGCAATTTGGAATACAACTTGCATTCATGTGTTCGTAAGTAGGGCGATATGACGACGCACCTACAGGATGGACTCACGATGCCACGATGCGAGAATGACCAGTCAAAAGCTTGCAGCACTGCTCCGCGGACTATTTTTCTTGCCTTGGTGCTGTTGGCATATAGCGCGACATGCTTGGCTACCAATGGCTATCAACTCATTGGAATTGGGCAATGCTCCATGGGAATGGGCGGGGCTGTGGTCGCCGCTCCCTGCGATCCGATGACAGCCATCAGCAATCCTGCCGGCTTGGCGTGGCTAGCACCGCAAACAGCATTTTCCGGAGAAATCTTCAATCCCGAGCGTAGTACTAACTTTGGCTTTGGTAATACTGGCAGCCACACCAATGTGTATGCCATACCCGCGCTAGGCTGGTCGGCGCCGGCATTTCGCCCTAATCTCTACTTCGGCGGCGGCATTTACGGTACTTCCGGACTGGGCGTGAATTACTTGCAACCGAACACTCCGATGGGAACCATCCAGGCATTTAGCAGTATCGACTTCATGCAAATGGCCCCAGCTATTGGCCTCAAGATGACGGACAAGATCAGTGTCGGCCTGGCGTTGAATGTCGGCGCCGAGCAGGTGTCCTTTAACGAGAGCTTTAATGACCAGGGCCTCGACCTCACCAGTCCTTCCTGGGCCTACGGCGTAGGTGCGACCATCGGCGGCTTATACAAATACAACAAGAAGGTGGCTTTCGGTGCGTCCTATAAGTCCACTATGAAGTTCACCCACTTATTCTGGCAAGAGAATGAGGAGTTCATCCCCACAGGCGTCGGGGAGTCAGGACCCGTTGGCGTCTCAGGTGGCAACGGAACGTATCGAGCGCGACTGAATTATCCGCAGCAAGTTGCCTTCGGCCTCTCCCTCCATCCTGTGTCCAAATGGCTGGTGAGTACGGAGGGACAGTGGATCAACTGGCATAGCACGATGAACCAGTTCAAGGTGTTCGGTCCCTGGGAAGGAACTGGGGTTGTGGCGCTGCCTCTTCATTGGCAGAACCAGTGGGTGGGCAACCTGGGCACGCAGTATGACCTTCAATCCTGGCAAGTTCGCGCGGGCTTTGTCTACGGAGGCAATCCGATCCATAGCGCGGACTTACAAGCCAATCTGATTATGCCCGCCATCGTGACGACCGCGGTTACCTTCGGCGCTACGCAGAAATTGCCGATGCGATGGACCCTGACCGAGGCCATTATGCATACGTTCAAGGAAACCAGTACCGACGGCACTCTTTTCGGTATGCCTATAGCTCCATTGCAGTCCTCGATGTCTCAGAATTCAATTGGCATTCAGATCGGATATTTCTTCTAAAGGATGAGCGAATCAGCCTTCACGATCGCTATGGTTGACGCTGTAACGAAAGGTAGTTGAACAATTCTCAACACGCAATAAGGATGGGATAGAAAATGCGAACAAGGAGATCAATGCAATCTATTTTTAGCATTTGTATTTGAGTAAGTACATAACTACGCAACTTAGTAACAACGTGCACCATTAGGGAGGGCGGATGTCCACGAACAATGTACAGCAGGACCGCCATCTGGACTGTAATCGAATGGGCGACTTCTTCATGATCCTTGCCCACTCCACACGGATGCGCATTTTTTGCGCCCTGCAAAACGGCTCCAAGAGCGTGACCCGAATCGCCGAAGAAGCGGAGATATCGGTCTCCAACGCATCGCAACATTTACGTTTGATGCGCGACCGCGGCGCGGTCATCTCCGAGAGGCAAGGTCAAACCGTGTTTTATGGGGTCGCCGATCCGCGGTTTTTTCAGGCAGCCAGTCTGATTCGAGACGCGCTGGATGACAGAAGAAAAGTGAACGAGTGCAGCCGTTTCCCAGGATGCGCGCAAGCACTGACGGAAACCGATCGAACAGTTGAGGAACTTTCTACTGACTCGGTCCACCACCCATCAACCAACTAGAAGGAGAAGTTTATGGATACAGAAGAGCTTGTAACACTCACCGCCGATAAAGTAATCGATGCCCGTGGAACAGCATGCCCCGGTCCACTGCTGGAAGCCAAGAAGGGTATTAGCGCCGTCAAGGTCGGCCAGATTATTGAAGTGAAGTCCAACGACAAAGGTTCTCGCAAGGATCTGGCCACCTGGGCAACCAAGGTTGGCCATGAGTTCCTGGGCCTGATAGAAGCCGACGGCCATGACCGTCTCTTCGTTTTGAGAAAGAAGTAACTACACAGGGGATCCTGGCATGAATTCGTTTCATCCAGCCGGTCCCCGCAGTTGCAGAGCAAAGACCAAGATCGCGACGCGATAGTCGTGGTCGGGTAAGAGGTGCGGTATGGCCGATGTTTTCGTCCCTAAGATACTTGTGCTGGCCACTGAGAAGTGTGCCTATCCTGGCGCAGACGCGGTAGGAAAAGCACATTTGGAATACCCCTCCAGTGTTTACATTTTGCGGGTGCTCTCGCCGGTGCTGTTCCCGGAAGATTTTTATTTGCGGACCTACAGCAAAGGAATCGACGGCATCCTTGTTGCCGCCTGCGGTTCGGACTGTCCCTACCATGGGGCGTACGACCGTCTTGCGGCACGTATCGATCAACTCAC
>JAJYSL010000302.1 GCA_021793595.1 Acidobacteriota bacterium
CCAGCACGAAGCGGCTGAGGAAGGCGGGACGGCCGCCTGTCTGCAACTCCTCATGCAGAATGTCGGGCGTGTTCGGCCAGAAATTCGGGCGGAAGAATTCGACGACTGGTGTTTGCGTCAATTCTTCCAGATACTCGGTGAGGTCTTCTTTTGTGTTGCGCCAGGTGAAGTAGGTGTAGGACTGGGTAAAGCCTAGCTTGGCGAGGCGATACATGACCTTGGGCCGGGTGAAGGCTTCCGCGAGGAAGATGACGTCGGGATGCGCAGCCTTGACCTCGGCGATGACCCACTTCCAAAACGGAAACGATTTGGTGTGGGGATTGTCGACGCGGAAGATGAGGACACCCTCGTCGATCCAGTAGTCGATGATGCTTTTCAATTCCGTCCAGAGGGCGCGCCAGTCTTCGCTTTCAAAGTCGAGCGGGTAGATGTCCTGATATTTCTTGGGCGGATTTTCGGCGTACTGGATGGTTCCATCCGCGCGTTTGCGGAAGAAGCTGGGATGCTGCTGCGCGTAGGGGTGGTCGGGTGAACATTGAAAGGCGAGGTCGAGTGCGATTTCCAGGCCATGCTGTTTGGCGGCCGCCATCAGCGAGTGAAGATCGTCGAGCGTGCCGAGCTGGGGGTGAATGGCCTTGTGGCCGCCCTCCTCTGAGCCAATGGCCCAGGTGCTGCCGACATCGTCCGGTTCGGCTGTTTCGGAATTGTTTTTGCCTTTGCGAAACGCGTGGCCGATGGGGTGAATGGGCGGCAGATAGAGCACATCGAAGTTCATGGAGGCGATGTAAGGCAGCCAGGATTCGCAATCCTTGAAGGTGCCGTGCTGGTTGGGCGTGGGGGCACAGGAGCGGGGGAAGATTTCATACCAGGCGGAGAATCCAGCGCGTTCGCGGCCGACACTGACGCTGAGCTCCTTGGCGTAGCGAGTGGCGTAAGCGTGCTCGGCGTAGGTTTGCATGAGCGATTCGAGCGCGGGATCAAGGACGGCGGCGGAGGCTGCGTCCTGATCGGTGTCGTTAATCTTGACGGCGAAATCTTTGAGCGCCTTGGCGTCCTCTTTTTTTGCGCGTTTCGCGGCGGCCGAGACCATCGCAGCACCGGACATCCGTTCGACATGGGTTTCCTGGTCGGCTTCGATGCGCTTTTTCATGTCGCTGCGCCATGTGGTGAAGGTGTCAATCCAACCTTCGACGGTGTAGCGATAGTCGCCTAACTCCATGACAGGAAATTCGGCGCGCCAGCGGTCGTTGCCCAGGGGTTGCATGGGCACGGCGCGCCAGGCCCGCTCGGTGCTTCTGCGATAAAGAAGCTGCGCTGCGACGGCGTCGTGACCGTCGGCGAAAACATCGGCTTCCACGATGACTGTTTCGCCGACAACGCGCTGAATGGGGAACTCACCACAATCAATTTCCGGCTTGACGCCTTCAATCACGACGCGTCGCCGGCCTTCCAGCCTGGCTGCAATTGTGTCTTTTGTCTGCTGCTTGCTTTCTATCGCCATCAAAAAAAATATAGCCCTCCAAAAAATTGTATTACCTAAAGAGAGATGCAGATTTCGAAGAAATCGTTTTGATTGAGCTGACGGTGTCGTTCTGGAGGCCCACAATCCGCGATACGCAATGTGAGCGGTTCTGGGATGGTGCAACGTTGAGGGGTGAAGCTGCGGCGTCACGATTTACTTGCGCGTGTTGCATTTATTTTTTGCGCGGTTTCGGGGCCGGAGGAGTGGCTGCCGATAAAGGCGACGAGAACTCCCGAACTTGGAGTCGCGTTCGATGAGCTGTGGCAACCATGGGTGGTTGGGTATCTGCGGAGGGCGCAGTGCCTTGAAAGTAATGTTTTTGCCAGGCTTGCTTGAGCGCCTTTGGATCCCGGCTCTGGACATCTCGATTGAACTGGTCGCGGCTCTGTTTCCAAGCCTGGTACTGGGCCTGCGTTTCCGGATCATCCGTGATGCGGCGGATCATGGGGCGTAGACGTTCAAGAAGGGCGATCGATTGCGGAACGACCATGCAAATGGGCTCATCCTGCGCGAATTCGATCCAGGTGTTTGGACGAGTGAATCGCCAGCTCATTGCGGCAGTCGCAACCGCCCAATCCGTCTCCACCAGACCTTCGAGCGGAGCGATGGCGTCTTTGGGGGCGTTCGAAGGCCCTCTTAGAAGAGTGGCCATTCCGGGCGGTGTTCGGAAAAGATAGGGCATAGTAAAGGTGAGGATGCCGTGCCCGAAGTGGCTAATGGCCGCGTACGGAGGATCGCCCTCCGATTCGACAATAACCTGGTCGGAGGCGTTGCCGCCGAACCAGATGGCGCGCAGAGGGCGATCGTTGAGCACGAACCATCCAGCCTGATTCGCAATGTGCATCGGCAAACAGCGGTTGGCAAAGCCATGTGTGGTCTGGTCAAACCAGGCGCGACTGGGCGGAGCGGGAACGAGCTTCATGGCAAAACCGCCAACGCGGTAGGCAACCAGATTGTTCGCGCCAATCTTCATGCGTTTGTCCCAGGCTCCCAATCAAATCAGGCGCCAATCATTTTGCGGCATTAGTTATCTGATGTGGTTGGACAGGAGACCGTCGGACAAGACGACGTTGTAGGGCATGAAGGCGTGACCGGACACGACGGCGTCACTGGACAGGAGGGGGTGACCGGGCAAGATGGCGTCACTGGACACGACATTGTCGGACAGGAGGGCGTCACTGGACACGACAGTGTCGGACACGATGGACCAACCGTAGGGCACGACAATGGGACCGTCGGACAGGATAAGGGGGGCTGTGGTATTGGCGTGGGGTCGTATATCACACTGCCGCTCGTGTCGCCGATTCCAAAAATATCGATGGCGACTCCGGCCGTCATCACGGCCACTCCGAAGCCACTGCCGACGATCCCGACCCCCTCCAATGCCGCCGCGGCCAGATCCGCCCCCACAGTCAGAGGCCAAATTGGACCCTGGCCCTGATCGGACCCTTGGGATTGTCCACCAACGACGGCCGCATCGGTTTTGTATGTAGTCGTCGAATGAAATTTGGGAGCGTTCACGGAAATCGTAAGCTGGGTTTGGCGGCTGGATCGTGTGGCTCTGATTCCCATCAGAATGGTGCTGACCGGTTTCATGTGAACTGGGCGGGAGACAGTTTGGGCGGGACGGGTCGGTTCTGTTCCGAATGAGGAGGGCAGTCCTGAGGGTGAGGGAGGCGGTTGTTTCCGCGCCTCGTAGGCCGCATCGCGGGTATGTTGTGTTGCCGCAGGCTTGCTTTTCCCAGATGCTGAATGCTTCGCGGTCGTTCCCTTTGGGCTGTTCTTCATGGTCTTCCTCCGATCATTCAAGTTGATACTCATTCGCCCGGTGCCCAACTTCCGGGGCGACCGCTTCCGAAATTTAATTGCACATCAAGTATTGAGCGTGGACACAAAGCCCCTGAGACGATGGATTGACGATGTTGGTTGTGTCGGAAGTGTCTTCCTGACATTGGTTGACCAGGTTTGGCATGCATGCGCAGTTGCCGGACGTGTCAATGACCGAATGTTCGTAGCATGTATAGATCTTGCGAGTGCCGCCATCCGATGTCTGCTGCTGCGTCACACAGGGGCTCTGCTGCTCCTCCAGTGTGGGGGGATGTCCTGAACATGGACCCATGGCGGAGGTGCACGGCGTGTAGCCCTTGGTGTGTCCGCAGGTGGCTGTACAAATGATCGAGGGTCCTTGCTGCTGTGGATTCAGGCCAGGCAGACATTGATTTCCGGTTGTGCACAAGGGCTGGCCTTCATCTCCGCAAGAGCAGAGAGTGCTATTTGTGGCGGAGCCTTGTAGACACCCTGAGGGGCAAGGGTATTGGCCGATCTGGCCGCAAGTACCTAGGAAGGCGCAGTTCTTGCCCCAGGGGATGGAGATACCGGCTCCGGCCGGGGTAAAGGTTGGGTTATCAACGGCCAGGACTTCGAGCGATTGCGAAGCTCCCGGAGTGCAACCGGCGACATAGGCGTATTTCCAGCCGAATTGTTGAAAGGCGCCCTTTGTGCAGGGCGGCTGTCCGATGTTGACGACAGGCGGTCCGGACGGCATGCCAAACAGAGATAAGGTCGCGCAGGATGGTGTCGTGTTGCTGAATCCCGCACCGTTGACCTCAATCAGATTGGGAGCAGTCGCAACTTTAATGGCCGGTTTGACGGTCGGACCGCAACCCATCAGCAGTCCTGTGAACATACATGAGAGAACGAGGAATGGCTTCATAATTCCTCCGTCCATCGCCACCTGACCGGTGACGAAGCCACTGCGATTAAGGAACTCCAGATACGCCCGACAGGAGAAAGGCACGCCTGGACAGGCGCTCAACTCTCTTCCTTCGGCGATTCTCTTTCAGTGTGGCCGTGAGGCTGACTGAACGTTGGGGACCGCAGCAGAAAGAACAAAGGCCGCGTAAAACTCGAAATCCCTTCCCTAATAGCAGGCAGTATGCGCTCGGCATTTTGCTGTGTCAATAGAATTTTTCTACGGCCATCGCTGCATTTTGAGCCGGTCTGCAGCGAAACGTTCAGTTGAGATGAGCTGTCGGCAACGGCGGCCTGCGTTTCGGAAAGTGGGATGCGCTGATAGACTGATAGGGGTCTAGCGAATAGGTTAAATTCGATCTCGAAGGGTGGTTCGACGAAGCATGGCAACTCACGAAGCCGACGATAAGAACAATGCCGGCGCAATAACGGTTGAGCCCGCGAAGGGCAAATTAGGCGTCATGGTTGTCGGCATGGGGGCAGTAGCAACCACCCTGGTAGCCGGCGTTGAGGCAGTTCGCAAGGGATTGGCCAAGCCGATCGGCTCCATCACGCAGATGGGCACCGTTCGACTGGGAAAGCGCACCGATGGCCGCACGCCGTTGATCAAGGATTTTGTTCCCTTGGCGGACCTGAATGATGTGGTGTTTACGGGCTGGGATATTTTTGGCGGCAACCTGTATGACGCGGCCAGCACGGCGAAGGTACTGGACAAAGATCTATTGGGTTCGATTCGGCCATACCTGGAGTCGATCAAGCCGATGGCGGCGGTCTTCGATCAATATTATGTGAAGCGGCTGCACGGCACCAATGTGAAGCAAGGCAAGAACAAGCGCGATCTGGCGGAACAACTGCGGGCCGACATTCGCGAGTTCCGCAAGACGACGGATCGACAGGTGATGATCTGGTGCGGCTCGACGGAGATATTTCTGCATCCGTCGGCAGTGCATGACTCCGTTGCTGCGTTTGAAAAAGGATTGGAAGCCAACGACGTCAATATTGCGCCGTCGCAAATTTATGCATACGCGGCGTTGTCGGAAGGAGTGCCGTTCATCAATGGCGCACCGAACCTGACTGTGGATTTGCCGGTGATGCTGGAGCTTTCAAAAAAGAACAATGCTCCCATCAGCGGCAAAGACTTCAAGACCGGCCAGACGCTGATGAAGACAGTGCTGGCGCCCGCCTTCAAGGCGCGGATGCTGGGCGTGGCTGGATGGTACTCGACGAACATTCTGGGCAAC
>JAJYSL010000303.1 GCA_021793595.1 Acidobacteriota bacterium
TGCAGCAATTCGAAAATCTTCACCTGGTCTTCCAGATTAGGACATGCGGGATAGCCGAAGGAATATCGCGAGCCGCGATACTTTTGATGGAACAAATCCTTCACCTCGCTCGAATCTTCGCCGTCGATGCCAAGCTCTTCGCGCATGAGTTTATGCATGTACTCTGCCAACGCTTCCGCAGTTTCGACGCTGAGTCCGTGCGTGTAGAGATACTTGGTGAAATCTCCGCGCTCGAACAGCTCCTTCGTCAGATCGCTGGCGCGCTGCCCCACCGTGACCACAGAGAAGCCAATGACATCGAGTCGCTCCGCTAATTTCGGCAGGAAGAAATCCGCAATCGAGAGCTGCCGCCCTTCTCGTTGCCGCGGAAAGGAAATACGTAACAGTTCCTGTTTCGTATTTCCGGGCATTGCCGCTTCCGGCGCATACACAACCACATCGTTGCCATCGCTATTGCACGGGAAATAGCCATAGACAACCTTGGGCTCCAGCCAGCCGGACTCTTTCGCCTCAGCAATCATTTCGTGCAAAATTGGCCGATATTTCTCATCCACCAACCGAACATAGTCCGTCGCGGAAGCGGTCTTCAGTTGCCATTGATTCTTGAATAAGGCCGTCTCGTTGATGTACTTGAATACCGTATCGAGGGAAAAGTCTTTCTTGACGCGCACTCCGTAAAATGGCGGCTGTGGAATGTCCGGCGCATCTTGAATCACGTGCGACCGCTTCGTAGATACAGGCGGCTGAGGCCCTGTCTGTTCCTCCGGCAAAAGATTTTTCCGCTCGAACAACCGCACGGTCCGGCCGTCTTCGATGCGCTCCGCGCGCACAGCAGAGTCTTCCGCAGTCAAATCGCCGATGACGTGCAGCCCCGCGAAGGCATCCTCGGCGTAGTACACCGGGCCTGCATATTCCTTGCGCAAATCGTCTTCGACATATTTCCGCGTCAACGCCGCACCGCCGCAGATCACAGGGATGTCGCTTTTCAGGTGCTGCAGATCCTGAATCACGTACTTCATCTCCAGCGTGCTCTTGACCAGCAGCCCGCTCAGGCCGATGGCATCCGCCTTGTGCTGGTGCGCTGCCTGGATGATGACGTCCGAGGGCTGTTTAATGCCGAGATTGACCACCTTGTAGCCGTTGTTCGAAAGGATAATGTCCACCAGATTCTTGCCGATGTCGTGCACGTCCCCTTTCACCGTGGCCAGCACAATGGTGCCCCGCTGCGAGCCTTCGACGCGTTCCATCTTCGGCTCCAGATAGGCGACCGCAGCTTTCATCACTGACGCCGAATCGAGCACAGACGGCAACTGCATTTTGCGCGCGCCAAACAGTTCGCCTACGGTCTTCATTCCATCCAGCAGCACCGTGTTGATGAGCTGCAATGGAGTGTGAACTTCGAGCGCCACTTCCAGCAGGTTCTCGAGCGACCGCTTGTCGGCCCCCGCGCCAACACTGCGTTCCCCGCGGATGATCAACTGCTTCAGCTTGTCTTCGACCGTGAGCGCTTCGGCCGCCTCCTCCTCTGGCTCCGCGTTGGGATCTTTCTGGAGGTTCACAAAGTAGGCCATGAAGATCTGCAACGGATCGCCTTCCGAAGTATCCCGGAAGATCAATTTGCGCGCCAACTCCACTTCCTTCTCTGGAATCTTGTAAAGCGGATAAATCTTCGAGTAGTTCACAATGGCCATGTCGAGCCCGCGATCGACAGCTTCTTTCAAGAACACGCTGTTCAACACGCGGCGCGAGTAGGTCGACAATCCAAAGGAAATATTGCTGACGCCGAGAATCGTTTTGCATTCGGGCAGGTCCTGCTTCAGCAGACGCACGGCTTCCAGCGTCTCGATCCCTGCCGTGCGATAGTCCTCCTGCCCGGTGGAGATCGGCAGCGTCAGCGGGTCGAAGATTAAATCCTGCGCGCGCATTCCATATTTCTTCGTCGCCAGCTCAAAAATGCGTTGCGCCACTGCGACTTTCTTCTGCGCCGTCAGCGCCATTCCATCTTCATCGATGGTCAACGCAATTACAGCCGCGCCGTAGCGGCGAGCCATCGGCAACACCTTCGATGTACGCTTTTCGCCATCCTCCAGATTGATGGAGTTGATCAACGGCTTGCCCGGAATGCGCTTCAATGCTTCTTCAATCACGTCAGCTTCCGTGGAGTCGACCAGCACAGGCGCGGGTACGCGCGTTGCGATCTTCTCCATCACGCCATTCATGTATGCTTTCTCGTCTTCGCCTACGATGGCGCAGCAAATGTCCAGCATTTGCGAGCCTTCCACGGCCAGGCGCTTCGAAAGCGCGAGGATTCCATCGTAGTCGCCCGAGCGAACCATGTCGCGAAATACAGGACTGCGCGTGGTTGTATTCATCTCCTCGGCAACGACCACGGGCTGCCCGTCGATCTCCAGCGGAATGGCCGAGAAAGCGCTGGCCGCCACGCTTTGCGGCAGCGCGTGGGTAGCCGCGGGCGTGGCATGTTCCACAGCTTCTACCACGGCACGCAGATGCTCTGGCGTTGTGCCGCAACATCCGCCCACCACGCGCACGCCATATTCCTCGACGAACTGCTTGTGATAGCTCGCCAGCTCTTCCGGAGTGAGTGCATACACCGCATGGCCGCCCACATTCTGCGGCAGGCCGGCATTCGGCAGCACGCTGACAGGCCGGGTCGCGTTCTGGCAAAGGAAGCGCACGGCATCGTTCATCTCGCGCGGGCCGGTGGCGCAGTTCAGCCCAATGACGTCCGGCTGAAAGCATTCGAGCACGGCGAGCGCAGCGCCGATTTCACTGCCCAGCAGCATTGTTCCAGTCGCTTCCAGCGTCACCTGCATCTGCACCGGCAGACGCTTGCCAGTGGAACGCATCGCATCTTCGCATGCGGCCAGCGCAATCTTGCCCTGCAACATATCCTGGCAAGTCTCGATCAGCAGAATGTCCACGCCGCCTTCGATCAGCGCTTCAATCTGCTCGCGATACGCTTCCGCCATGGCATCGTAGGAAATGTGCCCGAGCGACGGCAGCTTGGTCGTAGGTCCGATGGAGCCGGCGACAAAGCGTGGCTTCTGCGGCGTGGAATATTGCGCGGCGACTTCTTTTGCCAGCTGCGCGGCAACAATATTCAATTCGCGTGTCTTGTCTTCGAGCTGATACTCCGCCAGCACAATGCGCGAGGAGCCAAACGTGTCGGTCTCGATGACATCGCAGCCTACGTCCAGAAAGCTGGCATGAATGCCGCGAATCACGTCGGGCCGGCTGAGCACGAGCAGCTCGTTGCAGCCTTCCTTGTTCCAATAATCGTCGACGGTCAGGGCATGCTTCTGGATACTGGTGCCCATGGCGCCGTCGTAGACGATCACTCGATCTCGTAACACCTCAGAAAAAGTTTGCATTGGACTCCTAACAGCGTACACACCCATGTCTCAACGACGAGACCTGAGGCACTCGGCTCTATCTTAACGATTGCGTGTATTATCAGTTATCGAGTGGAAGAATCTAGCTTTGCCGGGGAGCCCGGCATCGGAGCCAGAAGGTCTTCTTTGCGCATCACCAGGGTGGTGGTGTTCAGCGAGGACAATTCAAAACCGTGTCCATGCGTGATGGCGTCCGTCGGACAGGCTTCGACGCAATATCCGCAAAAAATGCAGCGGTTATAGTCGATGTTGTAGACCTTGGCGTAGCGTTCGGCGCTGGAAATTCGTTGCTCGGCTGTGTTTTCCGCGGCCTCGATGTGGATGCAGTTGGATGGGCACGCAGCGGCGCAGAGGAAACATGCCACGCATTTTTCCAGCCCATTTTCATCGCGTTGCAGCACATGCTTGCCGCGGTACCGCTCTTCAAACTTCGCGCCGCGCATGGGTCCGGGGCCGTCCGGGTAGTTCTCCACCTCAGTCGGCTGGAAGATTTCCCCAAAGGTGACGCTCATCCCTTTGGCAACGGCAGCTATATCGCGCACAATCGACATGTCATGATTATAAACGACTGGATTGGCGGCAGGTTGAGTACATGGCAATGGACCCCTTGCATCCAAAAGAGAAATCGATCTTTTTCGGCAACAGCCGCGCAGTAGCATGGGATATTTAAGTAGAGCGAATTTTCGATCAGGTTGGTCCTGCAGTGGAACGATCGGTCGCTTCTCCTAACAAAATGCCTCGCGCAGACGGCTACTTCAACATCGAATTTAGGAAGTAAGCTCCCCCCTCCTATGCAGAATGGTATCGAACGCGTTCTGATTTATCGGCTGGGAAGTCTGGGCGACACAGTCGTGGCGTTGCCCTGCTTCCATCAGGTTGCGCGTGCCTACCGCAATGCCGAACGCTGCCTGCTGACCAACATTCCCGTGCACAGCAAGGCTCCGGGCGCATTTTCCGTGCTGGAAGGCTCCGGCCTGGTCCATAGTTTCATGCGCTATCCCATCGCAACGCGCAGCCTAGGTGAGCTGATCACGCTGCAGCGGCAAATTCGCGCCTACCGCGCCCAGGTGCTGGTCTACCTGACGCCGCGCCGCCAGGCTGGCGAGGTGCTGCGCGATGCCGCATTCTTCCGTCTCTGCGGCATTCCTCAAATCGTCGGACTGCCGCTGGCGCGCGATGCACGCACCAATCGGCTGGACGCGGAGACCGAATCGTATGAGCCGGAAGCGGCCCGGCTTGCCCGCTCGCTGCGCGGTCTGGGAAAAATCGATCTCGACGATGCTGCAAATTGGGACCTTGGCCTGACGCTGGACGAGCACCGGCGCGCAGCCGTAGCATTGGAGCCGGTGCAAGGCCGACCGCTATTGGCGTGCAGCGTCGGCACAAAGGTGCAGGCCAAGGACTGGGGCCAGGAAAATTGGCGCAGCGTGCTGGGTATTCTGGCGACGGAGCTGCCGCAATTCGGTCTGGTGCTGATCGGAGCGAACGGGGAATCCGCGGTGAGCGAATCCGCAGCCGCTTCCTGGGCTGGCCGCTCCGTCAATTTATGCGGGCGACTCGCTCCGCGCGAGTCCGCCGCCGTGCTGGTGCGCGCCCGGCTCTTTCTGGGCCACGACAGCGGTCCGATGCATTTGGCCGCCGCCGTCGGCACTCCATGCGTCCCTGTCTTCTCCGCGCGGAACCGGCCTCGCACGTGGTTTCCGTGGGGCAGCCAGCACGAAGTGATCTACCACCGCACCGACTGCTGGGGCTGCGACCTGGAGACATGCATCGATCAAAAGAAAAAATGTCTGACGTCGATTCTTCCAGCCGAGGTGCTGGGAGCGGTCCACCGCGTATTGGCGCGCATCTCGTTATCGCGCAGCATCGTGCATGACCCCGGATAATTTGTGCTGTTGCGAGCCGGAAATCAGAACCGCTTCCAATCTCGCCACAGTGTCTGCCGGCTTATGCCAGCGCTTGCGGAATTGCTTCTTCCCATCTTCCCTGCGCCTTCAGGATCAGCTCGACCAGTTCCCTCGCTGCTCCTTTGCCGCCATCCGCGCGGGTGACGTAGTGGCAGACCGCTTTCAACTCTGGAGCTGCGCTTGCAACC
>JAJYSL010000304.1 GCA_021793595.1 Acidobacteriota bacterium
GGTGTCGTTGCAGAAATATTCCAGGCCAATCCACATCTTGGAGCGATCGGCGACCATCCAAGGACTCCAGTTATTGAAGATCTGCAAACGACCCACGGTGACGTCCGGCTCCTGAATGTAGATCCAGGTATCTTTAAGCGGGCTGCCGTCGGGCTCGGTCACAAGCAGCTTGTTCACCAGCAGGCCGACGGTGATGAAGTCGCGATAAATCAGACCTTCGCTGACTTCTTTCACTTCCGCAGGAATCGGACACTGAAGACTGCGAATCAGATGTTGAATTGGCATGGTGGAGATGACATAGTCGGCGGGAAAGACGTGTGTCTTCCCTTCCGCATCGACCGCGACCACCTCGGAAATTCTGTTGCCTTCGACTCGAAGTTCCGTCACGCGAGTCCGCATGTGCAGTTCGCCGCCATTGGATTGCACCATCGAGGCCACATGCTCCCACAACTGACCGGGACCAAATTTCGGATAGAGGAAACGCTCGATGAGAGATGTTTCCACGCCCTTCTGGCTCAAATCGCCAGAGGCCTTCTTCTTGCCGGAAAATGCCTGTTTCACAAAATGTTTTACCGCGCTGGTCAGGGACAGGCCTTTGATACGCTGCGCTCCCCATTCGGCGCTGATGTGCCGCGGATGCACGCCCCAGACTTTTTCCGTGTAGGACTCAAAGAACAATCCATAGAGCTGCCTGCCGAATCGATTGACGATAAAATCTTCCAGCGAACCTTCCGGCTTGCGAGGAAAGAAACGGGCACGCAGATAGCTGAACCCGACGCCTACCGTGCGAGGCAACCCCAGGCCACGCAAAGTTTCGGGCGTCAGCTTGATGGGATAATCGAAAAATTTGCGCAGAAAATAGATCCGACTCTTGCGTGGGCGGATCAACATCACCAGATCATGGCTTTCGGGAGCAAGATTTCGCTCGCCCGATTGAATCGTGCGCTGCTTATTTTGGTAGCTGATGGGAATCGCGCCGCCAGCGCCATCGGTGGTCGCAGCCGGCATCACATCCAGCCACCACTCCATCACCCGATCGGATTTTGAAAAAAAGCGGTGTCCGCCAATGTCCATGCGATTGCCGTTGTAGCGGATGGTACGGGAAATGCCGCCAATCTCGCTTGTGGCTTCCAGGACGATCGGGTGAACGTCGGAATGCCGCTGCAACTCCAGGGCCGCAGTTAGGCCGGCAGGCCCGGCGCCAATAATGATTGCTGTTTTACTCATAGTTTGTTTGTCGAATGATGCGGTGAAGATTGCTGTCATTGTCTCGTATTCGTGCGATAAGAGACAATGTTTTCAATCGCTGTCCTTCCATAGAATGGGGCTTTCTGGTGCGAAGCTGTCACTTGAAACGCCGCGTTCGGATCGCTCGATGCTATTCTGCCGCATGAGCCTTCCAGGCGCTGCAACCGTTTTCGGGGACCATCGAAATCTCATCCACTGTTCACAGTCCGGCACAAAGAATCCTTGAACTGGATGGTCTGCGCGGCATCGCCATTGCCATGGTCCTGATGCGCCATTATATCCATCATCCAAGTCTGCTTTTGCTAGGACCACAATGGGGGTGGATGGGAGTCAATCTTTTTTTTGTGCTTTCCGGATTTCTGATTACGTCCATTCTGCTGCGGCTGACCGATGAGCGTGGCGCACTAAAAATCTTTTACGTGCGGCGCTCTCTTCGGTTGTTTCCTCTCTACTTTCTTGCCCTTCTGGTGTATTTCACGGCCTCAGCGAGTGTGGGCACTCCGCAACCGGTAAAAACAGTGCTGCTCTACATCACTTTCCTACAGGCGTTTTTACCGCCGCTGATTACACATCTGACCATCGTGCCGCATCCGGACTGGGTTGTGATGGGATTCGGCGTCCTGTGGTCGTTGTCGGTGGAAGAGTATTTCTATATTCTGTGGGCTCCGCTGGTGACGTTCACACGCGCTCGCCGCTCCGCTCTGCTCACTGTTCTGGCGCTGATTCTCTTGCTGACCCCCTGGGCTCGATACGTTTATCCGGACCCGAAAGGGGGCCAGGAATTGTTCCTCGCGCAGATGGATTCGCTCGCCGCCGGATGCCTGGTGGCGGTTCTTTGGTGGGACTACGGCCACGCCTGGCGAGCCCGCCTTCAACTCTATGCGCGCTGGCTGTATGGATGCGTGATGGCGCTGATTGCGTTGGCTATATGGATCGATTTTGCGACGGGAATTACCAAGCGAAGTGTCTTCGATCTGCGTGTTTTCAACGCCACTGACTACACCGTCCTATGGCTGGCATGGTCGCTCTGGCTGCTGGTTACGTTGGCGGTCAGCGGTACGTCTGGAATTGTGCCGCGACTGCTGCGCCAGCCGCTGCTTCGCTGGCTGGGAAGAATCAGTTATTGCCTGTATCTCGTGCACTATCCCGTCTACCTGGCGTTGCGAAACTATCTTCCGCACAGTGTTGCGCTGGTCGTGGGACTAGTTGTTGCGTTTGGCGCTTCCGCACTTTCGTGGCGTTACTTTGAAGGCCCAATCGCCCGCTGGAAGCAGCACGCATTCCGTTACCCCATGGAATCTCAACCAGAAGTTCCGTGACGGTACCTTGGCGATGACCTAACTGGTGATGGACCGTAACTCCGCTGCGGGAATGATAACCTCATCACTCGCCGCTATTCATAGGCGAGGGCGTCGATGGGATCTTTCCGAGCCGCCTTGTAGGCCGGGTAGATGGCTCCGAACAACGCGCTCACCAGGGACAAGATGGTCGCGTACAGAACCCAGTACATGGTGATAGGAAATGCAATGGTAGGAAATTTTGAAGTGACACCGGCCCGCGCGATAAAACTCAGTACGATACCAAGCACGATTCCTCCCACGGCCAACATGCCGGTCTCTCGCAGGATGGCAGAAACGATATAGGCCTTGGACGCGCCGAGGGCTTTCAAAATCCCAATTTCACGCGTACGTTCCATGACCGCCAGATACATGGATTGAAAGATGACCAGAAATCCAATGATGCATGCGATGCCGATCACACTATACAGCGCGGGTTCCAAGCCGGGCAGACGACTCGGCGTCATTTGCGAAAGAAGGTCCTGCATGGTTTGCACCTGGTAGCCTTCCATCCCAGGCGTGTGTAGGATCTCCTGCTCCACCAAAGTGTCATTGGCAGGCGTGTCGAGCTTCAAATAGAACAGCGAGGCTTTGCCCTCGGAGCCGGTCAGCTGGTCCAGCGTGGTGAGTGGAATGAACTTTCGGCCGCCTTTGCCATGCTCGACAATGCCGCAAATCCGAAACTGATGATTCATGATGGAGATTTCGTCCCCTACCTTATTGCCCTTACCGCTGCGCGCAAAAACGTCATCCACGATCACATCGAATGGATGTTGAAATGGAGTCCCGTCAACAAAAATAAAAGGCTTTAAAGCATTAAAGCTTTCGTAGTCGATGCCGAAGATGTTTTCAAGTGACTTTCCGGTAACGAATTGCACGGCTACGGGAGAAGCGACAGTCACGTGGGGCAATCGCGCCAGCACATTGGCAACTTTGGCTGAGACTGGCGCTCCACTTACGCCGACAAGAAAGCTGGAGCTGGCTGGTCGCACGATCAGGTCTGCGCCGATGCCGCCAGTGCGCGCTTTGCTGTCGTTCAGCATACCCAGCATGATGGCTGTCACGGAGATGATCATGACCACTTCAATAGCGACGGCAGTCAGACTGAGCAGCGAACGAAGGGGGCGGTAGACCAGGTTTCCGAAGATGAGCTTATTCATTTTTAGGTCGTTAAGTCGGGGAGTATCGGCAGAATCGGGTGACGGACGAAGCTTCGGTGGTGCGCTCCTCCGTCAGTATATCGGTTTGACAGAAAAGATCGCTTTCATGGGGTAAAAAGCTCAAAAAATCGTGCAACATCCTTCGGTACTATAGAGATACGTACTCGAGTTTGGCGGTATCAAGATAGCATGAATTGATTTGACTCGTTTATTGTGCAGGATTAATCTGCAAACACCGAATAATCAGTGCAAATAGAGAGTTCTATCTGTGACAGCAGGAACTACATCTATGCAACACTTCGGAGAAGCCCTTCGCTGCGAGCGACAGCGCCGTTCTGTCAGTCTGGAAGACATTGCCCAGACGACAAAGGTGACGGTGCGAAGCCTGCAGGCGCTTGAATCCGATGCGTTTGACCAGTTGCCCGGTGGAATCCTCAGCAAGGGGATCGTGCGAAGTTATGTGCGTTTCCTGGGCCTGGACGAAAGCGAATGGGTGGACCGGTTTCTGGACGCCAGCGGGCAAAAAAATCCTCCCTCGGCCAATAGCGATAAGGACTGGGCGGCGTTTGCGTTGAGTGTTTCCTCTCACCGGGCTGGCCGCGTCATTGACACCAAGCTGCGCTGGGCAGGCGTGGTCGCGTTGTTGCTGCTGCTGTGTGGATTGGGTTGGGTTGTGTGGGGATATGTTCATCAACGCATCACTGCCTTGTCGATCGTATCGCCGCCGCCCACATATGCGGCAACTTCCACAGTGAACCCAGCGGCGCCGGCACCCATCGTGGTTCAGGGAAAAAAGAAGCTACACCATCATGCGTCCCATTCACTGCGATAATCGACCTGCCATCGGCTTATCTCGCCCATTGGCTGCGCTTCCATTGCCCTCCGAATTTAAACATTTGTTAGCCTGATAGGAGTGATCTTGGTTTGTTTCACTCCAGTCCGATTCCTCGGACTGCAATGGGGCGTCCAATATTGCAGCGGCATTCCAGCCTGTTCGACAAATTCAAAGGCTCGACCCGCACCAGGAGGAAATTTGCTAGCACAAGATCGTTTGTTATTTACCTCAGAATCGGTAACAGAAGGACATCCCGACAAGATTGCCGACCAGATTTCCGACGCAATTCTGGACGCATGTCTCGACCAGGACCCGCATAGCCGGGTCGCTTGCGAAACGCTGACCGCGACCGGTCTGGTGGTAATTGCGGGAGAAATCAGCACTCGAGCCTATGTCGATTTTCAATCGCTGGTGCGCGGCGTTGTCGCTTCCATCGGATATGACAACGCGGTCTATGGCTTCGACTCGAATACCTGCGCCGTGATTTCGACCATCAACAAGCAGTCTGGCGACATTGCCATGGGCGTGGACACGGGTGGAGCCGGCGATCAGGGCATGATGTTCGGCTATGCAACCGACGAGACCCCGGAACTGATGCCGCTTGCCATTTCACTGGCCCACAAACTGACGAAGCGTCTGTCGGAAGTCCGCAAATCCGGCCAGCTCAGCTACCTCCGCCCCGATGGCAAAAGCCAGGTCACGGTGGAATATGACGCCACAGGCAAGCCGATTCGGATTGATGCCGTGGTTATTTCCACCCAGCACGCAGAGAGCGTCACCAACGAAGATCTGCGCGCCGACATTCTGAAGCACGTGATTCAGGCGACCGTCCCGGCAGAACTGCTGGACGAGGACACCAAATACCACATCAATCCGACGGGGCGCTTCGTCATCGGCG
>JAJYSL010000305.1 GCA_021793595.1 Acidobacteriota bacterium
CAGCCAGTCGCCATTCGAGGACACTCGGGTTCGCTGCACCACAATTCCCTGCACACTTGTCCGAACGCGCGCACCGGAAAGATTTTTTCCATGCAATAGCAACATTGGATTGGGCATGCCGCTCCACCAGTTGGGCGGATCGGTTTCCTGGATCTCCGGTCTGGCCGTGGAAGCCGAATGTTGCCGAGGTTTTTCTTCGGCATGGGTCGATCGCGGGTAAGCGATCAGCAGCAGCAACAGCCAACAAAAGAGGATCCAAGGAAATCGCGTCGGCATTTCCAGTGGCATTCGACGCGCCACAGAATGCGACAGCGTCCCTACCCGAAAACGATGCCCAGATTCGCTGTGTGGCAGCACACGTCGCGCCCAATTCATGGTATTTACCATCCCAACTTCTCCCGCGATTTTAAAAATTTCGCACATCGGCTCGCTCCCTGAAAGTTGTGCAAAGCAGGGTCCATCCTTCGACAAATCGAGAGAGAGCGCCCCGCACTAGTAGCAGTACGGGGCTGTCGGCTTGCAGGAGTTTTCAGAACACGAAGCGTGCCGCAAGTTGAATTTGACGATTGGTGTTGTTTTGGACGCTTGTGATCTTTCCGAATGTGCCCTGATTGTACGTACTGCCAGGGTTGGTGAACTGCGGAGTATTGAATACGTTGAATGCATCCCCGTGCAGTTCCAGAGAATAGCGGTCTGTTAGATGGACATTCTTCTGCATAGAGAAGTTGACAATGCGTTGCCCCGGACCGAAGAGCTGGTTACGACGCGCGGTTCCGAAGCGTGTGTACACCTGGTTTCCGCCCACCGTCTCGGTCGGAATGTTAGCGACGGAGAAGGCCGCCGGATCGAACCAGTACCCTCGAATGCCCTTTGGATAGCGTACGGGCGAAATCTGGTCCGGCTCATTGCCTGTGGCTGTGAGTCCCGTTGACAGGTCGAATGGCTGACCGCTCGCCAGCAGCGCGATCAGGTTGGTTTGCCAGCCGCCGATCACCCAATCCATGGGCCGGGAAACCTGCCCGCCATAACGCTGGCCGCGTCCAAATGGAAAGAAGTAGACAGTGGAGAAGCTGAATACGTTCCGTTCATCCTGAGCGGAATTTCCGTAGCTGATTTTCGGATTGTAGAACAAGCAAAGCGTGCCGCAATTGTCGTCCAGCGTATGAGACCAGGTATACGCCGCGGTTGTAATCAGGTTTGTGGCCCGGTGCTGATACTGCAACTGCAGCCCGGTGTAGTTGGCGCTGGCGTTATAGATTTCGTAGGTGATATTGCCCAGGTTGGGAAAATATCTTTCCCCTGTTGGCAGTGGCGCCCCGGCGCCAAACTGATACAGCGTGTAGTTATAGTAGCTGGGCATGTGATCGACCTTGTTCGCAACATAGGCAATATCGAACACATCGTGAGCGGCCAATTGCTGTTCCAGCTGAAGGTTCCACTCCTGCACATCGCTTTGCTCGTTGTTCCGATTCGCAGCAATGGTGCTGAGGCCGGCGGGCGGTGCTGCCGGATTGAAGTTGGGGAATCCGGGCTGCGGCAGCGGAGTGGTTTGATTTGCAGAACTTACCTTGCAGCTTGCATAACTATCCGTCCCTACCTGTGGCGTCTGGCCTGTGAAAGTAATGCAATAGCCGAGTCTGGCCTGATAGTCGACCGCGCCGCCGAATGGAGGTTGTTGTCCTAACTGATTGCTGATGCCCCCATAGGTTGGGTAATAGTACATTCCATATCCGCCTCGCAGCACCGTCTTCCCGTCCCCGCGCACATCGTAGGCAAAACCAAGGCGCGGACTCCAGTACTTGTAGTCCTGGTTTACGATGCTGCGGGAAACTCCATTTTTCCCTGCAAGCAATACCTGGCCGGTGGAGACATCGAAGGATGCCTGCCGATTGTGAGCTTCATACGGCCAAGTAATCAGGTCCCAACGCACACCCAAATTCAGTGTCAGCTTGCGATTGAGCCGCCAGTCGTCCTGCGCGAAGAGGCCGTCTTCCTGGCTGATATTTGCAAAAAAGCCGTTTTGCGCGCCGATGGAATAGTTGTCGACGAACGACGACAGCAGGTCCGAAACTTCGTAGCCGGTGTAATCCTGGCCATTTCCCGAGAGATTGAAAAAACCCTTGCCGGCTATGGGACGGAAATACTCCATCTGTCGATGAATCAATGTGCCGCCGAACTTGAAGGAATGCTTGCCGTGCTCCCAGTTGAATGTGTCCGTCCCTTCTATATTGTTCTGCGGGACGGCATACAATCCATAGTCGCCCGAATATTCAATTTCATAGGCATAACCGCCGATCAACGCGCCGCCGCTTGTCTCCAGGCTGCGGTTGGCATTCACAATCCCCAGGTTCTTCGAAACTGGGTCTCCATACATAGGCGGCTGATAACCGTAGTCGTCTCGGTTGTAGTTGGCATGGAACTCATTGACGGCCTTCGGTGTGAAGGTGTGGGTATAGCCCAGATCGTAACCCCGGGCATGGCTGTAGCTGGATCCGGTACCGAACCCGGCTGGCAATTTTTGGAATTCGGAGTTCTTTATCTGCACGGAATTGTCATAGCTGTACCGGAAGAAAAACAGGTCCTTCTGGCCGGCGTTCCAATCAAGACGAATGTCGAAGTCGTTGTAATTCGTGATTGCTTGTTCAAAGGTCTCGTAGTTGTCGTAAATCGTGTTGGTAATGGCGGGTAGCGGAAATGCATTCAAATAATTCACTGCCGCCGGGTTCAAACGATTTGGCGGAATAACGTTCGGTTGCCCGTTGTAGGAAAACTGCTGGCAGGTGATGGGATCGAAAATTTGCCCGGTGGCCGGTCCGTTGGGGTCGCATAGATTGGAGTGGTTAAATGGCTTTGGATTTAATGCCGGATCCAGCACCTCGGAAAGGTCCCCTGTGCGCATCTTAGCTGTCGGGACAGTGACAAGATGTCCCCCTACCGGCGTGTGCTCACGCCAGGCCTGGTAATCGCCGAATGCAAACAACTTGTTCTTAATGATCGGCAGCCCCACGTCGCCGCCGAACTGGTTGCGATTGTACGAGGGGTTTGGGGTCGAGTGCTCGCCCGGAAAAATATAATAGGGATTCGAATCGAACACCCCGCTCCGGTAGTACTCGAAGGCCGAACCATGGATGGAATTCGTGCCGGACTTGATGGAACTGACCACAATGCCGCCGCCTGCGCGGCCGTACTGTGCCGGCGCCACGCTCGTGTCCACCTTGAACTCCTGGGTGCCGAAGATCGGAGTAAAGAAGATCAGCGTGTTGACCAGGTCGTCATTGTTGTCCACTCCATCCAGAATGTAGTTGTTCGCGCTTGTCGGAAGTCCGTTGACGGATATCGATGCGCTTCCGCTTTCGTTGTATCGAAAGCTCTCCGCGTTTCCCGATACGCCGCTCAGCCCGTTCCCGTATGGCCCTTCCGTCACGCCTGGAGTCAGAAGAGCCAGATTCATGAAGTTTAGCCCGTTCAACGGAAGCTGGGTGATCTGCGGCCCCTGAATGGTCTCTCCCAGCGTGGCATTGCTGGTGTTCAACAAAGGCGCGGCGCTGGAGACATGTACTGTGGTGGAGACTTTGCCTGGCTGCAGCTTGAATAGCAACGTCTGCACCTGGGTGACGGTCAGAGTGAAGCTGGTGGTCTGCGACTGAAATCCTGGTGCGTCAATTTTCGCCACATAGTTGCCGCGCGGCACGGCGAAGATCGTGAATTCGCCGGCTGCGTCAGCGACGGCGGAAAACTTCAACCCGTTGGCCGAGTTGGTGAGGGTGACATTCGCCCCTGAAATCGACGCACCCGTTGGGTCCGTTACAGTTCCCACGACCCGTCCGGTGTCCGATTGCGCAAAGGATCTTGGACCGGATCCTACCAGAACCAGGACAACCAGGATGACGATCCAGAGCAAACTCCATCCCTGGCTTTGGGGTTGTGGCGATATTGCATTCCTACTCATATTGGGCTCTCCTAAAATAGTTGCTGCTACCAGTTGACCGCGACATCGATTTTGTTGCCGCTGGGTTGAATTTCCACCTTTCGCTCTCAGCCTGGCCCGTTCTCTTAGCCGTAGAACGTTTGTCAAATCTTGAAGCAGGCAGTTCGTTCGTTTCGACTCGGCGCGGATGTTGACCAAACGGCCTATTTAAACGCCCGACCCCATTCACCAATCAATGCACGGACAATCGTTTCTCCATCAAATAGATTTCATCTGATAAATCTTTTTATTTCATCTGGTTACCCGCGAGTATCTCCTGACTTCATCGGCTGAATGTCGCCGTTGACTAGAGAACAGCCGGGGAGTAGAAACGAGAACGGACGCTTGAAAATAACCGGATCGCTCACAGAAGCGTCCCGTAGGAAGAGTTACCACGTGGAACCCGTACAGTACCCATCTCAGAGAGTTCGGTTCGGCGTGTTCGAAGTCGATCTGCAAACGGAGGAACTCTATAAGTCCGGAATGCGGGTCAAGATTCAGAATCAGCCCTTCAAGGTTCTCTCGCTCCTGCTGGAGCGGCCCGGGGAAATAATCTCCAGGGAGGAGATGCAGCAGCGCCTTTGGGGCGGCGACCAGACCACAGTCGATTTCGACCACAGTCTGGGGACAGCCATGAATAAGCTACGGGAGGCCCTGGGGGATTCCGCGGACAATCCTCGCTTCATCGAAACCATGGCGCGCCGCGGATATCGCTTCATCGCTCCGATCCGCATGGATCCCGAAGCGACGACGCCAAAGCCTTTTTTGGCGACGCCTTTAGCCGTGGAGACTCAAGTTTCTGCGCTCGAGGCACCAACCTCGGCGCGACAGCACTGGAATGATTGGGCATTCTTGGCGCTAATTGCCGTAGCCCTCCTTCTGACTGGGGGCGGGTTGCTGGTATGGTGGAGCGCCGTAGCGACCCCATTTCAGACCCCGCTCCGCATTTCACAGGTCACCTATTCAGGAAGAGTCTTCCCTGGCGAGCCGCTGCAGGAAAACCTGGGGGCAATGGCGACAGACGGCTCTCGCATTTATTTTCTGCAGATAGAAACCGGCCGCGAAGAATTGATGCAGGCGCTGATCGCCGACGGCGAAACCAGCCTTCTGCCCGTCCCTTCAGAAATTTCGGCCCCATCGCTCGGCGACATTTCCCCGGATGGGTCCCAGCTAGTGGTGCGTAACTATTTGATTCCGGAAGCGGAACAGCCCTTGTGGATTTTGCCCACACTGGGAGGGACGGCCCGCAGCTTCTCTAACATTCAGGCGCACGATGCGACAGTGATGCCTGACGGCAAGCGGATTCTCTACGCCAACGGGACGAACCTTTTCATCGCCGATGAAGATGGGACCGGCTCCAGGAAATTTGCAGCGTTGCCGGGGCGTGCATTCTGGCTGCGCTGGTCCCCGGATGGGTCAGAACTGCGATTCACCCTGATCAACTCGCTGAATCACACCACTTCCTTATGGCAGATTGGGGCTGATGGCAAAAATCTGCGGCCGCTG
>JAJYSL010000306.1 GCA_021793595.1 Acidobacteriota bacterium
GCGACAGGCGCGCGAATGGCTGACGCTCTGGCGCGACAATGACGCGAAGCTGCAGCCCTTGCTGGTACAGTCGTCGCTGACGCAGGAATTGGTTCCGCTTTCGCACGGTTTGAACCAGGTTGCTGTAATCGGCTTGCGGGCTTTGGACAATCTGCGAAACAATCAAACCGCGACAGCCGACGAACGCCAGCACGATCTGGAAGTGGTGAAGTCCGCGGAGCAGCCACAGGCTGTTTTACTGGACATGGTAGCGCCTGCAGTGGAATTGCTTGTGCAAGCAACCAAAACGGAGTAGAGGATGAAGAAAGCAAGCCCTAAGCTGCCTGATCGAGCATTTTTCCGGAAGACCAGCGCTGCCAAATTCCTGGCGACTTTCCTGCTGGCTTTGTTCTGCTGTTTCGCGGTGCCTGGCTTTGCTGCCCGTGCTAGCGGCAAGCCGCTGGCCTCTACCCCGCCCATGGGCTGGAACGACTGGGCTCACTATCAGTGCGGCTTTACCGCACAGACTATTCTCAGCAATGCGCGAGAACTGGTGAAGAGCGGCCTCGCCGCGCACGGCTACAACACGGTAACCATCGACGATTGCTGGATGCAAAAAGATCGCGATGCAAACGGCAATCTGCAAGCCGACCCAGCGCGCTTCCCGAATGGAATGAAACCGGTCGCTCAGGCCGTCCACGCGATGGGCCTCAAGTTCGGCATCTATGAGGACTCCGGCTCTACGACCTGCGGCGGCTATGCCGGCAGCGGTGTTCCGGCTGGAGGCGGCAAAGACCACTTTCTGCAGGACACGCGGCTGTTCGCTTCCTGGGGGGTGGATTACCTGAAGCTGGACGGCTGCAATCTCTATTTGCCACCGGGCGCTACGAAGGCCGAAGTCTACCGCCAGGCCTATGCGGCGCAGAGCGCGGCGATCAAAACTGTCGGCCGTCCTATCGTTTTCTCTGAATCGGCTCCGGCATATTTCCAAGGCACGCCCGAGTGGTACGACGTGTTGAGCTGGGTGCGCGGGTATGGGCAACTGTGGCGCGAAGGTAGCGACATTGCCACCTATCATACGAAGAACCCCAACAATCCTCGCTTTCATAGCGTGCTGTGGAATTATGCCTACAACCTTCCGCTGGGCCGCTTTCAGAAGCCTGGTAACTGGAATGACGCCGACTTCATCATTGGCGGTGACGCTGGAGTAAACCTGGCTGAAACCCGCAGCCAACTGGCCTTGTGGTCCATGATGTCGGTGCCGCTGATCCTTAGCTCCGATCTTGAAAAGCTGAGTCCACAAGCAACAGCGATTCTCGGCAACAAGGCCGTTCTGCGAGTTGACCAGGATCCGCTGGGCAAAACGGCCACGCTGATAAGACGCAACTCAATTATGGATGTTCTGTTCAAGAAGTTAAGCGGCGGCGAGTACGCAGTCGCAGTGCTGAACCGTGGACCTTCCCCGATTCAGGTGGATTTGCATCCCACCGACTTTGGCTTCTCTGCTAGCGCGGGATGCCGCCTGGAGGCATGGAACTTATGGGACGGAACTCGCCAAACCGCGATCTCCACGTTGCAGGCGAGCGTCGCCAGTCACGACACTGCGATCTGGCGTATTCGTCCCACCGCCGCCTGCCGCGTGCCAACCCGCACTGGCGCAATTATCATGATCGTGCCTACGCGGCATCGCGAAACGATTGACAATTACACACGATGCCTGACCGCTTCCGGAAGCACGGAGGATTGCTCGGGTACCCGGGCAGAAACCTGGACTATCACCGCCGGGGGTGCGCTGAAGTCTGGTGGGCAATGCCTTGCGGTTGCGGACGGAAAGCTAGCGATGCGGGACTGCGGCGCCTCGCAAGCCCAGCGCTGGCACTACACTCTGCTCGGCAACTTGATCGGCGAGGGCGGCCAATGTCTCACGGCCAGCGATCCTGCCAGTCCGTCGCAGGGCCTGAGCATGCAAACCTGTGGGCAGAATCTGCCAACCCAGATCTGGTCGCTGCCGAACTAAAGAGCCAGTGGATTGCGGGGGAATAACAAACTGCCGCATGTTCGTGTGAGCTGTATTTCGAATGTCAGATATCCGCCTCAATCGCTTACGAGAATCGCCATTCCGGTATTTTTATGACGGGAGCGAGTCAGGCATGTCGATCTACTCGCCCGTATCTTATTCATGCATGTTGGTCGTGCATTTCTCGTAGCGGCAACCCTCTTGTTACCATATTTTCAGTCGCGGCATTGATACGCAACCGAACCCTATGTTCAAACGTCTATGGATCTGCCTTTTCGTTCTCCTGCTTCCGATTTTGTACTCTATCCCCTGCGCAGCAAGCGCGTATGATGCGCATCCCAAACTGGTCATCCTTTTGGTGATCGATCAGTTTCGAGAAGATTATCTGGAGCGATACCGCACGGATTTCCAGGGAAATGGCTTCAATCTATTCCTGAAAGAGGGTGCATATTTCCCCGACTGCTACTACGACTATGCGAATCTGGTGACAGCCGCCGGCCATGCCACCATTGCCACCGGCGCGTACACGGATGGCAATGGAATCGCAAGCAATCAATGGTGGGATTTGACCCGCAACGACAAGCGCCCGATCACCGCAGTGGAAGATCCACGCTACAGCCTTGTAGGATTGCACGCCAATGCCCCGGAATCGTTGCGCGAAGGAGCATCACCTCGCAATCTGCTGGCCAGTACGATTGGCGACGAAGTTCGACTGGCGACCAAGGGCGGCTCCAAGCTGTTTGGAGTATCTCTGAAAGATCGCGCCGCTATCCTGACGGCCGGCCACACCGCCAACGGCGCCTTCTGGATCGATCCGCAGAGCGGCGCATTTGTCACCTCGACGTATTACATGCCTACTCTGCCGGAATGGGCGCAGGCTTTTAACCAAAGCGGCCGTGCCGCCCAGGCGCGGACAGAAGCCGGGGTACCCGCAAACAGCTCGTTTTACTCCACTGTGGGACCGACGGATGCCGCCATTGAATACGAACTCGATTTCGTCAAGGCATTGATTCAGGGTGAAAATCTGGGCGGCGGAAACGTCACCGATGTGCTGACCATCAGCATCTCTTCGACAGACATCCTTGGCCATCGCGTCGGCCCCGACTCACCTGCGCAGAAGGAATTGGTGGATCAGCTCGACGGCAATCTGGACCAGTTTTTTCAGTGGCTCGATCACAATGTTCCTGGAGGTCTGCAGAATATATGGATCGTCCTGACCGCGGATCATGGCGTCGCGCCAGTGTCCGCGGACGCGCAGGCGCTTGGAGTTCCCGCTGCCACCATTCAATTAAATCCGCTACTCGCCGCGCTGAACAAAAGTATGAATGGCAGGTTTTCTCCTGGTCAGCATCTGGAATATCTGCTGCCGGATCAGGAACTGCCGTACATTTCCCTCAAGAGTCCTGTGTTTGAACACGCAGGCATCAACGAGCTGGAAGGCGAACGCGCAATTCAAGATGCGATTCCGGGAGCGATGGCTGCAATCGATCCCGCCGCAACCATCGCAGACTCCAAGGTAAAGCCAAGTTCCCGACGTTTGCCGCCGAGGCCCGCGATCTTTCGTACTTTTACACGCTTGCAAATGGCGTCCCTGCAGCCTGGATTGCCGCCGACAGAATTCGGACGTCTCATCGCGCACAGCTATTCGCCAAATGGAGGTTGGTACGTCATGTTGATTCCGGACGCGTACCAAATGCAAAACCTGGGAAGTGGTACCACGCATTTTTCTCCCTATTCGTATGACCGCCATGTGCCGCTTGGCTTCTATGGTTCCGTGTTCACGCCCGGCATCTATCGCGGGCGGGTACAACCGGTAGACATTGCTGCTACGCTGGCGGCGTTGCTGGATATCAATCAGCCTTCTGCAAGCATCGGCCACATTCTGACGCAGGCGATCCATCCAGAAGTGGAAGTCAAACCTCGGCGGGTCTACGTACACAGCAGAAAGCGCCAAGCAAGAAAGACATCAAGGCGACCACGCAAATCTTCAATTCCCAGCGCCGTAAGGCCACATGCAAGCATACCTCCTAAATCATGATCTCCAACCAAAAGCCAGATTTGCGCGTCACGTTCTGCGGCATCGAGCTGCGCAACCCCGTCATCGCTGCCAGCGGCACATTCGGCTACGGTGTCGAGTTTGAAGACATTGTGGCGTTAAATAAGATTGGTGCATTCGTTACGAAAGGCCTTTCCAAAGAGCCCATGCGCGGTAACCCACCGCCGCGCATCGTGGAAACGGCGGCCGGCATGCTAAACGCCATCGGGCTACAAAACATGGGTATCACTGCATTTATTGAGCAGAAGCTGCCGGCAATTCAGAAACTTCCCTGCCCTGCGATTGCCAATGTGTTTGGCGGCTGCATAGAAGATTATTGCGCCGTGATCGCGGCACTGAATGCGGTGGAAGGGATTGTGGCCTATGAACTGAACGTTTCCTGCCCCAACACTGAAAACGGCGGAATGGTTTTCGGGACGGACGCTTCCGCGCTCTATGAACTAGTGATGCGGGCGAAGCAGCTAGCCCAGCGTCCTCTAATCGTAAAGCTGTCGCCCAATGTAACCAGCATCGCTCAGATGGCCTGTACCGCGGCCGACGCCGGCGCGGATGCGATTTCCCTGGTGAATACATTTCTGGGAATCTCCATCGATGCGAAAACGAGGCGCCCGCTGCTGGCCAATATCACAGGCGGCCTGTCCGGACCGGCCATCAAACCATTGGCCTTGCACATGGTATATCAGGCAGCGCAAGCGGTTTCCATCCCAATCCTGGGAATGGGAGGAATCACGACGGCCGAGGATGTGATTGAGTTCATGCTGGCGGGAGCGACTGCGGTTCAGGTTGGCACCGCCAGCTATGCTGACCCGCGCGCGGTAGAGCGGATTGCCGGCGGCTTGCGGGACTGGTGCCAGCATCACCACATCGACCGGATTACCGATCTAACCGGAACACTGGACGTGACTCCGAATTCGGTTTCCTAAGGAACCACGTGCACCAGGAAGTGCATCCTGCCGTGGCCGAAACCGCAGAACTTGCCGCATTTCCCTTTGAAATCGCCGATCTTGGTTGGGGTGACGACCACATCGGTCACTTCCCCTTTTTTCATGATGCCATTGATTCCCAGGCCGCGAACTTCCAGACTGTGTTCGACATCCTCCGAGCTAAGCTCCAGCTTCACAGTCTGATCTTTTTTCAGGTTAATTTCGGACGGAATGAATTCGTATTTTTTGGCTCGAATCGTAATGACGCGAACCGGTCGTCCGGTAGTGGGTGCCGCAGCCGTTGCAGACTCCTGCGCCATTAGAGGCAACGCAAAAAAAATAACAACAGCCAACATGGTGAACTTCGATGCGGCAAATTTCATGGAGTCTATCTCCAGACCTGGGTGCATGATTCGAGCAGAAGCAAAGTAAGCGTGCTGCCGCAGGAGAACGCCTGGTCATTTCCCTCAAAGAAAAATCCACTTGGC
>JAJYSL010000307.1 GCA_021793595.1 Acidobacteriota bacterium
GTTGTTCGCTGCCTCCATGACCATCGTCAACTTAAGAGGCATTCGCGCTACCGCTGCCGCAAACACGGTCATGATGATCAGCATGGTGGTTGTCATCCTGGCATTCATCTTCCTTGGGACGCGCTGGCTGTGGCATACGGAAGGATGGTCCGGTCTCTTTTCCATCCGACCGTTCTATGATCCAAGCACATTTCATTGGAAAAGCATTGCGACCGGCACCTCCGTCGCCGCGCTTACCTATGGCGGGTTCGATGGAGTCAGCACTCTCTCGGAAGACGTCGAAAATCCAAAGCGCAATATATTGATCGCTACTGTCTTTGTGTGTTTCTTCACCGGCATTTTTGGCGGCCTGCAAATCTACCTGGCGCAGCGCGTGTCACCCAATTTCCATGCATTCCACAACATTGAAACCGCTTTTATGGATGTGACCCGGATCGTGGGCGGTAAGTCCCTTTTCGACGCCATGGCTGTTATTTTGATCGTCGCAAGTTTTGGATCCGGCCTAAGTGCGCAGGCAGGAGTATCTCGCCTTCTATTTGGAATGGGAAGAGACAAGGTGCTGCCGCCTCGCATTTTCACCTACCTGGATAGCAAACGCCACACCCCCGTCTACAGCATCTTGCTGATTGGAGCTTTTGTATTCCTGGGCTCTCTGCTGTTGAACTACGCGCAAGCTGCCGAATTGATCAATTTCGGTGCGTTTCTAGCCTTCATGGGTGTCAACGCCGCGACGATCAATCAACTCTACTTATCGCGTAGTCGATCGCAAAGAAACTTCCTGTTCGATGCACTGATACCTGGACTTGGATTTTTGTTCTGCCTCATCATTTGGTTAAATTTGCCCACAAGTTCCAAGATCTTAGGCTCTCTCTGGTTGCTGGCTGGCATTCTCTATGACGGAATCAAAACACGTGGATTTAAATCTGCACCTTCGATCGCCAGTCTCGGCGAGCTATAAGGAGTCATAAATCTATGGCGCAAATAACACAGGAACAGAGGAACACCTCGACCGATGCGGCAGGCCAACAAACTAGAAGTATCTCGTCCTCCTCACCGGCCAAGCCAGCCAGTACCCGCGTCCTGTCGATCGACGCGCTGCGTGGTTTCGATATGTTCTGGCTCATGCAGGACGGAACCGGCTTCGTGATGGCGGTTGCGGTTGCACTGCATCTACCGTTCCGCAACGTTATAGCTCACGAATTGCAGCACACGCCATGGGTGGGCTTTACCTGCTGGGACTTTATTGCGCCACTGTTTCTTTTCGTCGTAGGCCTTAGCCTGCCGTTTGCAATCAGTCGTCGTGTAGCGCTTGGTGAACAGAAAAGGAAATTGGTGTGGCATATAACAAAACGCACCATTACGCTGATTCTGCTCGGACTGGTGTACAACGGCATCCTCCAGTTGAATTTTGCGGATTTCCGGTACACGGGAGTTTTACAGCGAATCGGACTGTCTTATTTCTTTGCGGCATTGATCACGCTGAGATACCGCTTTCGGGGTCAGGTTATTTGGACCGCTATTTTGCTTTTGGGCTATTGGGCAATGATGGCGCTCATTCCCGTGCCCGGGTTCGGGCATGGAGTCTACACACAAGCCGGGAACCTCGAAGGCTACATCGACCGTTTATTTTTGCCGGGTAAATTCTGTTGTTACGTGTTTGGAGACAATGAAGGGTATCTGAGTACGATTCCTTCCATCGGCACGGTAATGCTCGGAGTTCTATGCGGACATCTGATTCGAACTTCTTGGACACATGCCAGAAAACTTCAGGTGTTAATAGGAGGAGGGATCATTAGCATTGGCGCTGGACTGCTGTGGGGAATGACGTTTCCCATCATTACCAGGCTGTGGACCAGTTCCTACGTTCTATATACCAACGGCTGGGCCATGCTGCTGTTCGCACTGTTTTACTGGGTCATAGATGTCAAGGGATATCGCAAACTGGCATTTCCCTTTGTCATAATCGGCATGAATGCCATTACGATCTACCTGCTGCAAAATCTCTTTGACTTCAGTCAGTTCTCCAATATTTTTGTTGGTGGGCTTGCAAATCACGCCGGCTCCTACCATGTTCTGGTAACAAGCACTGGAATTGTTCTTACGGAATGGCTCCTGCTTTACTTCTTATATCGACACAAGATATTCCTCAAGGCGTGACGCGGGTTCATTTCCAATTGCCCGGGCGCAATGCATTGCGCCCGGCATAAAAATTGCCTCGCTGCCCTCTTTTGAAAGTGCAGCCAAGGCTTACCGCCTTCGTGGAAACTCAGAGAGGTTTGTCTTGTCCTGCAATACGGTCTGTCCTTCCCTCCAGCGCTTTGAACGTGTTGACACCATGAATGCTCCCTGTATACAGTACCTGCTATCACCTGCCGCCTCGCAACTACCGGAGAAAACTAGCAATGAATAGTCTGAAGACAAGTCCATGGAGGTTTATCGTGTTGCCGTGCCTGGCCATGTCGTTAGGCTGGGGCCTTCGCGGTCAGCTTGGCCATTCAACAGGAGCAATGGTACCGGGCGTCTTGGCGGCGCTGGTTTTGTCTAGCCTGCTTCCCGGCAAGCGGTTCTCTCGCGGTATGGCCGCGGGACTTGGCGCAATCGGCTTCGGCTATGGGGCAACCATAACCACACAGGATACGGCGCAACTAGCGGACGGACAACTCCACCATCTGGGGTCTACTTTGACGATGGCTTACACCGGATTGGCCATTAAGGGGGCCGTATGGGCCATGCTTGGTGGAGCTTTGATTGGATTGGTCTTCGTCGCCTCCAGGTATCGTTGGAGAGATATTGCGATCGGCATGGCTGCCATGGTTGCGGCGTTTCCTCTTGGATGGGAGTTAATCAACAAACCAAGACCGCTCTATTTTTCAGTCACTCGCTATGAAAGCTATGGTGGGTACCTGCTCGGGGGCATCGTATTGCTCGCATGGCTCACCTTTCGGGGCCAGACCAAAGTACCGCTTGTGCTTGCCATATGTACGGCCGTTGCCGGCGGCGTGGGTTTTCCCTTCGGAGTATTTCTGAACAGCCTTGGCCTTCACTCGTCCTACGTCGGCGGCTGGCACGATTGGTGGAAGGTGGCCGAGACTACCTACGGCGCTTGTATGGGCATTGGACTTGGGGTTGGGACATATCTGATCCAAGACAAGCTTCCCGATCTGGACGAATCGACCCAGCCGGAGAGCACATCCATGTCTCGCGTATGGGGTACCCTTCTCGGACTGGGAATCTGCGCTGCGTTTGTGCTGCTATCTGTGGCTGGCCTAGGCGAATGGCTCATTCCAGGATCCATCCTTGCTTGCGCAGTCTTTTATTTTCCCCGAAAAATTGGTTGGCATCTTGGAATTACAGTCACTCTATATGTCACGGCTGTCAACGTCATCGTCTACTGGCTTCACGAACAAAAAATCGGAAATGTGGCATTCCTTTGGACGTTGGTCGGCTTGGCGACAGTCGCTGTCTCCTGGAAAGTTACAGACTGGTGGAATGAAAGAGATACAGCAGTTCGCAAACCCCTCGCCTTCCTGATGTGGGGGATTATTGTGCTTACCGCCTTAAAGACTTTTATCAACCATCCTGTACTTCATCCACAGGCGCAGGCGCTTGCCTTCGCCGGCAGTCGCTGGCGATATATGGTGAAGACTTGGGGCGGCGGCCTGGGGGATGAAGTGCTTCTCACCACCTTGGCCCTCGTGCTCACTTGGCTGATTGTCAAACTCCCAGGCGATGCCAGACCCTCGGCTTCTTCCGTCTGAGAACTGCGCCAACGCAGGGCAGCCAGCCGCTGTCGACACCGACCTCAACCACTGAATGCGGAAAATGTACTCCGCTATGTGCGGATTTCCGGGGAGCAGGTCACCAAGAATGGACAATGCGATCGGAAATGCATGACACCCATTCGACCGGAAGAGTTTGTGAAGAAAACAATTGAACCCAGCTTACGGATTCCTTCAAGTGTTCTGGATTGTTCAATGTCTTCCGCAACCCTCGTCAGTAACGGCGATGCTTACCGAACAGCCGCACTTACTGCCGCTGGCGGCGGTACCGTTCGATCTGGCTGAGATCAGTTTCCCTACAATGGCTGGCCATCTGGAGCGGCCAGCTTCAATGTGCATCTCAACCTGAAATCTGCCTCGCTCGCCAACAATCAAAGAGCGCATACTGCTTCCAGGGGTTCTTGCAGCTTTGACGAAACCGAAACGCACCAGGAATCGAACTGCTATGGGCTTCAGAAGGTCTGTTCTTCGGATTTCAAACTACCATAGAGGCATTCCATCATGAATCGACGTGATCTTATCAAATCTTCCCTGCTGGCGGCGGGTGCGCTGGCATCGCCGCCGGTTCCAGCGCAAGAGCATCTGCAAGTTCCGCCGCAAGAAGCGCACATCTGGCCGAAGGGTCCCGTCGAGCTGAACGGCGGAAAGATGCCGAACATCCTCTGGATCTGTCCGGACATGCAGCGGTTCGACACGATTGAGGGTTTGAATAATGATCACATCCATACGCCGAACCTGAAGAAGTTGATGTCCGAGTCGGTGACGCTGACCCACACTTACGTGCAGAATCCGGTGTGTTCGCCATCGCGGGCGAGCTTTCTGACAGGACGCTATCCGCACACCACGGGCTTGCGCGCCCTGGGACAAAGAATTCGCCCGGACGAGCGGCTGGTGACCCGCATCCTTGCCGATGAGGGATATGCCTGCGGTCTTGCGGGGAAACTTCATCTTTCACCGACCTTTGGAGGCCGGCTGGAAGACCGCGCCGGATCGCCAGGCCGGATCGACGATGGTTATAGTGTGTTTCATTGGAGCCATGACATCAGCAATACCTGGCCCGGCCACAATATGTGGCGGGTGTGGCTTGCTGAGCAGGGAGTCCAATGGCCTGAGCCGCCCAAAGGTCTGCAGGGGCGCGCGTGGGGCGTGCCGATCGATCCAAAGTACACGCAAACGGCATGGTGTTCTGACATGGCGATTGAATTTATGCGCGGGCAAAAGGAGTTCAATCCCTGGCTGATGTCCGTGAACATTTACCAGCCCCATGCTCCGTATTGGCCGACGGAGGAATATCTCAGCCATTACAAGCCGGAAAATATGCCCGCCCCGAATTACCACGAGGGAGAACTGGAGAATAAGCCGATCTATCAGCAAATCGATCACCAGGCGGCCAGCGGCGGCCACGGTGTTTCTTTTACCCATACCAGCGATCTGGACCATCGCAAGATCACCGCTGCCTATTACGCGATGATCGAGCAGGTGGACACGGAAGTGGGCAGAATGCTGCAGGTGCTGGAAGAGACAGGGCAATCCGAGAATACGATTGTCATCTATATGAGCGACCACGGAGAGATGCTGGGCAACCACGGGATTTACTTGAAGGGGCCTTATTTCTATGAGGGAGCCATTCGCGTGCCGATGATCATTCGCTGGCCGG
>JAJYSL010000308.1 GCA_021793595.1 Acidobacteriota bacterium
CAGGTGGAAGACCACCCAATAGGCGACAAACCCGACAATCATGGCTGCGCTTAGGACAAACGAGCCAAATACCAGCCGATGCGCATGGCGTCCAATCACTGGCAGCCATTGTGTCAAGGAAGCAAACATCACCAGCAGGGGCAGTTGGTGCATTCTTTCTCCATGCATTGAAGTATTTCCATGGGCAGAGAATGACGGAAAGAAAAACCTTATGGGTTCCGCGGAGTTCGGCGATACTCTCCACCCTTGCCGCCCGACTTCCGCTCCAGCACAACCTCCTGGATGACGATGCCCTTGTCCATGGCCTTACACATGTCATAGATGGTCAAAGCGGCGATCGAGGCTGCCACCATCGCCTCCATCTCAACGCCTGTGGGTCCCATAGTCGCTGCCGCGGCGCGGATGAAAACGCCTTTCGGTCGAATTTCTGTGACGACATCCACAAATGTCAGAGGAAGCGGATGACACATCGGAATCAATTCCGCTGTCCGCTTGGCGGCCTGAATGCCGGCGAAACGCGCGACTTCCAGCGGATTGCCCTTGGGATTCGCAGGCAGAGCAGCCAGCACTTCTGCGGACATTTCCACCATCGCGGTCGCTTCCGCCTCCCGTTTTGTCGCGGCTTTGTCGCTGACATCCACCATGTGCGCTCTTCCGGCGGAGTCGTAATGGGATAGCTTGCTCATGACCAACAGCGTAGCAGGAGTGGACTGCGAATCACACCTTCGCGACGAACTTCACATAATCGGAAGAACACAAGACTAGCGCAGCAGCACGCGCACCATCTGATCGGCGGCGAGAAGATCGCAATCTTCCGGAACGATCAGATAACAATTCGCGCGCGCGTTCGCAGCCAAATCGCCAGAGCCCTGAGTACGTACCGGCTTGACCGTCGGCACCAGCGATGCAGTATCTAGATGGGCCGGCAAAAACCGTGTCAGTCCAGACTTGGCACGAAAATCGGCGACGAGTTTCGCCATTGTAATATTCGGCTGCCAGTTTCGTTCTCCCGCCAATGCCGCCAGCAAAGGCGCGACAAAAACTCGAAACGTCACCATGGTGGAGACTGGATTCCCCGGCAATCCGAAGAAGTACCGTTCTGGCCGATCACCGTCGGATGACACCCGACCGAAGACGACTGGTTTGCCTGGCTGCATTTTCACTCCGGTGAAAAAGAACTCCGCACCCATCCCAGCCAGAATTTCTTCGACCAGATCGAATTTTCCCACGGAGACACCGCCAGTCAATAGCAAGAGGGACGCGGTCTGCAGGCCTTGCTTGATAGAGGCAGCAAGATCGTCCCGCTCATCCCGCGCAGGGCGCTGTCGCAATGGGGCTCCGCCGGCCTGCTGCACCAGTGCGGCCAGCGAATGACTATTCGAATCGTAAATCTGGTGTGGTTGAATGGCGGGGGGAGACTCGCCCGAGATTGCGGCGCGTGAACTCATCTGCGCCGAGGCATCCACCAGTTCATCGCCAGTCGCGAGAATGGCGACATTCGGCTTGGGGTAGACAGGAACAGAAAAAAAACCGCACGATGCCGCCAGCGCAACTTGTTCCGGCCCCAGTCGAGCACCAGGTTCTAACAAAATATCTCCACGGCGAGCTTCACTGCCTTCTGGAACGACGTTTTCTCCCGGTGCGAGAGTTCGACCGGAAAGTGGCCGCACCCATCGTTGCAGCCGCGATTCAGCGCTCGAATCACCCTCCGATCCTCGCTCGGTTTCCTGTGCGTGTTCTAGCATCAATACTGCGTCGGCTCCAGGCGGTAACGGCGCACCCGTCATGATTTCAACGGCCTCACCTGCGGCGACCGGGGGGTTTCCGGCCGGCCACGGGTTCCCGGCGCGAATCTGGCCCACCACGCGCAAAGGGGCGTCGGGATTCAGATCCTTAGCCCGAACCGCGTACCCGTCTCGCGTGACGCGTGGAAAGGGAGGTTGGTCGCGATCTGCGATCAGCGCGACTGCCAATCGACGACCGAGAGCATCGAGCAGATCGCAGTTTGCGGCTTCGCTGACAAATGCGGCTTGAATCGCAGTCGCCTGTGCCGAAACGATGGAGCAAGCTTCGGCGAAGGGAATGAGAGCGGCAGCCCCGCCCCGCGAAACTTCTGACGATGAACTTATCCGCATCCGGCAGGCCTCTTGCTAGCAAACACCAACGGCTCCCTGATTTCGCTGGGGAGCCGTTGAGCTAGGCGTTATGTTGCATGGACGATCGAAGTGGAGCCGCGATCCCGAAAGCCTGGATCAGCGCTTCTTGTACGACGAGTGAACGGTCTGGCCAGCTTGCTGCAGGATATTCTGCGCATCCTGAGCCAGCGGTCCCGTCGGCGCCATGGAAAGAAACTTCTGATACGCTTCCGCGCAGCCCGGAGGCAACACGATTTTGTTGGTCTTGGGATCGATGCTGGCATGCTGCACCAGGGACCATCCTTTGATGTAATACGCTATGGCCTTGTTGGGGTCGGCAGCGATCGCTTTATCGGCGGCAGCTCCCGCCGCGTCGCCCTGGCCGGTTTTGAACAGAACGATCGCTTCGTTGGTGTAGTACATGCCGGCTTGCGTCGGATCAGCCTTGGCAGCCGCCTCATAGGCCCCAACCGCATCTTTCACGTCACCCGAATTCGCCAACGCTTCGCCCAGATTATTGTCCGCGGCTGCCATGACGTCGGGCTTCGGAGCTTTTTCGGCAGCCAGCAAAGCAAGCGCTTTTTTATAGTTGGTTGCGGCGTCTGGATATTTCTTCGCGGCCAGTTCGCTATCACCCAATTCGTACCATGTCAGCCCCACATCCGGCTTGGCCTGGGTTGCTTGCGTGTCCAGCGCGATCGCCTTGTCGAAGTCGCCGGCCTTACGGGCAGCACGAGCATCGACGATCATTTTATTCACATTTTTGATCTGGGTGTTTTGCTTCTCCGTCGCTTCATTCTCTTTGCGTACTTGCGCAATCTGCTTTTGTACGTCCGGAGGCAACTTCGATATATAGGCTTGGCGGGTCATATCAAAATCGACCTGAGTATCGGTCCCGGCCGCCAGCTTTACGTTCTGCTGGTAGTCGATGATTCCCTGGGTCATCTTGCCATCTTTGCCCTTGATATCTCCGAACAAGAGGATGGTATACGTGCCCGGCTTGATGCCCGAACCCTTGTAATCGCCGTTGGCGTCGGTCATAAAGGTATCCAGCGCCGTCTTGCCGTCGGTTGTGACTTCAACCTTGGTGTTGGCTACGGGCTGGTCCAACGGATCCTGGGCGTGGCCGTGGATACTGGCGGTTGTCGCACCCGCCGCGGGCGCTGGGCTGGCAGATGCCTGAGCCCACGCAGCCGAAGGCATCAGACTGCCGATGATCACGAACAATGTCGCACACATTGCGACACAGGACACCGCTGAAATTGCCGCAAACATTTTTGCGGACCTTGAAGATAAAACCATTCGAATCTTTTCCATTTCTCGTCTCCTCGACACATATCGACGCGGTGATTTTCACTCAGCGCCGCTGAAACTATTGCCTCAACGCCATTCTAAAGCTACAACAGTACCAAGAACACCGCACCAACAACTTTCCTGACAACCCAACGTTTGTTTGCCACCACAGAAATTCCTGAAGCTGTCTCATAGATTCGAAATCGTTCGATACATTTAGTTTAGGTGAGACCCGCAATCAGAGCGGATCTCAGGTCGTTGGCCGAAGCCGCGACGCCCTATCTGAGACGGCGTCTACGACCCCACATACGGAATGGGATCAGTAACATGCGCCTCCGCGAACGCCCGCAACCGCAACACACAGCTGTCACACGCCCCGCAGGCCCGATCCTCGCCGGAATAGCAGGACCAGGTGAGATGAAACGGAGCCTTCAGTTCCACGCCAAGCCGGACAATCTCACTTTTCTTCATGTGAATCAGCGGCGTATGAATCTGAATGTTCCCTTCTTTGGTTCCCGTCTCGATTACCTTCTGAAACGCAGCGTAGTAGGCTGGCCGACAGTCGGGATAGCCGGAGCTGTCCTGCTCGACCGCACCAATAAAAATCGCTTGTGCCCCCAGCACCTCCGCCCAACTGACCGCAGCAGACAGGAAATGCGCATTGCGAAACGGCACGTAGGTGACTGGAATCTCCTCCCCGATTTTTGCCGTCGTGGGCGCGGCCGGCACAGCGATGTTCTTGTCCGTCAAGGCCGAACCGCCGATCTGGCGAAACAAATCGATCTTCAGGGGCAAAAACTGGCGAACACCCACCACATCGGCAATTGCGCGCGCACTGGTCAGTTCCCGTTGCTCAGTTCGCTGACCATAGCTGAAATGAAGCGCGTAGACGTCGTAATCCCTGGCGGCCAATGCCAAGCAAACGGAGGAATCCATACCTCCAGAAAGCGAAATTACGGCGCGCGGCGGGGCGGACAAACGACTTTCATTCTTCAATTCCAGGCTCCGACTGCGTAAAGATACTCCTTGCAAACTGATCGTGAGTGCTGCCAAGTCGATGGCGAGGCGGAACCGCGTGACGCTTTGCAGATCGCGCTCGACGCTTCGCTTGGTATTGGGACGAACACGCCGTCACGAACGATGTTATCGCGGTGGCAGAAATCCGGAATTTCCTTGGTGTGGCCACGGCATCGCCCTTGGTTTTCAGCATGATTTCCTACTACAGCAGTGTATGGTTCAATTTTATGCCGTGACATGCTCGCGACAATTCGACGGAGAGGAAGCCGGAAGCCACGCGAAAAAAAGGTGTAGCGCATTCCGTAGTGAAAATCGCCCGGTCGTCTGGCTGACCTTGCGCAAGGAACGCGACAACACCATCCTGCGAGCAGCGGTCAACCCGCTGATTTGAAGTTGCCGATTCACCGCAATACCTTTATCCAAGCGAATTACTTGTCGTCGAAGTCCGACTCTGGGCCCGGGTTCAAAATTTCCAGCGCAGCTTCGGCATCTGCTTGTCGCACCTGCACGCGAATACCGTCGCTGCCTGGCACCATACTGCCCACCATGCGCAGAAAGTTCTCGCCTTCAATCCTCGCCTCAATGCCGAAGGAGGAAAGCAGGCTGACCAGCATTTGCGCCTCATTCAACGTGGGACAGTGGCTGATGGTCGTCGGCGTAAGATCGAATTCTTCGGCCGCGGACTTTGCCGCAGCATTCGGGTCGGTTGGTTCCATGGCGATCCTGTCCTTGTCAGCGACTATACCCCTTTCTTCAGGGGCTCCCAGATGAACTTGTGAATTTGCAGGCTGAGGCGCGCGGGTAGATGGTCGGCCAGCATCCATTCCACCAGCAGGCGCGGATCCAGCGCGCAATTTTCCGCAGCACGCTGCGGCGTGGGCGTTTTGGTGAACGCGGGCGACAGCAGAACATGTCCGCAACGCGCTGCCAGGTCGTGCCGTCCAATAAAGTCGCGGGCAAATTCATAATCGGTCCGGTTGG
>JAJYSL010000309.1 GCA_021793595.1 Acidobacteriota bacterium
ACCAATGTAATTCGCAGCGAAAAGAAGGTCAATGTTATTGGAAATGTAACGATTCGATTACCGCTGGGACATTGTGAGAATCGTTGCTTCAAATGGCTGAGCCGGTCGATTCCGATCGAAATAAGATATCGTGATGCTGAAGCTTTGATTTGAGAGGACTATGAAAAATCTTTCCCTTTTTTCCTGCCTTGGAGGGGCCGCCGCCGTTTTCTTCGTGGCGATTCCCGCTCACCCGCAAACCCAGGTCGCATTGCCACGGGCGCCGCAATCTCAGGTGACGACTCTGACCGTGCCCGGCTTTTTCAGCGAACCGTCGGTGGCTGTGAATCCGATCAATCCAAAGCAAGTGGTGGTCGCCTACCAGAATCAGGCGAGCATTGCCTACTCCACGGATGCGGGCAAGCATTGGGAGCACGCCGCGAATACCGTGCCGAAAGAGTTCAAGGTTTCAGGCGATGTATCGGTGACATACGACAATCACGGCCATGCCATCCTCTGCTTTATTGCGTTCAACAAGCTGGGAACGGACAACTACTGGGGGCATGCGACCAGCACGAATGCGGTCTTGATTCGGCGATCGCTCGACGGCGGCAAAACCTGGGAGCCTGCGCCGATTGCGGTGTCGCTGCAACCTCAGAAGCCCGGAATTCCTTTCGAGGACAAACCGTACATCGTTGCGGATATATCCCATGGCAAGTACGCAGGCAATTTGTATATCGGCTGGACGCGCTGGAGCCTGGTTGACTCGCGCATGGTGTTATCACGATCCACAGACGATGGCAAAACCTGGTCGACGCCAATGGAAATCGATCAGAAGCCCGGATTGCCGCGCGACGACAACGGTGCGCTAGAGGGATTTGATGGAGCAGTCGGTGCGGACTCGACCCTGTACGCAGTTTGGTCGGCGGGGAACTACCTTCAATTCACCACCTCCCGCGATGGCGGCAAAACATTTGCGAAGGTGAAAAATATCATCCGAAGCAGGCCGACTATGTTCGCGGTGCAGGATTTCGATCGCGCCAATGGATTCCCGCAAATCGCTGTGGATGCACGCAACGGTGACCACAATCATGCCCATCTGTATGTCACCTGGAGCGATTATCGCAACGGCGATATCGACGTGTTTTGTGCGCGATCAGTGGATGGAGGCAAAAAGTGGAGTGTGCCGGTGCGGGTGAATAATGACTCAATCCACGACGGCGCCGACCAGTTTTTCCAGTGGCTCACCGTGGATCCGGTGACGGGTGCTGTCTCGATCCTTTTCTACGACCGGCGCCTGGATCCAAAGAATAAGAAGACTCTGGTCACCCTGGCGCGTTCCACCGACGGCGGACAAACATTTCAGAACTATGCGTGGAGCCAGAAACCGTTCGTTGCAGCTAAGCAGGACTTTATGGGGGACTACAGCGGAATCGCTTCCTTCAATGACCGGGTCTACGGTGCTTGGGCTGAAGACACCATGCTCAAGAAGAAGGCGGCTGGGGACGAGAAAAAACCTTCTGTCGCCACCGGCGAGGATCATTCGACGGATGACACCATTGTCCGTGTCGGAGTGGCGGATTTTGCCGTTGCCAATCATTAAGGAGCGGAGAGTGGTGTAGCAGGAAAGAAGACTTGCCTTGAAGCCCAGCAACGCCGAGGATGGCGATTCCTCGGAGTTTTGCACCAAGGATGCTACATTTAACTACTAATTCCATAGCTCTTTTGTCAGCTTGATTGCGTCCAACTAGAGTAGGAGGAGTCGGGGCGAGATTCCTCAATTTCGGGTACACTTCTCTATATCCATGACACAAAGCACTCCCTCAGTAGGGTCTAAGAGAGAATCTTGAGAAGCAAGAGAGAGTTTTCGTGAAGCCAAAGATATTGGTGGTCGATGATGAGCGCGTGATTGCCGATACGCTAGTGATTATTCTGAACCGGAACGGTTTTGAAGCGACAGCCGCTTATAGCGGCGAATCGGCTGTGGAAATGGCCCAGTCGATGCAACCTGAGATGATTATCAGCGATGTCATCATGAATGACATGAACGGCATTGATGCGGCCATCCAGATCCGCAGCCTGTTGCCGAAGTGCAAGATTCTTCTGTTTTCTGGTCAGGCGGCGACGGCCGATCTGCTGGAAAAAGCAAGAACCCAGGGCCACGAATTTGAGATCCTCGCCAAGCCAGTCCACCCGCAGGATCTGTTGATGCACTTGCGTTCCTAGCAGAAAGATTTCAGCGCCCAACTTTTGTTGATTGCATAAACATTTCATAGAGGTTAAGCAAGATCGTTTGCGCACGATCAAATTTCTCTGCGGCCCTCCATCGCCCGCGTCATGGTCACTTCATCCGCATACTCAATGTCGGCTCCCGCCGGGATGCCGGTCGCGATCCTTGTAATACGAACCGACGATCCGCGCAGCAGCTGCAGCAGGTATCCGGCGGTGGCTTCGCCTTCGACGGTGGGGTTAGTGGCCAAAATGACCTCCTGCAATGATCCTGCGTGAACACGCTCCAACAGGCTGTCGATGCGCAGCTGGTCTGGACCAATTCCATTCAACGGTGATAGCGTTCCATGCAGCACATGGTAGGTGCCGTTGAAATGTTTGGTGCGTTCGATGCTGGCAATGTTTGACGGCTCTTCCACAACACAGATGATGCCCTGATTCCGCGACGGATTGCTGCAGAACTGGCATGGATCGACGTCGGTGATGTTGTTGCAAATGGAGCACAAGTGGAGCTGGGCCTTCATGTCGCGGATGGCATCCGCCAACGCAAAGGCGTCCTCCTCCGTGGCGCGCAGAATATGGAACGCCAGGCGCTGCGCCGACTTCTTGCCGATGCCGGGCAGCTTCGAGAGCTCGTCAATCAGTTGGGTGAGGGGTTGCGCGAACCGTGACACGATTTTCCCTTCGTGGATTGAAGTGGGGAGTGCTGCAGAATATTGAACCTGTGCCGCAGCTGACAGGGGGGAGCTTATTGGCCCAGCATCCGCATCCACTCCATCCCTCCGAGCATTCCAGAGAGCTTGCCTTGGAGCGCCTCATCGACCCGGCGAGACGCATCATTGACCGCCGCTGCAATCAGATCCTGCAACATTTCCAGGTCGGCAGTATTGTCTCCGGGGCCAGTGCCGACCGCGGCCGCTGAGGGATCCACCTGCACCGCCAGCACCTGCTTCTTGCCATTCATCCGAACGGTGATCGCGCCGCCACCGGCTGAGCCCTCCACCTGGATCTGGGCCATCGTCTGCTCCACCTGGTGTTGCATTTGTTGCGCCTGGCCCATCATTTCCTTAATTTTGTCCATGTCCATCGGGAGCCCTTTCCAATCAAGATTTCGAAGCTTGCGGATCGCGGAGAGAGACAACACTACGGACCTCCGCTGAGAAAAGTTGTTGGGCGCGCCGAATCAGGGGATGGTCCTGGGGACGTGTCCCTCCGTCGGTCGGTGGCGGCAGATTCACTTTCGCCTGCGGCTTTTTGCCATTGGCCGCGGATGGATCGTCCGGTTCCAATCGTAGGGTTCGGCCAGGGCCGGCAGTCTGGCGAAAGGCTTCCTTAACCAGTTGTTGCGCGGTAGCCGGGTACATCATTTCGAAAAGCGTTTTGGAGGCGGCGACCCGGACCCGCAACTCATTTCCATTCCACTCACAGTTTCCGGACTCCAGCATGTACCCGGCGGTTTCATGACCTCCCTGGGTTAGCGCCTGGCTCATGGCAGCGCGCAAAGCCTCTACATCAGTCGAGGCGGCTGCCTGTGGGGTCTCGGGTTGGGCGGGCGGAATTACAATGTCGACTGAAGATCGGGCAGCTTCCACCGGGGATAATTCTGCTTGAACGATGACGGGAGCGCTTGCGGCCGCAGCAACAACGGATGGAGTCGCAGGTTTTGCCTCCTGCGGGGGAGCTGGCGCTGGTTGCGAAATCGATTCTGACGGCACGTGCGCAGCTCTGGAAGCGGAAACTGCAGGCGCAACAGGTGCAGAGCCCGGAGAGCCGCCAAACATTCCCTGCAGTGGGTGACTGTCGGCTGTCACGGGAGCGGCGGTTTCGCTGAGCGGAGGCGCCGGCTGCTTGAATTTTTCACGCATGGGCGACTGAGCGGCAGACGTTGCCGTCGCGGACGAAACATTGGCCCGGGGTGCGGACGACTCCAGCTGTTTCGGTGCAATCTTGGTTCCGGACAGTCGGGGCGTTGCGGCGCCCGAGCCGCCACCAGTTCCCGAGGGGAGCGAAAGCTGGCGGAATAAATCCTCCAGTGGCAGCAATCGTTGCATATGGACCAGCTTCAGCAGTCCAAGTTCCAGGTGAAAGCGCTGCTCCTGCCGATAGCCGAGATCGTCGAAGGTTCGCAGCATGGAGTTCAAAAACCGCGTCAAATCTTCTTCAGAAAACGCTGCCGCAACCCGCTCCGCGCGCGCTCTCTCTTCGTCTGAAACCTGCAATAGGTCAGACTTGGTCCCGGCCAGCCGCGCCATCAGGCAGTTGCGCAGAAAGTGCACCATCTGGCGCGCAATCTGCTGCGGACTATTGCCGGCGTCGAGCAGATTTGCCGCCTGCTCTAACATGGAGGCGGCGTTCTGTTCCTTCACCGCTTCCATCATGTTCTCAAACACCTGATTCGAAACCGTCCCCATCAGGGAGCGAATCTGCGAGGCTTCCAGTGCGTGCGCGCCATTGACCAGCGGGGCGCTGGCAATTGCCTGGTCCATGATGGAAAGCGCGTCGCGCATGGAGCCGTCCCCGGCCTCGGCAAGCAGGGACAGCGCCGCCTCTTCGACGCCGACCGATTCCTTTTCTGCGATGCTGCGCAATTGCGCCACAATTTCCTGAAACCGCACCGCATGAAAGCTGAAGTGTTGGCTGCGAGAGCGGATAGTTTGGGGAATGTCTTCCGGCTGCGTGGTCGCCATCATAAAGATGACGTGCGCTGGCGGCTCTTCCAAGGTTTTCAAAAGCGCGTTGAAGGCGGCATCAGTGATCTGGTGGGCTTCATCCAGGATGTAGATCTTGTATTTATCCCGGGCTGGGCTATAGCGGGCGCCTTCACGCAACTCTCGAATCTCGTCAATGCCGCGATTGGTGGCCGCGTCAATCTCGATGACATCCATGGCGTTGCCGGTGCGAATTTCCGTACAGGCATCGCACACTCCGCAAGGTTCCGGCGTCGGCCGCTCCGGCGTGCCCTGGGGGGTACGGCACTGCAGCGCCATGGCAAGGATGCGGGCGATGGTGGTTTTGCCGATGCCGCGATGTCCGCTGAAAATGTAGCCGTGTGCGATCCTGTCCTGCGCCAGGGCGTTCAGAAGCGTCTGCGTCACGTGGTCTTGTCCGATGACGTCTGCGAAGCGCTGGGGACGGTATTTGCGCGCTAAAACCTGATAAGCCATAGGGTCGTCGATAGAAGTGTTTCGGTGTG
>JAJYSL010000310.1 GCA_021793595.1 Acidobacteriota bacterium
GATCATGCTCTCTGGCCCGTGGCCGCCGTATCACTTTATCCACGGAACTCACCGCGCCGCCGCCCAGGCGGCAGCCCACGCATAAGCGCGGTTGCCGATCCGCTCCAGACGCAGAAAAAACCCTCGTGGCCCCGCAGCCGGCGAGGGTTTTTTCTGCGTCTGGAGCGGATTGGAGGAGACAAAACGATAATTGCCGACATTCTTATGAGGCAAATGAATCAAAATGGAATCAGGAAAAGCGGTCCACGGTGGAAACGTCTTTTTTCCTGCTCATAATGAAGGTCTCCCGCCGTCGCGCTACCGACGCATGCTCAATTTTGCGCCAAAATGCCACAAAATAGTCGGTTGCGGAAACGATCGAGACCATCGCCATAAAGTAGACGGCGATGATCGCAATCACATGCACCGGCAGGATGAACCAGCCAAAATGCCACACCGTCCAGCTATGATCCAGGATGGCCGCCACCACCGCGACAATCTGGGTCACCATTTTCAACTTGCCCAGGTCGCTGGCCTGAATCGTAAAGCCTTCCGATGTGGCGATGGAGCGCAGTCCGCTGACCAGAAATTCTCGCCCGATCACCAGCACCGCGATCCAAGCTGGAACCATGCGTGGATTCATCTCCACCAGGGAAATGAAGGCCGCCGTCACCAGCAGCTTGTCCGCCAGCGGATCCAGCAGCATCCCCATGGTTGTGATCTGGCCACGTTTTCTCGCCAGATAGCCATCGACCCCATCGGTAATGGAAGCCAGGATGAACAGGGCAGAGGCGAGAATCTCCGCCTCGCCGTGAAACGAGTGGAAGGGGAAGGTCCGCGACAACAGCCAAATGAGCAGTGGAACACAGAAGATGCGGCTCATCGTGATGGAGTTGGGGAGATTCAAAGCGTTTTCCTAAGTTGAGAACCCTGCCTCTGGGGCCTTGCAAGCATTATGCACCACGTTTCCGTTCCTTCGCGCCAACTGCCCGGATTTTGCCGGCGAAAGGTACCGTCTTCAGCCTTGATATGCAGATGCTGTGGGACTTAGCCGGTTCCACATTTGTTTTTCGACCAGAATGAATTTGATCCTCGTCTTCCGCTCCGGACTAATCGGTCAGACCATTGAACGGAAAAAATAGCATGAAGACAGTGCCGCTGCCGGCATTCTCCCCATTGAATTTCGGGCGCTGGAACTCAGCCAGGAATTCTTTATGGTCGATGCCGTCATATTTCTCTGCGACCTCTGGCGACGGTCGACTGCGAACGTGTACCGTACCCTGATGCTTTGCGATGATCTCGGAGCTGATCCATAGCCCCAGTCCTGTCCCGGTAATTTCCTTGGTCGTAAAGAACGCGTCGAATATGCGTTGACGAACGTATTCCGTCATTCCGGAGCCCGTATCGGCAATCGTGATTCGTACGCCTGCAATTTCAGGTTGGTACCAGTTCCGAGATGCGCGGACCGACAGGATCAGCCGCCCCCCGTTCGGCATTGCGTCCAGGGCATTGCCGACAAGGTTGGCGAAGAGTTGCCGCATCTCCCCGCTCAATGCGAACAGTTCTACCTCTTCCCGTTTCCGCCAAATCGTCTGCACCTTGGAGGCATTGGATCTGCCATGATGCAGATCCAACACGGAATCCAGTATGTCGGCGGGATTGATCCGCGTCGGACTGGAAGACTGCCGATAGAACCGCAGCGTCTGCTGCGTAATCTGTGAAACACGTGCAATTTCCTGCTGCGCCATGTTCGTGTAATGTCTCGAGTCTGCGTCGAGCGTCTGCTGATCCAGCAGGTAAAGCAAGTTTGTCACCGCTTCCAACGGGTTATTGATCTCGTGTGCAATCGATGCCGCCAACTGTCCGGTCGCCGCCAGCTTCTCCGTTCTCCGCAGCAGTTCTTCTGACAGCTTTCTCTCGGTTGCGTCGACGATCACCGCTCCAACCCAGCGCGCGGAGGGTTGAGTGGGGAGCGGACCGGTTGCAGTCTCGCCATTGCCGCGAAGCGAGCTGCCTCGCGGGTCGACGGGTCGATCGCCGCCGGTACGCACTGGATAGAGACTGATCAGCCAGATTCGCGGACTGACCGGCGCCGTTGTCAATTCGCCGTGGATTTCCAGTTCACGCATCGGTTCCCCGGTGATAAATACCTGCTCAATTGCGGCCGCCAGTTGCGCGCCGACGCTGTTAGGAAAGATTTCCTGCACGGTGCGTCCCAGGTGATGGCTGATGGAAAGCTTGTCCATCTCTGCCAGAAACTGGTTCATTCTCACATATCGCGTTTTGCGATCGAAAAACGCAAAGCCGATCGGTGCATTGGCCAGCATGGAGTCAAGCAGCGCGAGCGTTTCGTTTAAGCCTGCACGCTGTTCCTTTAGCGCCGCCACCATGGTGTTGAAGGAGCGAGTCAGTTCGCCCGCCTCGTTCAGCGAGCTCGTCTTCAAGGGAAATACGTCGCTGCGCTCTGGGTCGCGAATCAGCAGTTTGGTGCCGCGCAGCAACCCAAGTAACGGGCGAGTCACAGAGCGCGCCACCAGCAGGGAAAACAGTGCGTTGGCGGCAATCGCCAGCAGCGCAAACAGCAGCGCGGAACGCAGAATGCTCGACAGATCGATTTGGTCTTCTGAAGTGTCGGGATATACCCACGCCCTCGCGACCGGTACGTCATCGACTTCAATTTCCTCAGTCGCCGCGATTCCATGGTGTCCATCTGCGAAGATATTGGCCGTCGGGAGTGGGCGCAACTGGCGCCGTTCTGCCGCCGACAACGGCGGGTATCCCGGCTTTCCCGTCTGCGCGCTGTAGGCTATGGTGTTTCCGGGAAGGTCGGTGATGCGGACCGCGTAGATGGAAGGAGTATCCACCATTCCATCCAGAAACAGTTGCAGCTGTGTCAGGTGCTGTTCCTCCAATTCCGACGCCGCTGTGTTGGCGAGCACATTCACCTGGTATCGGAGCCGCTCCGCCGTGCGCTCGCGCAAGCTGTTCCGCTCCTGGTGATAGACGTATCCAAACACCGCCGCCACCAGCAGGCATTGCAGCAATGCCGTGCCCCAAATCAACTGCCATCGAATGCTGCGTGGGAAAGGCCGAAACATGTAGAGCGTTGATTTGATTCTATCGGAGCGCGACTTCCATGGCGATTCGAACCGTCGTGCCGCCAATGGCGCCAACAGGTTAAGAGCTTTTCACTGCCGCGCGAAGTTTCTGGCGTAATCCTGCGGCAATCTGCGCCCCATGGAAACGGCCATTTTCAATAAAGATTTCGTTCGTGCGTTTTCCTGCGACCACCACACCCGCCAGATAGATGCCGGGAACATTGCTTTCCAGTGTTTTTGGGTCGAAGGTCGGGGTGCGGTCCACGCCAGCCAGCCGAATGCCCAGCGCTTCCAGAAATCGGAAATCTGGATGATAGCCGGTCATCGCGAAGACGAAATCGTTCTTCAGCGTGACCGGCCCATCTGGCGTACGCAGCCGCACGGAATCCAGCGCGATTTCCTCGACCGTGGTGTTGAAGTGGCCATGGATCTCATCGTGCGCGATGCGGTTTTCGATGTCCGGCAGGATCCAGTACTTCACATGCTTGTGCATGGCCGGCCCACGATGCGCCAGCGTGACCCGCGCGCCGTGCCGCCATAAATCCAGCGCCGAAATGGCAGCCGAGTTCTTGCCGCCGATCACCAGCACATCCTGGTCGAAGTACGGATGCGGGTCCTGATAATAATGGAAGACCTTGGGCAGGTCCTCGCCGGGAATCCCTAAATAGTTGGCGCGGTCGTAATATCCCGTGGCGATGATCAGCGCGCGCGTCCGATACGTGTGCGCGCGTCCTGCGGCATCGGCGCAATGGAGCGTGAAGTCGCCGGCCTTTCCCTCGACGCGATCTACCTGCTGATACTGGCGAATCTTCAGGCGAAAATGCTGCGCCACCTTGCGGTAGTATTCCAGCGCCTCCTGCCGGTTCGGCTTCTGGTTTGGACTGCTGAAAGGAATGTTGCCAATCTCCAGCAGTTCCGGCGTCGTAAAGAATGTCATGTTCGACGGGTAATGAAACAGCGAGTTGCAGAGGCAGCCCTTGTCGACCAGCAGCGTATCGAAGCCGGCATTCTGCGCATCGATGGCGCACGCCAACCCCGTCGGCCCCGCTCCAATCACCAGTACATCGACAGCATTCGCAGCAAAATCGCTCATGCTCCTATTTAAGCATTGTGAGGTGATAGGCCAGGTGGTCAAGGTTGATATTAATTTGGGCGTAGATGGGCAACCCGCCTAAACTGACATATGCCCATAAATGCCGATAAGCCCCATCTATGGAAGGCCGACACTCGAGAATCGGTTGACCAGTTCAATCAGTGGTTTATGCAATTCGCTCCGAAAGCGTATCGCGAAACGCGCAAGAAGACTATTAAAAGCGTGGAACATGGGCTCACGCTCACCGGCGATTTCACCACGATTGTTCCAGAAGTCATCAAAGCTCATCCAGGCATTCTTCCGATGCTGCGGATGTCCACGTGCCCGCCACTGGCGCGTGACCGGCTGATTGGTCTTGCCGATTCCAGCAAGAATGTCGTGCATACGCTGGAGTCGGGCAAGATTCCGCCACGGCTATCAGAGAAGTTATTGGAGGAACATTTGGCAAAGATTGCCAGCATTCTCTCGAAAATGCTTGACGTTGACATATTTCCTTGGCTGGAAGTGAATCGCGGCCCGAGCAAACAGGAACGCTATCGCTCATCGACTATCGTTGCTGACCGGCTCTGCGGCGCTGTTGCTGAGCCTATCGTGCGAAATGCGCAGGAGAAACGCCAGCTCGCGCTTATCGCACAACACCTTACCGCGAAAGGCTACAGGCTGAAAGCCCATTCTGCCACCGCGCCGTTGACGCAGATGGAACCGGGGACATTCACTTTTCGGCTGAATGTGTTGGTAAAGTCCTCCAATGTGGAAGCCAAAAGCATCAAGATTCCCGTCGATGCCGTGATTCAGCCGCTGAATGCGAAACTGCCTCACCTTCCTTTGCTTATCGAAGCGAAGTCTGCGGGAGATTTCACGAACGTCAACAAGCGCCGTAAGGAAGAGGCCACGAAAATCAATCAGCTGAAAGCGACGTTTGGCGGGCAGGTAGTGTTTGTGCTGTTCCTATGCGGTTATTTTGACGCCGCATATCTCGGATATGAGGCCGCTGAAGGCATAGACTGGATTTGGGAACACCGCCTCAAAGACCTTGACCAACTCGGAATCTGAGGGCACGTATGGGAGCCGTCGCAGTACATAGCATCGAGGAATGCCGCCAAGAAGAGCAGGTGCGTCTTGACCGCCTTAAGACGGCAGCCGAGCGCAATAAATGGGGACAATTCGCAACTCCTCCCGCGCTTGCCCTGAGTTTGGCCAGGTATGTCCGCGCATTACGTGGGG
>JAJYSL010000311.1 GCA_021793595.1 Acidobacteriota bacterium
CTGGCGCGCAACAATCGCCGCGACTGGTTCGACGCCCGCAAAGCCATCTATGAACGCGAACTGAAAGCGCCCCTGCTGGCGCTGATCGAAGAGATCAACGGCGATTTCGTCGATTTTGCGCCGCAGCACATTCGTCCTGCCCAAAAATGCATGTTCCGCATCTATCGCGATACGCGCTTCTCCGCGGATAAAACTCCATATAAAAAACACATCTCCGCCTGGTGGGCTCGGCAGGGGCTGGAAAAGAAATCCGGTGGAGGCTTCTACTTTCACCTGTCAGGAAAAGAACTCGTCATCGCCGCCGGTGTCTACATGCCGGAGCGAGAGCAATTGCTTGCCATCCGCACCCACCTGCTTGAAAACCATGAGGAATTTCGGCGACTATCGAGTGCCCGCAAACTCCGGCGACTCATGGACGAGTTCGATGGGCTGCGTCTGACCCGTCCGCCGAAAGGCTTTCCGAAGGATCACCCAGCCATCGATTTGATTGCCTGCCGCCAGTGGGGAGTTTCGACCACTTTGCCTGCGGAAACAGCGCTCCAGCCAACCCTGCGCAAAGAGATCGTCGCCCGCTTCCGCGCTGCGGCACCACTGATCGAATTTCTCAATCGTCCGCTGACAACACAATCGAGAGCCAACCAAGCACAGTGGCTTGGCTTGTATTAGGACTGAATTTGTCTCCATGGGGCACCGTTGCGACTGAAACGGGGTTGCCGATGTCCGCCATGTTAGGCGCAATCGGCGAGGATATCCTCGTTTGTGTATCAATACGGTTTTCATCTGGTTGGACTCAACCGGCGCGGCGAAATCGTGGTGCGCAAGAAGTTCTCGCGGACACAGTTTCTGCACTTCACAGCGAACCTGAAGGTCGATTTGATCGGCATGAAAGCCTGTGGGGGAGCCCATTTTCTCGGACGCGCATTGGCACCCGGCTGCGTCTCGAATTCCAGGCGTCGAATGAATTGGCGGTACAGACTGCGTTGGCGGGCGTCGTTCCAGGCGAAGGCCCCGCGCCGACACGGCGCAAGCAGCCGTGGCCGACGACGCTGCCGGAGCAGGTGCGGGCGGTGAAGGATGTTCTTCGCGCCACTCCGGTGCAGCGCGCGCAGCAGGTCGCGGCCGCGTTCAAGCCCGCCAGTCGAATACGGGTGGCCGAAATTCTGGAGACCTTGACGGCGCTGGGGCAGACGCGACGGCTCGAAGACCGATATCTATTGTGATGGGATGATTTTTAGGATTGGAGAATCCCAGGTCTCAGAAGCGAGACCTGGGGCACCCAAGGTACACCAGCCATCGGTTGGAGACCTGGAGCGGTTTCGCGGTGGGCGGAACGCTGCTCCAGGGCGGGCAAAGCTTGCTCCGGGCGCAGGGAGGCGGCTGCACGAAGGCGCATGAATCGGGGGGGCCGACGATGTGATGGATATCACCGCCACGATGCAGCCGAGTTTACTATTCTTCAAGAGTTGGGACTGGAACGGTATTGTGGATGCAGTTCTTTTAGGAATGCACTTTTTTTGTCGAAGGATCCCTGGGATGAATCGACAGAAAACAGTATTGGTCACGCTGATGTTCGCCGGCCTCGCAACTAGCACCGTGCTTGCGCAAAGCGGCGGCGCGGACATTTACAAGAGCAAATGCACGATGTGCCATGCAGCCGATGGCACCGCCAATTCGCCCGCCGGGAAGGCGATGAAGACGCCATCCTTTAAGGACCCTGCGGTGATGAAGATGTCGAGCGCGGAGCTGGCCGGGATCGTGAAGGCCGGCAAGGGGAGAATGCCAGGGTATGGCGCCCAGCTTTCAGACGCGCAGATCAAGTCGGTCGTTGCGTACATCCACACGTTGCAGAAGTAATGGTGGTCGCAACGGAGTGACAGGACGGTGTCATGCAATTTGTTGCATTGCAGTTTTTTCAATTCCGCGCATAGAACGCGGCAAGGGTCAGAGACCCAATGAATATTTTTTTCTTCGTACCGGCGAGGTCTCTCCACAGCAGTCCGGCTGGACGCGGCCCTGATGAGTTCTGCAGAGGCAACGCCAGCCGGATGCTTGAACACGGGACATTTTCCGCAAGGGTTGACTTACAGCGGCGCGGTAGAAGGCTGAAGCACGGAACATTGCATTACGCGATTCCCGCCGCCGGCTGGAAGATGCCGGCGGCGGGAATTTTTGTTTTGCTGCTGCTGTTGTTGTTGCCGAGCGCGCTGTATGCGGCGAACAATGCGGACTGCCTGGCCTGCCACGCGGACAAGACGCTGCAGAGCGCGGCGGGAAAAAGTGTTCCGGTGGATGGAGACACCTTCCACGCAAGCGTTCATTCCGGGCTGAGCTGCACCGACTGCCACAGTTCCGTGAATGGCTTCCCGCATCCGGACCATCCGGCGGCGGTGCAGTGCGCGACCTGCCATGCGGACCAGGCAAAGGGGCTGAAGGGCAGCGTGCATGCGGCCGCGAGTCCGGGCGCATGTCTGAGCTGTCATGGAAGCCCGCACGCGGTTTTTCCCAAGGATGACCCGCGATCGGTGGTGTATCCGCTGAACATTCCGAACACGTGCGGAACATGTCATGGCGGGGTGGAGGACCAGTATCTTGGCGGCGCGCATGGCAAGGCCGTGGCGAGCGGAAATATGAAGGCTCCGGTATGCACGGACTGCCACACCGCGCACGCGATTCTGCAGCCGACACTGGCGGCGTTTCGTATGCAGTCGACGCCGATCTGCGGCTCGTGCCATCAGGGCAGGTTCGCCACCTACGGAGATACGTTCCACTCGCAACTGCGACTGCTGGGCGGCTATGTGCAGACGGCGCGATGCTGGGACTGCCATGGAGCGCACGAGATTCTGTCGGCATCCGATCCTCGCTCGCCGGTTGCGCCGGGGAATATCGTTTTATCCCACCCTAGCTACGCTAGAGCACCCCCTCGCATTCCCATGATCCGTGAAAATGCTCCAGGAGAAATTCGGCGCGTACTACAACAACTTTGAGGTCAGCATGTTCGTTTGAGGTCAGCATGTTCGGTACATTAAAGAAGAACCTTCGCGTGGTCCTGTTTTATGGGAACAACCCGCTCAGCCTGATTGGCGGCGCACTGACAAGCGCCTCGGCGTTTGTGCTGATCGGTTTCTGGGTGGTCACGATCTTCGGTCATGGCGGTTCCACAAACCCCTACCTCGGCATTATTTTCGATCTGTTTTTGCCAGGCCTGTTTATCCTTGGGCTCATTCTGATTCCCATCGGCATCGGGCTGCGCCACAGCCATCTCAAAGCCGCCGGACAACTGCCCTCGGTCTATCCGCAGATCGACCTGCAGGACCCGGTCTTTCGCCGTGGGATTGAATTCGTCGTCGCGGCCACCTTCATCAATTTTGTCATCGTAGGGACGGCGAGCTATCGCGGCGTCTCCTACATGGATTCCCCGAATTTCTGCGGCCAGTCCTGCCATGTGATGGCGCCGCAATGGGACGCATATCAGGTGGGCCCGCACCAGCATGTGGCTTGCGTGGAGTGCCACATCGGGTCTGGAATTTCCGCAGCCGTAGAGGCCAAGGTGAACGGCACCAAGCAACTGATGGAAGTGACGTTCGACACCTATTCGCGCCCCATCACCGCTCCTCTGTCGGTACTGCATCCGGCGCGCGCCACCTGCGAGCAATGCCACAATCCGACGCGGTTCGTGGGCGACCGGCTGCTGGTGCTGACCAAATTCGGCGATGACCAAAAGAATTCCATTACCCGCAGCGTGCTGGTGCTGCACCTGGGCGGGGTCGATTCTCTGTCGCACCTGAGCGGCATCCATGGTCATCATCTCGACGATTATGAGTACGTGGCCACCGATCCGACCGACCAGACCATCATTGCCGTGAGCAAGCGCAATGCGGACGGCTCCGTGACGCAATATGTCAGCTCCGACTGGAAAGGTCCAATCCAAGGAGTGACGCGGCGGATGGACTGCATGGACTGCCACAATCAGGCGTCGCACATGTTTGTGACACCGGAACAAGCGCTCGACGAGGTCATGGTGGACGGGACGCCCAGCGCGAGTCTGCCGTTCGTCCACAAGCAGGGAATGCAACTGATTCAGGCGAAATATAGCTCGCAGGCCGAGGCGGCGGCGAAGATCACCTCCGGGCTGCAGGACTACTACAAAACGCAATATCCCGATGTGTGGAACGGCCAGCGCGGCGCTGTGGAGAATGCCGCGCGGATGCTGGTCACTATTTACGACCGGAACGTCTTCCCGTTCATGAAGGTCGCGTGGGGAACGTATCCGAACAACATCGGTCATACGGACTATCCCGGCTGCTTCCGCTGCCATGATGGCAATCATGTGGCCAAGAGCGGAAAGGTCCTGACCAACGATTGCAGCGTCTGCCATAACCTGCTGGATGTGGATGATCCGAGTCCCAAGGTGCTGACTGAACTCGGCATGCAGTAGTTCGGGCGCGGGCGTTTCTCCGTTGGAAATAAGGTTGGTCGTTCCGATCGCTTCGGCTAGGTTCCGGGCAGACTGCACGGGTGGAGAGGTGCGTCGCAGAACGGACTTAGGCCGATATCGTCGATAGCCGGTTTACAGTCTGTATGGTCATTTCGCTGCGAAAATCGCGATGATGCGCGCAGCGTCAACACTGCAATTACCCTCTGGATTCTTCGCTGCGCTCAGAATGACTCTTTCCATTTTGAAACCAGTTCTGTAGATCCGGATTCTTCGCTCCGGTCGCGTGGGAGATCTCCGTCCAGAATGACTCCGTTCAATACGGAACTACGACACAGGTACACCTGGGTTCGCCGGGGGCGGGGGCGAACCTGGAGGGTACGGTCAGTTCCGCGGTACGGCATCGCGCAGTTGCGCGGAATGCCTGGGAGCGCTTTGCCAGGGGGACTCTTCCTTCAGAACGAGAACAGGGCAGTGGGCTTCGCAAAGAACGCGATATGCGTTTCCGGGGATAAATTTTGGATTGAATGAGGAATGGGCCGAAGCGCCCAGGAGAATCATGTCCGCCTGGTGATGCTTGGCATAGGCAAGGATCGATTCCGCAGGTTGGCCGTAGGCGACATCGCACAGCGTCTTGCATTTGCGTGTCGGCCGTACCGCCAGCAAATCGTCCAGCATCTTCCAGGCATATGCGCGGGCTGCAGCGGTGGTGGGGTGTTCGGGCACAACATTTTGCAGCACGTGGAGCAGGGTGAGATCGGCGCCGTGCATTTCGGCGACGCTGAGGGCAAACTCCGCAATTCTTTGGGAACTGCGGTTCAGGGAAGCGGCAAACACGATGCGCGTATGTTGCTCGACGGTGATGTCGCGTGGAACCGCTTTCGGTCCCACCGCGAGCACAGGGATATCGATGCGATGAAAGAGGGCCTCGGCGAT
>JAJYSL010000312.1 GCA_021793595.1 Acidobacteriota bacterium
GACCGCATCGAACTGGGAATGCATCACGAACAGCAGCACCAGGAGCTGATCGCGACCGACATCAAGCACGCTTTCTGGTCCAATCCTCTGCAGCCCGTCTACGCCGAATCTCGCCCTCCGCGCGCCGACAACTCCGAGACGCACCAATGGCTGGACTACGCGGGCGGCTTGGTGGAAATTGGCAATCGCGGCGATGGCTTCGGCTTTGACAACGAATTCTCTCGCCATCAGGTGTTTCTTCAGCCCTTTCGCCTCGCTTCCAGACCTGTCACCTGCGCGGAGTATCTTCGCTTCATGGAAGACGGTGGCTATCGTCGTCCAGAATTCTGGCTTTCCGACGGCTGGGACACGATCCAGTCGCTGGGCTGGCAGGCTCCTCTCTATTGGAAACAGAATTCCTCCGGCAACTGGCAAGTATTCACATTGCATGGCCAGGAATCGCTCCACGACCTGCGTTCGACCCCGGTCTGTCACCTAAGCTATTACGAGGCCGATGCCTATGCCCACTGGGCCGGTTGTCGACTGCCCTCGGAATTTGAATGGGAAATTGCCGCCCATAACGTCCCCATCACAGGAAACCTGCTTGAAGGTGGCACGCTGCATCCGCAAGCGCTGCCCAACGACTCCAACCCGCACCAGCCCGCGCAACTCTTCGGCGATGTTTGGGAGTGGACGCGCAGCCCCTACGTTGCCTATCCCGGATACAAAGCTGCCCCCGGCGCGCTCGGCGAATATAACGGAAAATTTATGTGCAACCAATTTGTCTTGCGCGGAGGATCGGTGACAACTCCCGCCTCTCACATTCGCGCCAGTTACCGAAACTTCTTCGCCCCAGCCACGCGCTGGCAATTCTCCGGCATTCGTTTGGCTGCGGATGGAGGGGCTGCGTGAACTTTTCTTCTCTCCTCGATGGCGTTCCGAGCCCATCGATCACCAGCCCTGGCGAGCCTCCACAAGAAAGCCTCGGCGTGGCGCGTGTTGCCGTCGAAGGCTTGTCTGCAAAACAGAAATTTCTTCCCGCCTGGCTGTTTTACGACGCCGCCGGCTCTCGGCTTTTTGAGGAAATTACGCGGCTTCCTGAGTACTATCTCACCTCGCTGGAGCAGTCTATTTTTTTCCATCATGCCGCCGATATTGTGACCGCTGCCGTTGGCCTCGTCGAGCAACCGTTGTGCGTAGTGGAATTAGGTGCAGGGAGCGCCAGCAAAACGTTAACGTTGTTGCGGGCCGTGATCGCTCGCCAATGCGACACTGTCTATCTTCCCGTCGACGTATCGAAATCTGCGCTGGAACTGGCCACGCGCAATGTTCATGCCGCTCTGCCACAGGTCGACGTACAACCGATCTGCTTTGAATTTACCCATGAGCGAGTGTTGCGCCTTCCGGCCGTCGGCCGCAGATTGGCCCTCTACATCGGCTCCAGCATTGGAAATTTCGATCCCGAGGATGCGGTGGATCTGCTAGGTTGGTTGCGTACTCAACTGCAACCTGGAGACGCGTTGCTGCTTGGTACTGACATGGTGAAGGACGTCGCGCCGCTGCTGGCGGCCTACAATGACCGCGCCGGCGTTACCGCCGATTTCAATAAAAACATTCTGGCTCGCTTGAATCGCGAACTGCGAGCGAATTTTGCGCTCGATGCATTTGAACATCGCGCCATCTGGAATGCTTCGAAGAGCCGCATCGAGATGCACCTGGACAGCAAGCGCAATCAAATGGTGCATGTCGAATTGCTGCATCGCAACTTTGGATTCAAGCGCGGGGAGTCCATCCATACCGAGAACAGTTACAAATTCAGGCCGGAACAAATCGAAGAGATACTGCAGAAAAGTGGCTATGTTCTGGAGCAAAGTTGGTACGACGATCAACGCTGGTTTGGCGTCCATCTGGCTCGCGTCGTGGACTCAGAAATTATGCCCAGCGATGAAGACGCCGCCGCCTGAATCTGCACAGTAGCGGATTTATCGATGCTCGGTCTCGAAAATGAGATGAGTCGTTCTGAGCGGAGCGAAGAATCCAGAGGGTGATCGCCGGATGCACCATCCTCGCCGCGTTGTCGCCGTGCGACCGGCTACGGTGGGACCGAAACTTTCGTCTACTCGCCAGCGATGGTCATCCCTTCAATCACGATCGTCGGACACGCCACAGCGCTGCGAAAAATCAAGTCGTTCCCAATGCTGGAAATGTTGTGCAGCATCTCCTTCAGATTGCCCGCCACAGTAATTTCTTCCACCGGATACGCGAGTTCTCCGTTTTCAATCCATAGTCCGGAAGCCCCATGCGAGTAATCGCCGGTCACGATATTGACGCCGTGTCCAATCAAGTCCGTCACGTATAAACCATTGGGAATCGCAGCAATAATCTCCTCCGGCGTCTTCTCCCCTGGCTCAAGATAAAAATTCCCGCAACTGATTCCCGGACTGCCAGCCAGCCCGCGCGAAGCATTTCCGGTCGAACGCAGACCCAGCTTGCGCGCCGTATAGGTGTTCAGCAGATAGCTGGTCAACACGCCCTTGTCGAGCACCGTTTTGCGTCGCGTCGGCAACCCCTCTCCGTCAAAAGGTGCGCTGCCGAATCCGCCGCGCGTGGTGCCATCGTCAATGATCGTCAGGTTGCTGCCCGCCACCGTTTCGCCCAGTTTCCCCGCGAGAAACGAGGAGCTTCGGTAGACCGCATTTCCATTGATCGCCCCGATGATTGCTCCCAGAATCGAACTCGCAACCTCCGGCGCAAATACCAGCGGCACCCGCTGCGTGGGAACTTTTCTTGCCCCCAGTTTTCGCACCGTTCGCCGCGCCGCTTCCAGTCCCACCGACTCCGGCGAATCCAGCAGCGCCAGCGACCGCTGGCTGGAATACCAATAATCGCGCTGCATCCCTCCATCTGGAGAGAGTGCAATCGGCTGCGCCGCGATCGAGCAGGACGAGCGCCTGGCCTCGCCGACAAACCCGCGCGAATTCACCAATATTTTGCGCCCGGTTGCAGCATCAAAACTTCCCCCGCCGGAATTTTGAATGCGTGCGTCTGCAGCCATCGCCGCAGCTTCCGTGCGCCGCGCATATTCAATTCGCTCCGCCGCAGGCAGTGAATATACGTCGTCGTAATAAAGGTCGAGATCGCCCGCCAGCTTGCCGAATTCCTCCGGCTCCGGCAGTCCCGCAAAAGGGTCTTCGGATGTCACCTGCACCAGCGTCATGGCCCCGGAAACCAGATGTTCGATGCCTTCGTTCGACAGGTCGCTGGTGGAAGTAGAAGCGGTGCGGTTGCCCTGAAACACGCGCAAGCCCAACGCGCGTGAACCGGCTTCCTTCAACTGCTCCACCTGGCCCAGCCGGACGAGCGTTTCAAACTCATCACCCTCGGCAAATACGGCTTCCGCATCACTGGCGCCTGCTTGCAGTGCCTTTGCAACAATGTCAGTTACAAATTCCTGATCGATATTGCTGGCGCTCTTTTTCTGCTCTTCCGTTGTGTGCATCTTCAATTTCCTTGCGTTATAAAATGAACGTTCATTCTGAGGAGCAAAGCGACGAATAATCCAGAAGGTCTTTGGCTGCGTATACGCTGCCATGATTCTCTGGATTCTTCCCTTCGGTCGCGTCGCCGCGCCTGCCCGCTGCGGAGGGGCGACCGACCTCGTTCAGAATGACTCTCTTGTTGCTGTCGGTATCAATCCCAGTGCGGTCGGTATGTACGGGAACAAATTTCAATTCCCCGTTCCGCCGACCGTCATCTTGTCCAGCTTGATGGTCGGCATCCCTACCCCGACAGGAACACTCTGTCCCGCTTTGCCGCAGGTTCCCACGCCCTCATCCAGCCGCAGATCGTTGCCGACCATAGAGACATGCTTCAACGACTCGGGTCCGTTTCCGATGAGCGTTGCATTTTTTACCGGGGCGGTGATTTTTCCGTCCTCGATCAGGTAAGCTTCCGACGCGGAGAAGACAAATTTCCCGTTCGTAATATCGACCTGTCCGCCGCCAAAATTCACCGCGTACAGTCCGCGCTGCACGCTGCGGATGATGTCTTCCGGGTCGTCGTCCCCGGCCAGCATATAGGTGTTCGTCATGCGCGGCATGGGGATGTGCTGATAGCTTTCGCGGCGTCCGTTGCCGGTATCCGCAATGCCCATCAGCCGCGCGGAAAGCTTGTCGCTCATGTACCCCTTCAGCACGCCGTTTTCGATCAGCACAGTCTCCTGCGTCGGCGAACCTTCATCGTCCACGTTGAGCGAGCCTCTGCGGTTCGGCATGGTGCCGTTATCGACCACTGTGACCTTCGAGCTGGCGACCATCTGGCCGACGAGACCGGCGAAGGCGGATGTTTTCTTGCGATTGAAGTCCGCTTCCAAGCCATGTCCCACCGCCTCATGCAGCAGAACTCCCGGCCATCCGGGGCCGAGAACGACAGGCATTTCCCCTGCGGGCGCTGGGACCGCGCCAAGCTGCAACACAGCCTGCCGCGCTGCTTCCACAGCAAAATACTCCGGCGTTTTGTCAGTCAAAAAGAAGTCCAGCAACACGCGACCGCCGCCGCCAGAACTTCCACGCGCAATGTTCTCGCCATCCTTCGCGATCACGGAGACATTCAACCGCGCCAGCGGCTGCGTGTCTGTCGCAAAGCTGCCGTCTGAGGCTGCCACAAGAATGCGCCGCAACTCGTCCGCAAAGCTGGCCTGCACCTGTACGATGCGGTGGTCATACGCGCGCGCTGCGCGATTCGCCCGTTGGATCAGGTCAAGCTTGGCAGTTGTTTCCGCATCGGAGCCGACACACGCAATCGGATACAGTCCTGCCGATGGCGACTCATGAAAACCCTGCACCTGTTGCTTCGATGGACCGCTGGCAATCAGCGCAGCCGTCCGCGCGGCGCGCATCAGGCGCTCTGGAGAAAGATCATCCGTATAGGCATACCCGGTGCGCTCACCAGAAACCACCCGCAGTCCGCAGCCCGCGCTGATGCCCTGGCTCGCGGACTTGACCAGCGATTCGTCTACAAGCAGCGAGCTGGCCGTAACATACTCGAAGTAAAGATCGGCATAGTCGCCGCCCGCTGAGAGGGCTTCGCTGAGGCAACGTTCCAAAAGCTGGTCATTCAGGCCGAGGTGTTCATAAAAGAATTTTCGCGTGTCGGGTGATGCTGGCTGCATGTGTACTCCTGGTCAGGCTGGCGACGGAATTGGGGCCAATTACGATTCTATCTTTATGATTCAGGAGCGTGTGCGGCGGATTCAGCGGATCAGGCATTTGCCTTGCGTTTGCACCTGTAGATACCTGCTGCGCGACAGCCATGCTACGTGGTAGCGTGGAGGCATGAAAGATGCCTTGAATCACCAGGATTTGCGCTACCCCATCGGCAAGTTTG
>JAJYSL010000313.1 GCA_021793595.1 Acidobacteriota bacterium
CGTTTGCAGCACGGAATCGTCGATCAATACCGCAGCCGCCGAGCCTGCTCCTATCTGAACCTGAAGATTTATACCTGTTTGCGTGCGACCCTGCATATCGAGACGAGCTACACCTACGGTATGTAAAGTCCCAGCGCCACGACCCATATCTGCAAAATCAAGGAGTGCGATCACATCCTGGCAGTCGCTTTTTTGAGCTTGGTTAGGAACTATAACTCCACGAATTGGATTATTAGTATTTGTTTTTGTTAATGGAATACTGCACCTCTTAAATGTTGAGTGAATTATCGTCCTGGAATAACTATAGGTAGACGTTAGCGACCGTGTTGCACGATTGTCTAGAGTACGAATGGGCCGGATGATATTCACGACGTAGTGTATTTCTCCAATGTCAATATTGAGTTATCGAGCAGAAAATCAATCTAGGATGATTCAAGGATTGCGACGCGCGAATGCCCAGCATACACATGGGATATTTGGCGAAAACGGCATGTAGCATCTCTCCAATAGGAAAGTGATCTATCGGGCAGAAAATTGATATTCCGATGGAGTAAGCAATTAACCGCAAGGTTGTCAAGAGTACCAATGGGAAGGATGATGGCAGCGGCTTGTGGGAAAGCGTGAAGGTTGTTGCTTTCCATTCCCGGTTGAATCTCTGGAAGATGGATAGGAATATTCAAGGCAAATTTCCATTCCTGTATTCCAGTTCCATGCCGAAGTTGGGTACCGTTTGAGGATCTGGCTAGAAAGTGTGTCCCACATATGGCGTGACGCTTCGGCGAACAATTTGGGACCCGCTTGAGTGCGGGTCCACAGAAGGGGGGGCGATTGGAGGGAACTCAGGGCTGTTCGCTCGGGCTTGCAATGGTTTACGCTTGGCATGCAGCTTTGGATAGAACGAAAGGAATGCTGAGATGCCTAAGCGGAAATTGACACGGCGCGGATTTCTTGGGTCGTCTGGGGCTGCCATGCTGGCAGGGGTTGCAGCGCAGATTGCCAACCAGACCGGAGTTGGCGAAACACGCGTCTCTCAAGGGCAGCAACGGCACATTTCCGCAAAGCCCAACCTGATTCTTTTCATGCCAGATGAACTGCGGGCAGATGCGTTGGCCTGTTATGGAAATCCACTGACGCGTACGCCAAACTTCGACAAGTTGGCTCAAGAGGGGACGCGGTTTGAAAATTGCCACGTACAGTTTCCCGTCTGCGGCGCGTCGCGCTGTAGTTTGTTGACGGGTTGGCCGACGAGCGTGCGCGGCCATCGCAGTTTGTTTTATTTTCTGCGGCCCAACGAGCCGAACATGTTCCGGTATCTCCGTCAGGCCGGCTATGACGTTTTTTGGTACGGCAAGAACGATGCATTGGCGGCCGAGTCCTTTTATCAGAGTGTAACGATGTGGAATTACCCTGAGCCGCCGGTTCGGGTTTCAACGGGACCTCACCTATCCCAGCCTTCTATGGGAAAGATCATCGGTCCGGATACCTTTATTGGCCAGGTGAAAGGAAATCGCGCCGAGACGCCGGAGTACGGCCACATCCAGTCCGCGATTCGTATTCTTGAACGGAAGGAAACAGAGCGGCCTTTCTGTATATTTCTTCCCTTGTCTTCTCCTCACCCTCCCTATGCCGCCCCGGAGGGATTCAATGAAATGTATCGCCCCGCGGATATCCACGGACTGCGACCGCGCGATCTACCGCGGAAACCCAGCTATATTGCGGGCATTCGTAAGGCATATGGGCTGGATGGCCTGCCGGAAGATACCTTCCGCAAAGTGAGGGCGTTGTATTACGGAATGGTCAGTTACAGCGATTGGCTGTTGGGCGAATTGCTGGAAGCTGTCGAACGTACGAATCACAAGCAGGACACGGCCGTCTTTCTTTTATCCGATCATGGTGACTACGCCGGAGATTATGGGCTTGTCGAGAAATGGCCCAGCGGACTCGAAGATGTTCTGACGCATGTCCCCTTGATCGCCAGTATTCCAGGCGGGACCCAGGGAAACAGCTCGAAGGACATCGTGGAATTGTTCGACGTAATGGCAACCTGTCTCGAGCTTGCCGATACCCGCGCACACCATACCCATTTTGCTCGCAGCCTGATGCCGCAAATTCAAGGCGGGGACGGGGATCCTAAGCGGGCGGCCTTTGCGGAAGGGGGGTATAACCCGTACGAACCGCAGTGTTTTGAGGACAATCTACAGTCTCCGGGTTCGTTGTACTATCCGAAAGAGCACTTGGAATGCACGCATCCGGAGACTGTCAGCCGGGCTGCCATGGTTCGTACTCGCGACTATAAATTGGTCAGCCGTCCACAAGAACAAAGTGAGCTGTATCGCTACAGGGACGATCCGCAAGAACTTCATAACCGATTTGGCGATCAAGAAGTTGCCGATGTCCAATGCGAACTGCAACAACAGCTTTTACATTGGTACGTCAATACGACGGGGATTGCGCCGTTCGACAAAGATCAGCGAAATCTCCCACCCTATTATCCGACGCCCACGCTTCCGCTTTCCACGTGAACGGGCGCGGCGGTGTTTGCGCAGTAGCAACACCCTAGTGCCCGGTTCGGCACAGGCGCCGACGCATTTTTGTTCTAACTGTGGCAACAGCCGGAAGCGCCGTCATGGATCTGTTCGTTTCCGTGCCGATGTCCGCAACAGCAACCTCCGCCAGAGTGTTCTGCTCCGGAAGAATGGCGACCACTGTCCTGGCCGTGCTGGTGGGTTGCGGATGCAGGCTGCAGCGATCCGGCGGCGAGCATCTCGACCAGAAGGGGTGCAGCAACGCCGGCGGGCGCCAGCCAGCCGCGAATTTGGGCTCGTTGCAGGTTCTCCACGGCTCCCATCCCGATTTCGCTGCAAATTACGTCGGTGCAGTGTTCCGCTTGGAGCTGCTCCACCACGCTTTTTCCGTTCAGTCCGTGGTTCTGGAGGAAGCGTGAGGGGCCATGTTCCAAATCGCGGATCATGATCCACTTGGCTTTGCCAAAGTGTGGGGAAAGACTGGAGTCTTCTCGATTCAATAGGGTCATCAAGGCAATTTTGCGCATACAGGGTTCTCCGATCATTGTTGCGGCGCATGACGGGTGTCATGCGGATAGTGAAGATTTTGCAGGTGTAGAAAAGGTCGCATATAGATGTAATATACACCTATAAGAAACTTGCCCATGATAATTTTGTGTTGGAGCACGTATCCCATGTCATACCGCGCAGTAGCGACGAGGTGCGCCGATGCCTAAATTTTTCTGTTCCCGCCACGCCGGCAGCCATCCCTGTACCTGTGCCATGGGGAACCTGTATCGCTACATTGAGCCGGTCGTGCTGCTGATTCTTCAGGAGGAGGAAAAGTCCTATGGCTATGACCTGGCAGACAAGTTGGCGGGCTTTGCCTTGACGGATGCTCGCGTGGAACGAGCTTCGTTGTACCGGACACTGCGGGGGTTGGAAGAGAACGGGTATGTTACCTCGGAGTGGGACGTGGAGGGCGCGGGCCCGGCACGGCGGGTGTATGCACTGACGGACAATGGCCGTCTTCGCCTACAGGAATGGACGCAATTGCTGGGGCGCATGGGCAGAGCCATGGTCGCATTTTCTGAGCGGGCCGAGCAGGGATCTGAGGTGAAGAGATGAGTCGATCTCTGGGGCCGCAGATGCCGCTGGCGGGAAAAAGGGACGGCCGATCCGAGGAAAATGGCGCGAAGAATAGCGGTCGTAAGCCAGCTGAGGGAGAGGCCGCATCGCAGCCGGTGGCCGTGCTGAATCCCTGCTGTATGGTTTGTGGCCAGCAGAACCCGCACGGCCTGCAGCTCACCTTTTTCGCCGAAGCAAACGGGGTCGTGGCGGAATGGGTGCCAGGAGAAACGTGGGAAAGCTTTCCCGGCACGATTCACGGTGGCGTGATTTCGACGGTGTTGGATGAGGCCATGTCGAAGGCGATTATTGCGCACGGTATGGAGGCTTATACGGCGGAGCTGCGGGTGCGCTTCAAGGAGAAAATTCGCGCCGGGGAGACGGTGCGAGTGCGCGCCTGGGTTGTGCAAACACGGAAACGGAGAATCACGGCGGAGGCAAGGCTTTGTTCCAGCGCCAGACAGGAACGTGCCCATGCCTGGGGAACATTTCTGATTTCTCCGCGTGCTTCGGCAGGGTCGGCTCCTGGCCGGAATCCGTTGGGACGGAGCAGGGTTTAATCTGACGGTAGACAGTAGCAGCGAGCTGGTATTGGAGTCGAAGTGGGGATTGAATAAAATTAGTCGTTAGAACGAGCATCGATTCAAAAATTCCAGCATCCATTCTAAGCAGAAAAGGAGAATCACCTATGCCACCGATCACATACGCAATCGATTCCGCTCATAGTTCCGTTCATTTCAGCGTTCGCCATTTGATGGTCTCGAATGTGCGAGGAGAATTCGCCAAGGTTTCCGGCACGGTCCAGTTTGACGCGGAACATCCGGAAAGCTCCACTGTCGAAGCCACCATTGACGCTGCTTCCATCAACACGCGCGAACCGCAGCGCGATACCCATTTGAAAAGCGCGGACTTTCTGGACGTCGAGAAATTTCCGACGCTGACATTTCGCAGCAAGAAGATTGCGGTGGAGCCGGGCGGAGGAAAATTGACGGGCGATCTGACCATTCACGGAGTTACGCGCGAGATTACGCTCGATGTGGAAGGTCCGACAGAAGAGATTCAAGACCCATGGGGCAAGCAGCGCTTCGGCGCGTCTGCGACCGCCAAACTGAACCGTAAGGACTTTGGGCTGACCTGGAATGCGGCATTGGAAACGGGCGGAGTGATGGTCGGGGACGAGGTCAAAATCACCATCGATATCGAAGTGGTCCGGGCGTGAGGCGGGCAGCGTTGCGGTGCTGACTGGAGACGGCGCATGGTTTATACAGTCACATGGCGAAGAATCCAGACGAGATGAGGCAGTTCCCTATCTATTGCTCCGGATACTTCGCGTAGTGCGATTTGTGTCAGAATAAAATCATCTACCATGGTGGAAAATACAGGCATTTCGCAATTGCCGACCTCCACACAACTAATTCAGGAAGAGCCGTCCCTGGAAATGAGCGTATCCACTGCGCTCGAACTGCAACGCCTGCAGCTCGCCTGTCTGATTGACATACGGCAGAATTTTGAACTTGAGATTTATGGGGAGATCCCGGGTGCCTGTGCACTGCCGTTTTTCCATTTCAAGAAGCTGCTAGGAGTGTGTCGGAGATAGATTCCCTTTGCCTGGGATATTAGCTGGGCGCACAGCGCGGTGGTTTAGGCTCCGTGTATGGGCAAGAGTTTTCTCCCCGACGAGGTGAACCAGACGT
>JAJYSL010000037.1 GCA_021793595.1 Acidobacteriota bacterium
GGCCGTTCGCTGTTCTGGTCGCGTCAATCCTTTCGTCTCAGCAATTATGAATTCAAGGCCAAAGATCACGATGGATTCGGAACCAACTGGCCCATCGATCTGTCGGACCTGGCTCCGTATTACTCTCGCGTTGAAGAGATTTTCAGAGTCAGCGGACATCCGGATGGACTGCCGCAGTATCCGGACGGCAATTTTGTTATCGATGATTCACCGTGGTCGGGGTCGATGCAGCGCTTGATTGCGGCCGGAAAAACGATGAATGTTCCGGTGTGCAAAGCACGCAGCGCCATGGGCCGCGACGGGCTCGCCAGTTCCATCAATCTACTTTTGCCGGATGCCTTTGCGACGGGCAAGCTGACTGCCGTACCCAATGTGGTGGTGCGGGAAATCACCGTCGACAAAAATACTGGATTGGCAAACGGCGCCAACTTCGTCGATCGTCATTCGCGCCGCGAAATGTCAGTGAAGGCGAAGGTTGTCGTTCTGGCGGCGGGATGCCTGGAGAGCACGCGCCTGCTGCTGAATTCGAAGTTGGCAAACTCCAGCGGAGTCCTTGGACATTACTTGATCGATAACATCTACGGTCCAGGAGTGGTGTGTTCTGTACCCGAAGCGCGCGATGGCAAAGCGACGCCCGACCTGATGGGAGGCGAGGCATTGATCCCGCGCTTCCGCAATATCAACACCCGGGCAAAAAACTTTGTTGGAGGGTACGCGCTGAATGTATGGTGCGATACGAGGGCGATGGATCCGCGAAATTTTGCAGCCTACGGCGCCGAACTGCAAAAGAAACTGGACAGCTACTACGGCAGCGGCATTGCGATGAGCATGATGGGCCAGGTTCTGTCCCATTACGAACACCAGGTCAGCATCGACAAGAACGTAGTGGATGCGTGGGGCATCCCGGTGCTGCACATCGATACGCGATATACCGACAATGAGTTCAATATGGCGCGCGATGCTATCGATACTGGAGTTGCGATGGCGGAAGCGGCAGGCTTTGAAGTGCTCTCAAAGAATTATGAGCCCAATCCTCCGGGCTACAGCATTCACGAGCTGGGCACGTGCCGCATGGGCGACGATCCCAAGACCAGCGTACTGAACAAGTGGAACCAGAGCCACGACATCAAGAATCTGTTCGTCGTGGATGGCAGCAGCTTTGTCGGCACTGGATGGCAAAATCCGACGATGACAATTCTGGCGCTTTCCATGCGCGCAGCCGAGTACATGGCCGAGCAGATGCGACAAAGGAACATTGGATGATGAAATCCTGGAGGCTGGTTTCGTTGCTGGTGTTGTTCGGCTTCTGGGTTCCGTCACACCTCAGCACGCCCAGTGTGGCGGCGTTCGCGGGGAATTCTACCGTGACGACGGCAAATTCTCCGCCGCAAAACAATACCGCCAGTTCCAGCAACACGATGACGCAAGGGAACACATCGACATCGAAGTCCGAACCACGGCGCGGGCCGGTGCAGCCAGTTCCCTTCAGTCATAAAGAGCATGCGGGCAAGCTGAAGATGCCCTGCCAATACTGCCACACGCTCTCGCGCTCCGGCGAAACCCTGATGATCCCTCGTGCCTCATTCTGCATGCAATGTCACCAGACCATCGCCACCGACAATCCGGGCGTGCAGAAACTGGCAGAGTACGCCAAAACGGATCGCACCTTACCGTGGGTGCGGATTTACGAGTTGCCTTCTTTCGTGAGCTTCAGCCATAAAGTTCATTTGCAGCATGGCGCCACTTGCGAGGAGTGCCATGGGGAAGTCGCCCAGCGAGCTCGGCTCTACAAGGAATCCGACATTTCCATGGCCACCTGCGTCAACTGCCATCGCGCCAAGCAAGCGAGCATCGACTGCAGTACTTGTCATATGCTGGAGCAGTGATGCATGCAGGAAAAAGTGAGCCTGCACCCATGCAACGACTCAGAACCTAATCCCAAAGGAGATGCCGTGAAACCCATACCTAGATTGCTTTCTGCGGCTGCAATAATTTGTCTGTTATCTGCCGCAGCCCCTGCGCAAAACAATGGAAAAACGCTGTTCCAGTCCAACTGTCTAATGTGCCACGGTGCCGATGGAAAGGGCGCAACGCCCACCGGTCAGGCCCTGAAGGTGGCTAATCTTCACAGTCCGGAAATCGTGAAGATGAGCAATGCAGAATTGGCGAACGTGATTAGCAAAGGCAAGAAAAGCATGCCTGCCTTCGGGTCTCGGCTGACGCCGCCCCAGATTGACAGCCTGGTTTCCTATATTCGTACGCTGCAAAAGCAGTGACTACATGCGGAATTGGTCCGCGATTTTACCCACAGGAAAGAAAAGGCGGATGACCATGAAATCAAGAAGAGACTTTTTGAAAACCGGCACTGCCGCGCTGCTTTACGGTTCAACCTTGCTGCGTAACTCTACATTGAATGCCGAGGACAAGGTGAAATACCTGAACCTGCCGCTGGGAATTCAGCTGTACTCGGTTCGCGATCAACTCCCCATAGACTATGAAGGCACACTGAAGCAGATTGCCGCTCTTGGCTATCGCGAGGTGGAAGCGGCTGGGTTCTACAATCACAGCGCAAGCCAGGTGAAGCAGGCCATGCAGCAAGCGGGCCTTCGCTGCGTCAGCGCACACTATTCTTACGACGCTCTGAACGGTCACATCAATGAAATTGTTGAATTCATGAAGGTGATTGGCAGCCAATACATTATTTGTTCCTATCCAGGGCACCACGGCGGCGGTCATGGCCCCACATTCACGCTGGATGAGTGGCGTTGGAATGCAGGCGAGTTCAACAAGTTTGGCAAACAGATCAGCGCAACGGGTCTGAAGTTCGGGTATCACAACCACACCATGGAGTTCCAAAGAGAAAACGGCGTGTTGCCGTACGACGAACTGATGCGGCTGACGGATCCCGCGTACGTGACGATGGAAATGGACCTCGGTTGGGTCAAGGTCGGCGGAGGCAATCCGATCGAATTGCTGCATCGCTATGGAAACCGGATTTCCATGCTGCATGTGAAGGACTTTAAGCCCTTCAAAGCGCCGGAAAGCATCCAACATCCACCGACCGCAACCGCGTTGGGGCAAGGTACGATTGACTATTGGCCAATCTTCACAGCGGCCGCCCAGACAGGACACATCAAGCACTGCTTTGTCGAACAGGAAGAGTACAACATGCCCGTCATGCAGGAACTGAAAATCGACGCGGAGTATATGCGCAAACTTCACGCCTGAGAATTGGCGCGATTGCAAGCAGATCATGTGAAATGAAGCTATCAAGCAAATGAGGACAGGATTCAACCTGCCCCTCATTTGCTTGTGCTGGCGTTGGAACTAAACCGGCTAGATGCGCGGCGCCCAGCCCTTTTCGTACTCTCTTCCCCACATCTTCATGGCCTGCGGATCGTTCAGGATTTTTCCGTCCGTCGTGTCGAGATACAGTTCCCGCTGCACTTCCCAGGCGATATTGGAAAGTTGCAACATGGTGACGGCAACATTTCCGATGGAAACGGGAGCATGGAGCTTTGCGCCGGTTCGAATTCCGGCGATGAAGTTGGCAAAATGCGCATCGGTCATGGAATCGCGACCGACGAGATCGGATGACGAAGCTGCCTTGCCGACCTTGAATTCGCTGGTCTTATTCCCGTCGAGGTCGTAAATCTCATAGCCGCCGCGATCGATCAGCACGGTTCCATGGGTACCCATGATGGTGGACCCTCGATCCCGATGGTAGAACTTCATCCCCTGGCAGCTCTTCCCTTCCCAGTCAATCATCTTGTCGGGATATTCGAAGCTGGTGAGCAACGTGTCATAAAATTGCCAGTCATCTTTGAACTGATATCTGCCGCCTGCGGACGTAACGCGCTGCGGATAATCGACACCGAGCGCCCAGCGGCAGACATCGACTTCATGCGTGCCATTATTGAGCGTTTCACCGGTGCCGTAGATTTTGAACCAGTGCCAGTTGTATGGCTGCACATTATCTTTATAGGGGCGACGCGGTGCCGGGCCCTGCCACAAATCCCAATCCAATTGCGGGGGCACGGGCACCACTTTTCCAATGCCAATGGATTTTCTGGTGTTGCTGTACCACGCCTTGGCGTAATACGGTCGGCCGATCAGGCCGTTGTGAATCCTGTCGACAACTTCAATGGTGTAATCCGACGACCGCTGCTGCGTGCCCATCTGGACCAGCTTGCCGTATTTGCGCTGAGCCTCGACCAGCAACGCGCCCTCCGCGGGATTGTGGCTGCATGGCTTTTCCACGTAGACATTCTTACCCGCCTGCAGGCCGGCGATGGCCATGGGAGTATGCCAGTGGTCGGGCGCAGCAATCGTAATGGCATCGACGTCCTTATGCGAGAGAATTTCGCGGAAGTCCTTGACGGGCGCGGCCGGATATCCCATCTCCTGCTGCACGCTGTCGGCAAATTTCTTCAGAGTGTTACTGTCGACGTCGCAGACATGCGTAATGCGGACGGCATTGCTGTTGGCCTTGAGCGCTGAAAGATGCGCATAAGCTCGGCTATGCAAACCGATCACGGCAAAGTTCAGCCGATCATTGGCGCCCAGGATGCGCGCGTAGCTTTTTGCCGTTGATCCAACAGCCAAGCCAGCGGCGCCGATCGCAACAGTGTCGAGAAATTCCCGTCGAGTGACCATCTGTCTCCTTTACTTACAAGTTTTTGTCTTTCACCAGCATGAGCGAAAGAATTGCAACTGTCGAATCTTCCAGAACTTCAGCGGCGATTTCGTTCGCAAGTCATGCGTGTCCAGAAGTGCTGCTGCCTAGACGGTCGAGTATTTCCGGCAAAGAGTCCGTATCTGCGCCACCAACTTTGGCACGCCGGAATCGGAGTCGGGCCCTTCATATTCTGCGGACATGTAGCCCTTGAAACCGGCCTGCGCAAATAGTCTCCAGACACGGTCCAAATCCACCGGGCTTTTGTCGTACTCAAAACGATCGCGAATGTGTGTGTTGGTCGCATACGGAATGCACGCGGCGATTTGCGCATAGACATCCTGCGAGGCAGTAGGGATGAAGTTGGTCACATCGAGATTGATGCCGGCATACGGCGAATTCACCCGGTGCATAATTTCAAGACACACATCGGCGCGCTGAGTTACGCCGTTGTGATCCTCCAGTCCCAACATGATGCCCTTTTTGCCGGAGTAGTCGGTCGCCGCCTTCATGGTTTCGACAGTCCAGTCGACGCCCTGCTGCAGCGTGGCTCCCTTTGGCAACTCACCGGCGAATACACGCAGATGAGAGGCCCCGAGGCGATCGGTGACATCCACCCATTTCTTGATCTCCGTCAAACTGTCCTCGCGCTTGGCCGGATCGGCCTGAACCATGCTGACGCCGCACGCGGATCCGGAAAAGGGCATCGCATTTTTGTATGCCAGATGGCGCAGACTATCGAGATATTCCGGGTCTGTTGATTTAAGGTAGTAGGCGGTCATATCGACTCCATCGACGCGCAGCTCGACAGCTTTGCGGATGAAGTCTTCCGTCGTCATTGTTCCGCTTCTCAAGGCGTGATCATAGGAGTAGGCGCAGCAACCGGCAAACAATCGCGGCATTTTCGATGCATCAGTGTCTGCCGCGGAAGATGACTGCGCGTCCGCGGTTGACCCAAGCCATTGCGCCCCAGCGCCGGCAAGTGCGCTGAGCCCTGCAGTTTTCAAGAAGTTTCGACGCGGTATCGAGTGGTGCATTGCGCCTCCGTAGAGTTTGATCGAGGTTGTTCTTCCTGCTTCGTGCAGAATTGCGTCGGCAGAAATATTATTGCGGACGAGCGCTGGTGCGAAAGAAATTATAATCCGGAGCTAAGAAGCTTGGACGAGTGCGGTGGGCGAATACATTTTGCAATGGAGAAAGTCCCAATGGAAGAAGAGCAGAAGAAAATCGATCGACGCGACTTTATGGGGCAGGTAGGCATGGGGGTGGCCGCTCTGGGAACTTTTGCCGGCAAGCCACTGTTCGCCTCGAGCCGGGTGATTGGCGCGAATGATCGTATCCGCATTGGAATTATCGGCGCGGGAGATCGCGGGCAAGAAGATCTGAAGAGTGCCTTGCGACAACCAAACGTGGAATGCGTGGCGGTAGCCGATGTGTACTCCCGGCGTCGCGACCAGGTAAAAAGTTTTGTTCCGAATGTCGCCGCCTATGATGATCCGATGCGCTTGCTGGACCGGAATGACATTGACGCTGTGATTCAAGCGACGCCGCAGCATCTGCACGCGAAATATTTTCTAGCGACGCTGGCTTCCGGAAAGGATCTGTATTCCGAGAAGACCATGGCGTGGGATATTCCTGAGGCATCCGCGTGTCGCACTGCCGCGAAAGCTTCCAAGCAAATTGTGCAGATCGGGATGCAGGATGAGAGCTCCGGCGAATTGGCCGATGCGAAGCAGTGGATTCAGGAAGGTTTGCCGGGAAAAATCACCATGGTTGAATCCTGGATGAGCCGCAACACGCGACGAGGCCATGGACAGTGGGTGCGACCGGTGCCGAGCGATTGCAACCCGGCGCACGTCAATTGGGACCTGTTTCTTTCCGGGCGGCCGAAAGTTCCGTTTGACGGCTACAAATTCATCAACTGGCGTCTCTACTGGGAATTTTCCGGCGGCAACATCACAGAAAATATGGTGCACCAGATTGGATGGATCATCACCGCCATGAATCTGGAATTGCCGAAGGCTGCAACCATGATGGGCGGCGTATTCTCTGAGAAAGATGGGCGGCAGGTGCCGGATACGATCAGCGTCAGCTTTGAGTACCCGAATGATTTGCTGGTGGCATGGCAATCTACCTTCAGCAACGAAAGGTACGGCTTGGGTGAGCATTTTCTCGGCAGCAATGGGACAATCGCGCATGTTAGTGGTTCCAACACCATGGAGACGGGCGATCTTAAGAGGGCGAATCCGAACTGGGATGAAGAGAATGCTCCGGGACCGATCAACTATTTTCCCGAGAAGATTAACAATCCAAGTGGCGTGCCACTGCAGGGGGAAAATCCTGGCGTAAACCATATGGCGAATTGGATGGCATGCATTCGCGATCGCAAGCAGCCCAATGGCACGGTCGAGATTGGCTACCTCTCGGCTGTCGCGTGCCACATGGCAAACCTTTCCTATAAGCAAAAGCGTCGCATCACGCTGGAAGAAGCGATGGCGGCAAAGCCGGACGCCTGGATGTGAAGACGCCTATGCGCGGTTGCCAACGGAGTCATCGCTCGGCACTCGCTTATCCGAACTCTGGCCCGGCGGCGGCGAGCAAGCGAGAAGGATCTCCGGGTAGCTCGGAAAGGCCAAGCGCCATGCGGGTGAATCGACGCTGAGGCCGAAAGCCAAGCGAGGTGAGCGTCGGGACGAGACAGCTTCCCGCGTCGAGGACATCCACAAAGACGCGGCCGGATGCCCCGCGGATTGCGGCGGTCGCGAGCGCGGAACCTTCTGCGCAATCGGCAATGATAGGGCCGACGTGAGACGCAACAGTACCTTGACGTAGCAAGGCAAACCCATTGGGCGATTGGAATGCAAGGCTGTGGGGCCGCGCGAGAAAATCATCGAGCAGGAATCTTCGGTCGGCGCCGAAGGCAGTAAAGTCGTGCGCCAGATTGACAGACTCCGAAGCCTTCGCAATGCCGCCGCCATGACCTTCCCATCGCGCCATCCGGCACAGAGGCACGAATCCAAGTTTTGCGTAGATCTCCGTTGCATCCGGCGCGGCATCCAGTAGCGTGGCCTTTCCATAATCCCGAAGCAACGACACGCAAGCGGCGACCACGCGAGTGGCAAGTCCGCGTCGACGCCACTCAGCGGTAACCAAAACCATGGAAAGCCAACCAAATCCTCCTCCATACGGGACCACTGCAGAAGTTGCCACGAGGTGATCGCCGAGCGCGATACCAAGCACGGTCCCATGCGTGAAGAAAATCTTCCAGTCATCCGCCGTCTGGTTCCAACCAGCCTCTTCTGACAGCAGCAGGGCGCGAGAGAGCCAGGTTGCATCCAGCGGCATTGGACTTAGTTTGTCAGTTGAGAACAACTCGATGATCCTCTCCAGTGGTTGCAGTGCATGATCGAGCAGTTCCGATTCTTCAGCATCGTCGAAACCCGATGCCTGCCGGCATTCGCAACTACCATGGTGCAGCCGGCGAACCCATGCACAGTATCGCATTGGGCCGTGAGGCCGCAATGGGCCCCCGCTTTCTCCAACATTCAGCAAAGTCTATCTAGCTCACGATTGACGATCTTGCGACGAGATGTGGCCGTCGGAAATCCTTCCCATGAAGATGGCGCGACGTACCGCGAGCGGCGCAAGTTAGTCGGGAAATTCAGGCTTACCAATGGAGTGAGGAAGCCGCGAATCAGTGGTGCGTGACGCCCGTCTCCACCAAATTTCGCCCCCACCAGTCTACTGACCGTGGGCCGGAAAAGTCTGCGTTCGAACCCAAAAATAGAATGCCGTCAGAGTAACCTCTTGCCAAGAGAGGTGAGGGATGCCATTCGGCGATCTGTTTTGTCGCCCGTGAACGCGTTGATTCTCACCCCGACTCAGGAACTAGGTCATCGCTTTTGAAAGTTAACGCCACTAACTAATCGTTTTTTCAATCACTTATGTTAATCGATCACAAGCGGACACAGCACGAATCAAACCCTGCTCGACCGGTAGATCGCCTTTCTTGGGGCACCAAGATAGTTACTATAGTGCACCATCGTAACTATTGATTTGAGTACCTATGGTCCGTATCTGCGCTACCATCAGTCACCACTAATTTTCAGGAAAGTCTCGATCATCCTCGTCCACTGATGTCTGTGCGCGAAGGACTGTTCGTGCACCCACTCAAGGAGAGTCCTCATGGACAACTTCAAGGTGCTCTTGTGTCAATTTGGCAGGCGCAAATTCCAGCGAAGACTTGGAACAACTTTAAATTGCGGTATTGAGCGACCAGCATCCGGAAGCAAGAATATAGAATCCGGTGCAACTGCGAGAAGCCGCAACGTTTCACACTTCCGATTTCCCCATCTACAAGCACGGCATTCAGCTCGAATAGATATCACGAACCTGGCGCTGATACTGGTTGCACTTCTAGTTCCCATCTACCTCGGGGGTTGCGGTGGAGGGAGTCTTAGTACTCACCTTACTCCTCCTGCATCTACAGCCAATGGTTCCGGAACTCCCGAAACAGCGGGGACAGGAACTACAGGGACGGGTGCGACTGGTTCTACCGGGACTACGACGACTACAAGTTCCGGCACCGGCGGCACTGGATCCACCGGGACGACAGGAACAGGAACTTCAGGGACGGGTGGCACTGGCAGCACCGGGACGGGGGTCACGGCAACTACGAGCAGTGGGGATACCCCAGGGACTGTCATCTCGGACATTCAGGCGATGGCGCAGAACTGGAAATCGTGGGGACAGGGCGGCCCATATTATGTCGACTGCAGTCCGTCGCCATGCAACGGATATGCTTGGGCGATGAAGTTTGGTATTACCTTGCCCTCGCTGAGCAACAACGCTACACAGTTCCTGATCGATGGTACGAAGCCATACGGAGATGCGTTGTTTTCCGCTGACCTTATCGGCACTTCGTCGCCCACGTTGAAGGATTCTAACCACACACTGCTGCCGACGATTCATAACTTCACGTACGATACGGATTTTTATGTGACAGATGTGTCGATCACGCAAACCCTAGAGTTCGACATCAGTATGTACATGAACGGCACGAAGATGATCTTTGGAACCCAATGTAGCCATCGCGGCGATAAGTCGTGGGACATCTATGACAATGTAAACGCGAAGTGGATCTCCGCAGGAATTCCTTGCAAGATGGTGAACGGATGGAACCATCTCACAATTCATGTGCAAAGGAAATCAGATAATACATTGGTCTACCAATCGATCGACTTAGACGGAACAAACTACGCGCTTAATATTACTTATCCACCAGGCACAAGTCCCTCTAGCTGGTGGGGAGTAACCGTCAACTATCAAATGGACGGCGATTCAACACCGGATACAAATACCACGTATCTTGACAACTTCAGTCTCACGTACTGGTAGGTGATTCGGCAGGAACGCTGTCACACTGCGTTTGCCCGTTCCGTATTTCCTCCGCGACGCTTCAGAGGGACCGCGACGCTGCGTCGTGTGCCTGACACTCGGTCTCCCGTGCGAGGTGACCGATCTACGGCCTCTCCGAGGGGCGTAGGGGCTCAACCACCATGTAATTTCATCCAGTCAGTAGGCGTATTTTTTTCCGATTTGTGCACAATTTACACAGACCAAGAAAAGGATGCCCCACTTTCCACATTTTTTTCAGAAATCTCGCCAAACCGCTTTTTTGCGGCAGATAATTGTGTATTATTCACCTAGAAATTCCTTGCATTCTTCTGCCTCGGATCCCCCGAATTCGATTCTCGAGCGGCGACATTGGGTGGTCGCGTATGTTGTTGTGGAAAATCAGAAGCTTAACCTCCACAACCGAGTCGCGCTTGAGTCACACGCAGTTCGGGTCAAGTTGTCGTGCGCGTCTTTTGTTTCGCAAGGGCGCGAAAGAAGAGGTTGTCGGTAACCGTCAGGCGCATCCCGTCTTGTCGCTCCAGGCCAGCCCAGTCACGTTAGCAAATGCAACTGACTCCCATCCCTGACTTTGTGCCAGCGGCAGGAGCCCACGCAGACCATAACAGACACGTGTTAGTCATCGTGCCGAGGCAGGTTCATGAAATCTATCACTTATTCCCTCATAATCGTCTTCATCTCTACCGCATCTGCATTCGCAGGAGTAAGCATCAGCAGCCCTTCCAGCGGCGAACACGTTTCATCCCCTTTTACTCTCTCTGCGACTTCAACAAATTGCTCCTCGCAAACCGTTGGGACCATGGGCTATTCGATCGATAACGGGGATACCACCCTGATCCATAACACCTCGTTCGATGAGCAGGTCAGCGCAGCACTCGGCACGCATACCGTGCATGTGAAAGCCTGGGGCGCAAGTGGCGCGGTATGTGTGACAGACGTCTCCATCGACGTTACAAGTGTCACCGACAGTCCCGTTGCCGACACCTCCGTGGTTCCGTCAACCGCGGTCAGCGTCAGCAGCTTGCAAAAGCTGGGTGGCTGGAAAACGGCCCACGACAGTGGAACCAATGGCAGTTCAAGCGGGAGCATGTACCTGGTTGGTTCGCCCGTACATAGCGGGTCTTCACGTGAATTTATCACCAAGTTTTATGGCGCGGCGGGGCAGCGTTATGCTGTTTCCTTTAGCGACAACAGTACCGCCACCAACTTTTTCTATGACGGCTGGGTGTATCTCAATGGTTCCGCGAGTAAGATCGCCAACCTGGAATTCGATCTGAATCAAACAATACCCAATGGCGACACCGTTTTTATGGGGATACAGTGTGACGGCTACACCGGCACTTGGGACTACACCGAGAATTTAGGGACGGCTACAAGCCCCAAAGGACACTGGGCTCATTCTGGCGCCGGTTGCAACCCGCGAAATTGGACGCGGTATGCCTGGCATCATGTACAGGTGAGCCTTTCTCGCACCTCCACCGGACACATCACGTATAAGACCATTTACCTGGATGGAGTCAAGCACACGCTGAACATCACTGTGTTTGGGGCTCGTGCGTCCGGCTGGGGTCCCGTGTTGATGACGCAGTTCCAGGTCGATTCCCTCTCCACTTCAACGATCACCGCATATCTGGACGATCTGACTATCTATCGATGGTGAGACATGCGAGGAGCGCCCACTATCAAGCGGCTTACAGAATCGGGCGTGACCTGCAGTAAGGCGAGATACGGGCTTCGCCACCGCACTTGCTGTTGCGTTCTCGTTAGACCACGGCATCTCGTCGAGAAGAGCCGACGCAGAACAACACTCACTTATTCGACTTCCCCGCACGAACGTTGTACGACTGGAGGAGCCCCACGCGAACCCTCAACTTGCACGCGATCGAATGGACGTGCCGAGGCAGATTCATGAAGGTACTTTTCTATTCCCTATTGCTTGTTCTCGTTTCCACCGCACCCGTATTCGGCGTCGCCATCACCAGCCCTACCAACGGCGAATATGTCAGCTCACCCTTTACGCTGGTTGCTTCTTCGGCCACCTGTTACTACAAATCGGTGACGACTATTGGCTATTCCCTGGACAGTGGCGGAACCACCCTGTTTCGAGGAGAATCCTACATTGACACCAAGGTTTCGGCCTCAATCGGTGCGCATACCGTACATGTGAAGGTGTGGAACGGCTCGGGTTCAGTCTGTGTAACCGATGTCAATATCCACGTCTCCAGTTCTACGGACAATGTCGCAACAAATACCTCCGTTGTTCCAAGTACCGCGGTGAGTGTCAGCAGCCTGCAGACAATGAGCAACTGGAAAGCAACCAAAGACGGCGGCACCAGCGGCAGTGCCAGCGGAACAACCTACCTGGTCGGATCGCCAGCCTATAGCGGAGTGTCCCGCAAATTTGTGACCAGCTACAAACACTATGGAGGTGAACGTTATACGGTCGTCTTCGGAGACAATCGGACAGCTACCAACTTTCTGTGGAGTGGGTGGGTCTACCTCACTAGCTCCTCCAGTCTCATTGACAATCTGGAAATGGACCTGAATCAAACGATGACGAATGGTCAAACTGTGATCTTCGGGGTCCAATGCGACAGTCCGTCCGGCACGTGGGATTACACGGAGAATTTAGGATCAGCGAAATATCCCAAAGGTCACTGGGTGCACTCCGGGGCAGCCTGCAATCTTCACAAGTGGGGTACGGGGAGATGGCATCACGTACAGCTCGAGTATTCGCGCAATGACACTGGCTGGATCACTTATAAATATGTGTGGCTGGACGGGGTACGGTCGACTTTGACCAGGACTGTTTTCGCGGCCCGCGATCTGGGATGGGGTTCGAGTTTATCGATTAACTTCCAGATTGACGGGAATAGCTCAAGCGGAACAACCACCGTCTACCTCGATAACCTGACTCTCTATCGCTGGTAGGCAAAGGCAAATCCTTCAGCTCACAGCCCATTCAAAACAAAACAGTCGAGTTCCAACCGATGTGGTTGGACTCGACTGTTTTTGCTGCGCCAACATTTGGAGTCGACAATTTCGACTGGGAGTATTTGCGCTGAGCGTCGGCACGGTCAGCTTATTGTTCGCTGACGAGATGTTCCGCAGGCTGATCCTGCAGTTCTTCGGAAGACAGGAGAGTGAGCGCATGGCGCATCACTTCCCCCTCCGCATCCTGGATCGACATGGGCGGGATCACAGTGATTCCACCGATCAGCTGAATCAGAGTGAAATAGGAAGCGCGGCTGATATGCAGAAACTCCAGCGGATACTCGGGCTTTCTGGCGCGAGCTGCAATAGGATCAGCATCGAGAAAATAGCTGACATCCGGACGGGGCACAAATTTCATGATCATGCGAACGTAGGCACGTGCTGCTGGATTTCCTAGGTTCAAATTGGCCAGTTCATCATAGATATATCGATCGCAAATCACGAAATCCGCGCCCGAGCGCAGCGCTTTCGCGACCGTGGCGCGAAGCGACAGAGCATCCACGAAATATAGCCCCAGACGAACCAGACTCATCGGCCAGGAACGAACATTTTTGTCGCGGCGGTTGACCGGTTTCTCAGGACTTCCAACACCTTTTTCCCCTTTAAAGAGGGTATGCCCCGCTCCTTCGCGAATTCGTTTCAGCCTGGCAACATCATCCCAGAACGTAACCAACACAACCCGCATACCCGCACCTTGCAGACGGGCGCGAAGGTTCGCGATCTGAGTACTCTTTCCGGCACCGTCGATGCCAGAAAAACTTACAAATTTACAGCGCCTGCTGTCTTGCTTCACTTGCATCGTTACGCTCCTACAAATTGCTCGAAGTGAGGCTGCAAACTGCGATTTTTTATGGCCGGCTGGGGCTTGCAGCCGACAAGCCCACGACGGTTCCGACGGCGACGCAAGCGCCCACGATTAACCCGACCCGGATAAGGAAGGACCTTGATCTTTTTTGTTTTGCCGGTGCAACTACCGCGCCCGCGGGCCGGGAGGCTGTGACTCCGGTTGCTTTTTCATAGGGTGCGGCGGCCGTGCCCACCGGATTCGACGTGCCATTTTGCTGTTGCTGCGGAGCCAAGGGCAACGTGGACGATGATAGTTCTTGATTGGCGTTGTTGGAACTGGCTGCTGCGGAACTGCTCGGAGTTGCTACTGGCCGCGATGTACCTGTATCCGCGTTACTCGTGACATGATCGGAACTCTGAGTTTGCGTGGCGGGCTTACTTGCCGTTTGCTGGCCGGATGGCACCGGTTGCGGCATCGTGGTGACAGCTTCCGCGAACGGCGCCGCCAAAACGAACACCAGGCAGCCTGCGATTTGTCTCTGTTGCCAACCAGCTAAAATTCTCATGCAATCTCCTACGAACCCCCCCGAATCCCTATGCGGAATGAAACCGCGGTCCGCTGTTCAAGCCGCGCTTTCCGGATGTGTGCGACTCTCCATCAATGTGGCCGTCTGAGGAGACGGACCCGCCGGGAGCCTGTGAAAACTGCTCACCGCGCTTGCCGTTGTGTCGTGAATATCGAATAGACGATATGCACCGTAGGTTGCCAGCGCCGTCTCTGCCGAAGAGTGCAAACCGGCCAGCTTCAAGTCGCCATTTCTCTTCATGGCTTCCTCCAGGCAGGATAACAGCAGATAGACCCCGGACTTGTCCAACTGGCCGAGGTTAGAACAATCGAGAACGACGCATGGGCGTTCGGCATCAATACAGCGTTGCATATCACGCAGAAAAGCCTGCCTTTGCTTTGCGCTTCCAATTTCCTGCAACTGCATCACCGCTACAGGACGCTTGCAAATTGTCATAGTTCTCACCTCTCCAAATTGAACTTTTCATCCACGGATCCAGGACGGTTTGTCCTTTTACCCACCTGCACCGAGATTGGGTTTCATCCCGAGCTTTCCAAAAGGCGGACAAGCTCGGCTTTGGGGCTGCGCAGAGTGTTTTTCAGAACGTTTATCCCATACCGAAAGAGTGTGCCGAAATTCGTGTTGTACCAACAGCACTCCGTCATGCGCGGCGACAGTCCACACAGGAAACGAAGCTTGTCCACCCTGTTCGGTGAAGCCAATATGGCTGAAACCAGTCGATGGTTTCCATCCAAGATGGTGAACGGTTCAGTCTCGCTAACCCCGATCAGGATGATTGGACCGATGCCGTGATCTTCTTTGCCGAGCCGCTCGCCGATCTCGGCAAGCTTGACTAAAAATTGATCGTCGATCACGCTTTCACGTTGGCTCATTCTCTCCGCAACCTCCGTGATTGAAAAGTGACCCTGGGCGATTTTTCGCCATTGCGCCCGGGGAAACACCCGAATCTGGCTGAGATTCGAGACCTTCAATTCCAGCTCATACCATTCAGTTCCGGCAGGCAGTTCACTCCACAAAGCTCGATGCCGAAGGAAGAACAGGGCACGCCGCTTGGCATTTTCTCTCGCGTTGTCCAGATCAGGATTCATGACAATGTCACGCAGCGTCTCGTGGTAATCGCGGAAGACGGGATTGGGAAAGTCGCTTTTCAGAAAGTCGGCAATCACTTCGTCTTCCGAGGCGCGCCGAATCAGTCTGACGGGTTGGAAGACCCCGTGTTTTTGCTTTCTGTAGGGATCGCTCAACGCATTTATAAGGAATGGCAAAGCCACCAGGCCCAGCAGAACGGTCATCAGCACCAACTGCACCAAGATGACCTGCCGCAAGGAAGAATGGAAAAGACAGATCCCCGCGATCACGACGCCGCTGAACAGCAACTGAACCCAGCTTGTGTTGGCAATCTTGTACGACATCTCGTAAGTGATGATCACAGCGCTGAGCGAATACACGACAGAAGTGATGGCGTAGAGAGCAAGCAGATAGGAAAGGCCGTGTGGCCCGACAATTTCAAACTTGGATCCGAAAAAGTACCTCCAGATCCACTCGGGCGCCAGGCGAAGGCCCAGAGCAAGAGCCGACCCGATCGACAACACCATGAGCAGCGCCGATGCGATGACGGTAAGATCTTTCCTCTCCTCGTTATTTGTACCCGCCACCAGCGGAAACATGCTGTTGACGACAGCCTGAGAGAAAGAAAAAACTACTCGGCCTACCATTGCCACCGCGGCATAGAGGCCAGCTTCTCTGAGGAGAAAGAAATGCTTCACCAGAACAATGTCGCAGTTATTGATGAGCATCTGGCCGGAGAAAAATACGATCGCCTGCAACATTTCACGAAGCGCATAGGAGCGGCGAATCGATGTCGGAATTCGAGCCGCGAGCTTGGGCGTAATTGCGAGATAGGCCGCGACAACAGCCGCCGAATTGGCTGCGATCACGCCACGAACCCCAAAACCAAGGAGAATCAAAAGGACCGATCCTCCCAGCCGCATCACGCCTTCGAAGACTAGATTACCGGCGAGTCGACGAAAACCGAATGCGCCCTGAACGTAGCCGCGGCGACTGCCGAGCGGAATATAAAACGCAACGCCAACCGCCAGAAGAACAATAAGGAATGGGTCATTCAGATTGAGGTAGCTGGCGATCCGTCCGTGAAACAGCAGAAAGATCGACGCGATGGCAATCCCGCACGCCCAGGATGCGACATGGAAGCTGCGATACCCGGCAGACTTAGCCTCCGGGGTCCGCTGTTGCGCAACAATCTTGGCCGAGATGATCTGGAATGAGAGCGTCACCGCCGACACCAGGGTGAGCAGGGTATATACGGCAGTTGCATTGCCGAAGCCGTTGGGGCCAAGAAACCTGGCTACAGCGATGTTGTAGATGAAGTTGGTAGCCGTTGCCAGGCCCGATCCGGAGAGCAGAACGAAGCTCCCTGAAAGAACACGGGATCGCAGTGTTTTCGGTTTATGTATCGCAGTGTTCAACTTGTTGAGGCTCCAATGATAACCAGGCAAAATTCGTTGGGCTCTCCCTGCATAAGGCCCGGGGGTGGCCGGGAGAACTCGACGCACGCTTCAATTCCGCAATAACTGATTTCGATGCGCAAAAGAGCCCAGTGGCTGCTCGGGACCAGACGCAATCTCTCGAAATCGCGACAACCCTGGTATCCCGATTTGCTTCTAATAGGTATTCATTATGGTGGGTCGTGTAGGCATTGCATTCTTCTTGTTTCTTTTTCTTGCCGGCGGATGCTCCAGGCGTGGGACTCCACAGCCGGTGCAACTGAAATACAAGGCCACCGGCACGTCGCCCGAAGTTTTGGCCCTGTACGAAGCCTGGTTCGGATTCTCCAAGCACATCAACCCCGGCTATTCGTCGCACGATCCGGCAGTGATTCGCCGCCAGATCCAGCAGGCGAAGGCTAGAGGGATTTCGGCGTTTGTGGTGGATTGGTATGGAGACCGGGAGCCCTTTATCGATCAAAGTTATTCGTTGATGCAGAAAATCGCCGGGAAGGAACACTTCCACGTGGCAATGATGTATGACGAGAGCGACCAGGAGGATGGCGCGACCGACGAAGCCATCGCCGACTTCACGATGTTCCACGACACCTATCTTTCTCCCAAATCTCCAGGGCACAAGGCCTACCTGACATACGAAGGCCGTCCGGTCATTTTTATCTGGCCCAAGGCAAGGCACACCAATTGGAACCAGGTGAGAGCGGTCATCAATAAATGGAAGCCCGCACCGCTGCTGATTGGGCTCAATCCGCCCGGCAAGGATGCGGACGCATTTGACGGATTCTATGCCTGGATCAATCCGGGGCCGCAGGGGTGGACAGCGGACGGCAGCCATTGGGGGCAGGAGTACCTCAAGAATTTTTATGAAACTATGGGGTCAACGTATGCTGACAAGATTATTGTCGGGGGCGCGTGGTCCCAGTTCAACGACAGCAAAGCCTCATGGAGCCTGAATCGGCACATGTCTGCGCGCTGCGGACAGACGTACCAGGACACCTTCAACCTCTGGCGAAAGTACTTTCCTGCCGGTCAACCAATTCCCTTCCTGATGCTGGAAACCTGGAATGATTACGAAGAAGGTACGGCGCTTGAGCCTGGCATCCCAACGTGCGGAACGGGATCGCAGGCACCGGCCGACACGAATCAGGCGGCCAAAACGCCGAGTACGCTTGAGAAGCACTAACGGATAGCGCGAAACCCTCGGAACATCGATATATTCGACTATCAAATGAAATGGTCGCCCACATAATACAGGCGACCATTTTTTCTTTGGCTCTGTTTCTCTTCAGAATCGTCGACCCACCACCTGCTGGTTCAAATTCGACCAACGCTGCACGTCTCGACTTTCCGGGGCTATTATCCCGCTCGCATTTTGAATGCGATGACCGGCTCCGTCTCAGAGTCGTCGATCGAGGCATCGCCATTCTGATACTCGACGCGTCCCTGAGCGCCGATCATTGCAGGGGCCTGATAGACCTTATTAATGATGGATAGCGGACGGCTTCGCACCTCGTCATACACGCGTCCAAGATATTCGCCAAGGACGCCGAGGCACAGCATCAGCATACTTCCCACCGTAAAAATTGCGGCGGTGACGGAGAGTCCCATTGTGTCAACCGGGCTCTTGGCAAGCACAGCGGCAACAGCAAGAATGGCAACGACAAACGCGGAAAGACTGGAAAGCGCGAAACACAGCCGCAGCGGCTTGTAGCTGAAGCTGGTGATGGCATCCATCGCGTACTTGATGCGGCTCACAAAGGAGAGCTTGCCATCCCCAGCGAGGCGGTCGTTGCGGTCATAGTAAACGACAGCATTCTTATAACCTACCCAGGCGCGCAAGCCGGGCAGGTAGCGGTTGCCTTCTCTCAACGCATTGATCGAATCGACAGCCTGGCGATCCATCAAGCCAAAAATCCCGGCGTTGAGAGGGATGGGATAGTCGGAGAGCGCAGCCAATATGCGATAAAAAAGTGGGAATAGCGCGGCAAGAATCTTGCGCCGCTCCTGACGGCTCCGTCTGACAGCAACAACAACCTGAGCACCACGGCGCCACGCATCGACAAGCTGCGGTAGAACTTCGGGGGGATCCTGCATGTCTCCATCCATCAGGATGACTGCTTGTCCGCGTGCGGTCCGGAGGCCGGCTGAAATGGCGCCCATGTGTCCCCAGTTGCGCGACAGGTCGACCACGACTACGTGGGGATCTACGCTTTGCAGCTCCCGCAGCAGTTCCAGAGACGAGTCCTTGGAACCATCATTGACGTACACAACTTCCCAATCTTCTCCAACCTGGCACATCGAGCCTGCCACAGCTTCATGCAACTGACAAATTAATTCTTCTTCGTTATAGATCGGTATGACGACGGAAACCATGCTGCCCCCCAAACCCTTCTCTGAAATGAAAATACCTGTTCGCCCATCCGGCGCTGTTTCAGCGCACTTCGCGTCAGCCGGACTTTTGAACTGGCTTGTTACATTTGCCAATTTTCCTGAGAGAACCGGCCAAACTGGCTTTACCGTCAGAATGGGGAATTCATTCGGTATTTACATTGCCAAATAGGATGCCAACAATCGCCAATTCGTTTTATCAACGTATTTTTTCTGTGCGATTGGTACATGACACACTTTGTAGCCCCAGGGGAGAGGGGATCATCTCAGCTTGAAAAACAATGTCTCATTCCGGTACAGACTGAAAAATCCGCACTCTCCACCGGGTTTCGGCGGGGGTCATTACGACGGTATAGCGGGTGTGAGTGTGCTGGGTCGTCAGAACTTTCTGATGGTCGACGACTCTTTCATCATATTCGACATTATCCACCAATTGAACGGAAAGTCCATCGGGTGAATAGAAAACAATTTGAATGGTATGGGCGCGGTCCTGATAGCGGGTATGAATCCCCAGGGCAGCCTGCTGGTGGATGGTGTCCGTCAATTTATCTTTGGCGGTCCCCACAAAGTCCTGATCGAGCAGGTCAGACCGATTCTGCAGCAGTGCAGCTGCCAGGCTTTGCCAGGATTCCAGATAGTCGCGAACCACCGCCGTTGCGGTCTGCTCCTGCAGCTGCCGCGGCCCATGCAAGTTCGGCGGCTCCACGTGAACGACCGGCTGGGCTGCGAGCAGAGCGCCCGGCATGACCGCTATCGAGAATAGAACCAGCATGGTTTTTATCGTCATCATTTTTGCCAATGAATTTCATTTCCCAGCACAACCCCGCTGGCAACGGTAATGGTCGCTCCGGGGTGGGCGGGCAACTCCACTTGCGCGATTCCTTGTTTCAGAGGCACGTCTGCCGTCGACTGTGTGCCGTTGTAGTTCTCGGTGAAAGTGACGATAGTGCCGTCGGGCACGGCGTTTCCACTGCAGTCTCGCACCGGACTGGTTTGTAAATGGATCCGATTTCCAGCAGCCTGGGCGCTCATCTTCAACCCACATGGGTTGCCAGGAACCTGTTCTACGACGCGTGTGCTGGAAACACCATCCACCTGGGCTTCAAACTTGGCGAAACCTTCTTTCGTCCCCGAATCCATTTCTGTTGTAGCCTCGCCTAGGTTTGAAGTCACTGTGCGCTGCTGCACAGCACCTGACGGGATCGACAACTTGAAGGAGACTGGCGTGGGCTTGGTGATCAGGTTGTGGTAAACATCGAAGATGTACAGGGTTCCTGTGATCCCATTATGCAAGCCGACTGAGAGCCGCGACGGCTTTGCCAGAAAACTCACGTTGGCCGGCTTGCTTGCAGGCACAACATCGAACCATCCGTTTTCCGTGGAGGCGCCTGCCACCAGAATCGCCAGGTAACGGCCGGCGTTGTACAAGGAGCCAGTCGGAAAGTAAGTAGGTTCTCCCAGTTGCACATCTTGCTTGAGGACCTGGGCGGGTCCGACAATGTACAAAACCGCCTTGCCGCTTCCTGTGCTCTGAATCGAAAAGGCGCTGCCCGCTTCGACGGGCGTTGGCAAACTCATGCGACTGTCCTGCGCATAGGCCAGCGGTAACACGGTGAACAGAATGCCACTGATCAGGCATGTGAACCTGAGCTTCAATTGACACCCCTGACGCTGTAAGTCTCAGTGATGGTGCGTTCGCTGCTGATCTTCCTGGCGAGATCCTCCGGGATATGGATAGTGAATGGAATTGGCGTCTGCGGCAGGAGCGCATGATCTGTATATTGATCGGCCACCCACACGACCTGGCCTGTCTTATCGTAGAGCGTCTCCAGAATATGCGCGATATTCACCACCCGGCCACCTTGATTGACAAGCTGCCCGGTAACGGTGGCTCCCGGCGCCGGATTCAAGCGCTCATTTTCAATTGCGATCACAGGGCCAGCGGAGGCGCTCACCAAGCTTGACAAAGGCTCCATACGGATGCTGCCGACATCCGACAAAGTTGCGTTGGGAAAATTGATGAAGAATGGCGTTACTTGTTTGGGCAATAGAATGTGAGAGATCTTGTCGAAGCTGCCTTCGGTCGAGATTGTGGAGCCGCTCTTTGACAACAGAGTGGCCCTGACCGAAACGTACGCAGGCACGACATCTTCATTCAACAGCTCGCCGAGTACGACCACACCTTCCGCGCGCTGCACTGGGTGCATATCGACAATGCGGACATGCGGTGCTTCCACGTCCTGCACTCCCCAATCATCTCCCGCACCCCGATAGATCACGTCCCAGCGAAGATAATTCTCCGGAATGACCTGGGGCGGCACAACTTTCTTCTTCACCAGCGGCCAATCAACATTCCATCGGTCTCCGTTCCTGACGACATGCAGGTCTCGCACAGTGGTGAACGGCCCCACAACAGAAGACCAGTGCATCCGGAGTCGCACCTCTGCCTGATCGCTGGAAGCATGCAGCGGTCGCACCTCAAAGGTTTCGAGGGTCGCGTACGTGCGCAGGCTCAGGTAATACCCCGTCAAATCGTGTACAAAATCCGACTGGGTGAACTCGGCTTTGTTGGCGAGGCTGGAGTAGGCAGACTTCCAGGCTCGAAGCCGTATTTCATCCCCGAGATTTACCACAGCGGCCTGCGGGGTAGAAGAGGCCCGCAACAATTTTTTTCCACCTGAATATTCGAGCGCGGTTTTCCCGGGATGCAGCGTTCCAATCGCGATGAAGATCACGGTCGCGGCGGTAATGGAGGCAGCGATTACACGTCCTGTATTCACGAGACGAGTCTCCCGGTTTCGAGATCTTTCTTGTCAGCAAATGCATCATCGGCTTCCGCGCCTTCCCGTTTCCGACCAGGAATCAGGACAACGACGATGGCGAGAATGCTGCTGCCGAATGGAAGCGTGCCCCACATGATGCCTTGCCAGTTAGGCGGCCTCTGTGGCGCGTTCACCGGCATCGCGGGCGGCACACCGTCTTTGCCCCATATCGTGATTGTGTGGTTTTCCAGGTCATCCACCGGTCGCCACCCGGCGAATTTCAATAGCGGATTGTAATATGGATCGCGAACGATGACCCACTTCAGGCCATATTTATCGGCGTGTCGCAGGATGGCGCGCAGCGCGTCCAGTCCGGCCTGGCCGAAGTATTTTGAGCTGCTGAGTGATCCAGCGCCGTTACTGGTCAGCTCTGGCAACCTGCGGCCGGAGTTCCACTCCCCATCGACGCTGCCTGCGTCGGTGAGGACCGCGAGCCGGGAAATCTTGTCACCAAATCCCAGGGTAACGTAGCGATACTGGTCGTGACGGTCGCGATTGAGCCAATCCGCCACCGAATCGACCTTGATACCTGCGCCTTCTGCCGGCCGAATGGTCACCCACGCAACCGCAAATCCACAGGTGATGGCGGCCGCGATGGATAGCGGGATCATGGCGCGCATGTGGAACCGGTCAATCAGGTCGGAAACCAGCAGCCCGACGATGGGAAGCGCCAGCAGCGTCGCCCAATAGGTGAATCGCTCCATCGTCAAAACTTCAAATGCGCGCCCAAGAAGCAGGCGGCCCACAGGAGTTGTGCCGCCGAGGCCGATCAAAAAGGCAACCCAAAAACCAAAGAGCAACGGACGAAGTCGAGGGATTGCGGAACCGCGAACCACAATAAACGGGAGCGCGAGGATCATGGCTCCATACGGCGCCAGGAAATAATTGAAGCCGAATATCGGGCTCAGGATATAGTTCGCTCGGCTGGGATGCGGGATCGGAGCCTGCGTGACCGGGTAATGGATCAATGCTATCCAGAATGGAAGCAGCACCACGGTGATCGCCGCCCCCACAAGCAACACGATCGTCAACGTGCGAAAGATAAAAGCTGGCTTAGAGGTCCGCGGTCCACCCTGACGGTCAAGCAGCACCAAGGCCAGCACTGGTATCGCAAAGAAAAATGACCCGAACAACAGGGTGGCGTGGTGGGCGGCGGCGGCGGCGGTAAACAGCACGCTGGCTTTCAGAAAAGATCGCCAACTGCCATGCCGGATCCAATCGAATAAATAGGGGAGCGCATTCAGGTAGATCGGCGCAGCGGATGTGGTGGCCAATTGCCCGGCGGAGTAGACCAGAAAACTTTCCGAGCCCAGAAAAACGGTGGCCAGGGCTGCGAAGGAGGCGGCCCGCGGACTGACCCACAGTAGCGAAAAGCGATAAATGCCTACGACAAGCAGCAGGATGGCGGCCAACTGCACCGCCATGTATGCCATATCCAAACCTGTAATATGAGAAATAATCGCCACCCACTGCTGCGGCAGCGGGGGATATGTGGTCTGCGAAAAGCCCGCGTACCACTTGGTGTTCCAGGGGTTGAACCAGTGATGCAGATAATGCGAGGCGAAAAAGATATGGAAATTCGCATCGTATGAGTTCAGCGGCAATCTTATGAGCATCAGAGGTAAATGAACCACCAATGCGGCCATAAGAATGAGGCTCATCGGTAGGGGCCGTGATGACGGCGCGACCGACTCAATTCTGTCCACAGTTCCCTTTCAACAAAAGCATGGATTTTCTATCAAGAACTCTTAAGATTCAACGACACCGTCGCTGGTTGCTTGGCTCCAGCTTACACTGGAAGGATATCCCGCAATAGACTCGTGTTCGAACAGCCAACGCGGCTTGGCGTTTCAGAATCTAAGCCCTTTTGCATTATCTGGATCATAAATTTGGAGACCCATTGATTGCTCCACCTTGCTTCTTGAAGATTGCTTATTTGTCGCTGCTCGGAATCGTACTCATCCTCCCCAGCCACGCGCAAACCTACACAGTAGGCCAGAGCCCTGCTGCCCAACCTCAGAAAAATTCCGTAAAACAAGGGGGCGCTCAGACGCAGACTCCCGCCCAACCACTAGGATGGGGATCCAACATCCAGAACGCTCGCCTTGCGAATGCGGCACAGCAGGCTCTGAAGCAGGGCAATCGTGCGCTGGCCGTCGAATATGCGCAAAGAGCTGCACAAGCTGCGCCAGGCGATGCACACCTTTGGTTCTTCCTAGGCTATGCTGCGCGACTCGACAACAATTATCAACTCTCTCTCTCTGCCTACAATCATGGACTTCGCCTCAGCCCATCCTCTGTCGAAGGGCTCTCTGGACTCGCCCAAACCTTCAGCTTAATGGGGCGAATTAATGACGCTGAGCATCTTCTGAAACAGGTGGTCGCGTCCAATCCTCAGCGCAGAAGCGACGTACTGCTGCTGGGAAACCTATACATGAGATCTGGCGACTATACCGGCGCACTCGATTGGCTGCACCGCGCGGAGCGGCTCAAGCCAGACGCTCGTTCAGAGGTGTTGCTGGCGATCTGCTACGAACACCTGAAGCAAATGGATCAGGCGAACCATTATCTTGAGATCGCGAAACGCCGCGACCCAAACAATCCCGATGTGCAACGGTCGCTGGCCGGATACTACCGGCAAGTAGGAAATTACCCAGCGGCGATCGCGGCTCTGAAATCGATCCGCCACCCTAAACCGGAGGTCGAGGCGGAACTGGCATTCACTTATCAGCTGGATGGCAAGCTGGCGGATGCTGCCAAAGAATACGCGCAAGTTGCCAACGAATTGCCGAAAAACCTGGACTATCAACTTTCTGCCGCGCAAGCTGCCGTGGCTGCCGGTAGTATCGACCATGCAACTCCATTTCTGCAGCGCGCTGCCGGAATCAATGTAGATTCCTATCGACTGCACGCCATACGGGGCGAGATCGCGCAGCTCCAGGACCATCCGGAAGATGCGGTCCGAGAATACACTGCGGCCATCGATCATCTGCCCGCAAATCCTGTGGAAGGCCCTCTCTACGGCATCCAGCTTCACGTCGACTTGATGCAGCTTTATCGCAACCTGAACGACGACAACGGCGTGCAGCAGCAGCTCAAAATCGCGGAAACGCAAATCAATGCGCTAGACGAGCGCGGAGCCAATCGAGCACCGTTTCTGCGCTTGCGCGCTTTGATCAAGATGAACGCCGGCAACCTCGACGGCGCTCTGGCCGACATCAAGGAAGCGCTCTCGATCAGCCCGCATGACCCAAATAACCTACAGCTGGACGGGGACCTGCTGGTGAAACTCGGACACACCGAAGATGCAATCGGCGCTTACAAACAGATCCTCGCCATTGATCCGCGCAATCGGTTCGCGCTGACATCTCTGGGGTATGCATCCCGAGTGGTAGGCCGTGAAGCGGACGCAAAGGCATACTTCGAGCGTCTCGCCAAGGACTATCCCGCTTTGTATATTCCTTATCTCGCGCTGGGGGATATGTACACGGCGCAGCATGAGTTCGCAAAAGCAGAGGCATCCTATCGCAAGGCCTTTTCCCTGGCTCCGAAAAATGCGCTGATTATCGCTGGAGGAATGAACGCAGCCATCGAAGCCCAGAAGCTCAGATTAGCCGGACAATGGTTGGAACGCGCCTCCAACGAGATGCAGCAGCAACCGCAGGTGCTGAAACAGCGGGAGCGGTATCTCCGTTTGCAGGGCCATTATCAGGAGTCCGCCGACGTTGGGCGGCAAGCGATCAAGGCGTTGCCGAAGGACAGAGATGTCGTTGTGTATCTCGGCTACGATTATCTCGAACTCCAGCAGTACAGCGAGCTGTCCAAGCTGACTTCGGAGTACTACAGCACGTTCCCGCAAGACTCCGACATTCCGCTACTGGCCGGGTATGTCAATAAGCACGACGGCAATACCGAGAAAGCGCTGCAGGACTTTAACGAAGCTATCCATCGCAACCCGAAAGTCGCCACCGCCTATGTGAATCGCGGATATATTTACAACGATCTTCGCAAGCCGGACTTAGGCGCAGCCGACTTTGAAGCCGCCATCAAGCTGGATCCCAGCGATGGCCAGGCGCATATGGGGCTAGCGTATTCCGACCTGGCACTCGGTAAATCGAAGGCTGCCATCCATGAGTCGGAGCTGGCGGAAAAAACGATGGGCGATTCTCAATTCGTCCATGTGATTCGCGCGACCGCGTATGGTCGCCAAGGCATGCTGACCAAGGCGGTGGACGAATATCGTGCCGCATTGAAATTTGCTCCAAACGACGGCAGCCTGCACCTGGGGCTGGGAAATGCCTTCTTCGCCGAGCGGCGCTATCACGATGCCGTGAACGAACTGCTGCTAGCGCAAAAACTGACTCCTGACAACGCCGTTATTTATGGCCTGCTGGCGCGTGCCTACGCGGAGCAGCAGGATCGGCAGCAAACAATGCAGTACGTTCAGTTGGCGGAGCAGCACGCACAGCAACCACCGAACACTGCCAATCCCGCCGAGCTGAGCGAAATCTACGTTTCGACCGGACAGGCTCTCAGCACCATTGGCGACCAGAAAGGCGCGATGGAGCGGTTCCGCAAAGCACTTTTCACCCCCCACAGTGATCGCGTCGCTGTGCGACTCGCAATTGCGCATGCGATGGCGCAGCAGAACCACACGGAAGATGCAGAGCGCCAGATTGCTCTGGCCTTTATGGAGGCGGAGGCGGGCACGACTGCCCCTGCCACGGGAAGCGAATTCATTCAGGCTGCGGATATATTCCGCCAACTGCACGAGTATGATTTGTCGATCACCTACTTGGGCCGCGCACGTGCCGCAGGTTCGCCGGATATCACCGTGCGGACTGGGATGGCAAATACCTACCTGGCCGTGGGGAATGTGGACCAGGCTGCGGCCGAACTTGCGGCCGTCAACTCCGAAGACAGCGAGTCCGATTATCAGTATTTGTTGGCGCAGGCGGGAGTATACCGGCAGCAACACCAAGGAGTGGAGGCATTGACCGCGTTCGCGCAGGCGGCGAGCGCCGCAGGTGAGGATCAATCGGCACAACAGAACCTGCTTGAAGCAGGGGCGAGCGAAGGCTACAGCCTCAACTCCAAATTGAGTACCTTGGGCAATTTCTCCGTGCAGCCAACGTTTGAAGACACGACGGTCTATGTTTTGGACTCGAAGCTGGATCAGCCAATACCGGTACCACCCACGGATATCGCGCTACTTCCGCCTCTTCGTTCGTCCCTGGTCAGTCAGGGAATGGCTGCGTACCACCTGCATCTGGGGAGTCTCGCCCCGATGAGCGGGTTCTTCCAGCTTCGGAACGCTCGCGGCACAATCTCTGTGCCTGCCACCAGTTCGATCGTCAACCGCAATACGACGGACTACATCGCTAACTTCGGGATCGACCCTTCGATTCGTCTCGGCCGCAATTCCATCACGCTGAACAGCGGCATACAGGGAACGATTCGCCGTGATTCTGAATCTCCGCTTCAAATGAATCAGAACATGTTCCGTGCGTTTACGTACGGTTCCACAACCGCATTCTTCAATGCTGTTTCCGCTGCCGGCTATGTGATCTATGAGGGCGGACCCTTCACGGAGAGCAATATCCATTCCCGAGCACTGGCGGCGTCGCTGAACTTTCACGTGGGACGGCCATGGGGACAGAACGCTCTGATCGCCGGTTGGGGCGCGAACGACCAGCAATTCACCCCGGTCGGCATTGAAGACTACTTTACATCCTCGTATGTCGGATTCACTCGCCGATTCTCAAACCGATGGGACGCCCAGGCGGTGGTAGAAGATGTTCGGGCGTGGCGCATCGTTACCCCACGGTCCGGAATTGCGCAGGCCGTACGGTACGCCGGGACCATCGATTTCACTCCTACTCCGTCCTGGGACCTGCAGGCATCGCTCAGCTACGAAAATACTCGCACTTATCACGCCTACGACGCAACCCAGAACGGCTTTTCGGTCTCTTATACAAAAGCCCTCCACCACACGCTCAACAATGCAACAGGAGAAGTTGAAGCGCAATACCCGCTTCATTTTTCAGCCGGGTTTGCGCAGGAGACATTTTTTAATTTCACGCCCGGAAAAAACCAACAATTCCGGCCGTATGTAAG
>JAJYSL010000038.1 GCA_021793595.1 Acidobacteriota bacterium
CTTGCAGAGGGCTCCCGGTAGCTACCACTGAATCTTGCCCGGAAAATATTCCTCGATAAGATCCTGATAATACGGAAGAATTTCCTGCATGTTCGGTTTTGCCGCACCCTTGGAGTACAGATCGTATGGGTTGAACTTGCGGACCCATTGAAACATTTCCTCATCATGCTGCGACATCAAGTGACGATAGGCGCCATGCCTATGCGCGGAGTAGAAGGAATGGTACCGCAGCATGTACTGTGCTGGTTCCGGCAAGCAATCTTTTGTCACCTGGTAAATGTATTCATCATGCCCCCAGGACATATGAACATTCTCTAATCCACAATGAGGGTTATAAATGCCATATAACTCCTGATACAACGGATTCTGCGAATCTGGATTCGTGCGGAAATATTCGGGGAAGACAATTTTGTCCGAGTAGGCACAACCGACTGGAAATGTATCGCCGACTACAGCCCACTGCGGCTCTCCATAGAGACAGAGTACCTTGCCTAAGTCATGGATGAATCCGGTAAGAACGAACCAACGCGGATGGCCATCTTTGCGGATGGCCTCTGAAGTCTGCAGCAGGTGTTCGATTTGTGTCAGGTCTGTATCCGGATCGCTGTCGTCGACCAGGGTGTTTAGAAATTCTGCTGCGTCCCAGATTGTTTTCTGTTCTTTCCGCAGCGGTAGATACTGCCGTTCCTTTGCACGGACGAAGTCGACGGTTTGTAACGCATGATTCAGACGGTAGAACTCCGCGACGCCGGGATTTGCATCGGGGTCGTAATTGCGGAATTCTTCCCGGTCCTTATTTTCCTTGTAGCGAGATGCAACAAAGTCGTCCCAGTCATCAAGTTTTTTGAGCGGGTTTTCAGCGGTCTGACGGTTCATCATCAACTCCGGGCAAACGAGTGATCTGATCTTACGGTGATGGGGACGGGAATCGCAAATTAGTTTCAATCACTCGGATGCGATTCGATCGTTTTGCAGCCGCTGGTACACAACCCGAGTATTATCCCGCTCTCAAGATGCTCGAAGCTGCAGAACGTCCAAAGCTAGACTAACCGCTTTACAAACAGACCGTCTTCGACTGGCTCGCCAGCATTGATGGCGGAGGTTGTGCGGCACACGCGAGCGACAGCTATTTCCCGCTTTGGCCGATGTTGTGCCAGCGTGCGTCGATTTCTTCCAGCGTGCAGCCTTTGGTCTCCGGTACCAGGCGATAGACAAAAATCCATGCGATGATTCCAATCACTCCGTAGAGCCAGAACGTCCAGGCGCGGCCGAGGGAATGCAGCAAGCTTAGAAACGTCAGCGCCACCAGCAGATTGGAGCCCCAATTGGTAACCGTAGCAATGCTCATCGCACGCCCGCGAATTTTTAAGGGATAAATTTCTGAAATGAGGAGCCAGAAAACCGGCCCGAGGCTGATCGCAAAACAAGCGACATAGACGGGCAGGCTGATCATCGCGACCCACGCAACGATGTTTGAGAGCGTCGGAGAGAGGAATGAGAAGCCAAGTACGCCGAGGCTGACGATCATCCCGAAAATGCCGCAGAGCAGTAGCGGTCGACGCCCAACTCGATCGATTAACCGCAACGCGACCACGGTCAGCAGCACCATGACGACCCCGACTCCCACAGTAGCCAGAATCGCAGCGGAGGCCGAGTGTAGCCCGGCAAATTGAAAAATGGTGGGCGCATAGTACAGCACAGTGTTGATGCCGGTGAACTGCTGAAAAATCGCCAACCCGATGCCCACAACCAGCGGTCGTCGCATGGCGACCGTAAACAGTTCGCGCCAACCGCCCTCCTGCAATGTCAGGTCCGCTTCAATCTCATCCAACTCTGTGCTAACGTCCGTCGTTTCCCGAATTTGCTGCAGCACGCTGCGCGCTTTTGCATTCTGCGACTGGCTCATCAGCCACCGCGGACTTTCCGGAACGAAGATCAGGCCAATGACGAGGATCAGCGCTGGAATCGCAGCCAGACCAAACATCCAGCGCCACGCACGCGCGTCCGCTAGTCCATAGTCAGCAAGGTAAGAGACCACAATGCCGATTGTGATCATCAGTTGATTCAACGAAACCAACTTGCCGCGAATACTGGCTGGGGATACTTCTGAAATGTAAAGCGGTGCTGTGAAGGATGCGATGCCAATGGCAACGCCGACCACGACGCGTCCCAACGCGAGCCACGAGGGCGTAGGCGCGAGAGCGGTGCCGATCGCGCCGATGATGAATAGGAGCCCGACTTGGATAAGAATTCTGCGGCGGCCAAATCGATCCGCCAGTTTGCCGCCAAAAGACGCGCCTATCACCGCGCCCAAAAGGACCGCGGCGACAACGACTTCCTCCCGGACTCTTGTGAGGGAGAAGTCCTGCTGTACGAAAAGAATGGCTCCAGAGATGACGCCGGTGTCGTAGCCAAACAGCAAGCCGGCAAGGGCCGAAATCCACGAGACCATGGTGACGAAGCCGCTGGTAGCCGGTTTTAGAGCGTGTATTTCGGGAGATGACAAAAGTGGCCTCCGCCCTATTGCGGTACAGCAAACCCTCACAAGGGTCCTGCGTCTTGTTCAGAACTACGAGTGGTTCTCGGGAGCGACCAAATACCCTTTGGCGACACGTCCTTCACGTCCAAATACGGATCCTCGATCGTATTTCGATCCGATTGAAAGCCCCGGAGCACGCCTCCCCAGAAGCATGCCTGATCTCGCCCGGTGCAATTTATCGACCTTGACGCACAACTACGATCCAGCTTCGCGAACTGGCTGTCTCTTTCGTGGATTCACTACATGGCTGGCAACGGGCTCTTGCTGGGTACAAATATTTCGTCCAGTCGGTCCGGTGTCCCTTCAACGCGCTGCAGCGACGGATAACGCATGCCCTCGTAATAAGGCATGGAGATGGTCTTATATTGCTTGCCTTCGCGAAATTGCAACTGCAGTGGTTTCTTCTCCGTTTCCGCCGCTATGATCGCATCTCTCAGCACCTTCGGAGTAAATGCCGTGCCGTTCACGGAGACAATTTCCATGTCTGGAGTGACGCCGGCTTTAAATGCTGGACTGCCCCACCAGACGTTTGAAATCATGCCTGCCGACCCATGTCCGCGGCGAGAGCCCACAGAGAAACCGAGGGACGTGGAGAAATCCGCATAGCCCAACTTCTCTAACTCTTTCGATATCCATTCCGTGGGCTTATCTGTGTAGACAAGCTTGTAGCCGCCCTGCGTGAATCCGTTCATCGGGACTGGAGGGTGAAGATCGTAGACGCGTTGCTGGAAGAAAGACTTCCAATTGTACGGCGCAACTTCGTTGAGGTCCCTCCCCACATCGTTGAGCGTGTACTGATCTGTAATCATGCTGCCGTTATAGACGCCGAGGAACTTCTTACAGAAGTCGTCAAGCGACTTTTTGTCGTTGGTCAGCTCACGAATCTTCGTGTCCGCATCCAGCCAGATCAGCGCTCCTTCCATGTAGTAATCTTCCGGACGCTGATAACTGACCCAGCTCACCGGACGACGCTGCGAGATGATTGGTTGATTCGTCGTATCGACCAGCGGGCGCCAGTTGCGACCGGGACTGATGGCGTAGTTCGCGGCGAGTCGCGCGAAAAAGTCGCGCGTTTGCTCCGGCGTGCGCATGCCGGCACGTGCGGTCAGCACATTGCCCCAATATTCTGTCATCCCTTCATAGACCCACAGCAGGTCGTCGCGCATGGGTACGTTGAAATTGGGAGTCCACAGGTCTGCCGGTCGACGAAATTTTCCGTTCCAGGAGTGAGTGTATTCATGGCCCAGCAGATCGCGCTCGAGGACGCCATTCGGCCAATCTGTCAGGTAATTCGCCGGCTGACCATCCTCGCTCGACTGATGGTGCTCCAGTCCGACTCCGCCGACTTTGTTGCTCATCAACAACAGGAAATCGTAGTGCTTGTAATGGTGCGACCCGTAGAGCTTGTCGGCTTCCGAAACCAGTTTCTTATGCTCCTCCAATTCTTCCGGAGTCATCTTCAGGTCGTCCGCGGCATCGGCAAACAAATTCAGATGTACGATGTCGGTCGAGGTGGGCGACAGGTCGACAGTTTTAAAGTAGAGACCAGCGTAGAGCGGTGAATCCACCAGCGTATTTAGGGTGGTCTTTTGAAACTTGATGGTGTCACCCTGGTTCGATGCTGTCTCCAGCGCGGTGGCGTATTTCCAGCCGCTTGGCAGCTTCAGAGTGGTATCGACTGGAATATCGCGCGAAAAATATCCCGCTGGGTACATCACCACTTCATTCCATTCAAGGTCTACGATGGCATCGGAAATTTCGACGCGGCCAGCGCTCCGTTTGATTGGGGAGAGATAATCGAAGTCGAGTCCCACAGTCTTTGCGCCAGCAGTCAGCGGCACGTGGAACGCGTACACGTTCACGCGATCGCGCACCCATTGCACGCGCTTTCCATCCACCGTGGTGACGATGCCGCCCAGGCTCTCAATGGGGCCAGACGGTTCATGGTCGCCTGGCAGCCACTCCGGATAGAGCAAGACCATTTCCTTGGCGCCCGGTTCTACTGGAACCTCCTCATGCACCTTTTCCACGCGGTCTACGATGTTGGTCAGGTCCACTGTTAGATCAATTGGGCCCAAGTAGGGTTTATCGACGGGCGCCACGATGGGCGGGGGCATCGGCACCGGCTGTGGTTGCGCTTGCGGTTTGGATTGCGCCAGTGTGCAGCAGGTGAACGCGGCAGAAGAAAAGATGGCAACGCAGGCGAAACGCATCATGGAATCGAGTGTAATTGCTGATGGACTTGGTGTTCAATCGCGAGTGGCGTGCGACATCTTCTTCGCCGCTGACAAATCCGTCATGCAGATGGCGACGCATTCGGTGAGCGCAATGATAGAAACTATAGAAACAGGCTGGAATTTCACTGCTACTTTCGCGCCCGCGTATCGTAGGATTTTCTGAGGGATGCAGCCTATCGCTTATCTTGCCATTGTCGGCCCGAACCACATCCGCGCCATCGATCTACTGATCGTTGTTCTCTATCTGGCGGGCATCACTCTATTCGGTCTGCATTTTCACGGTAAGGGAGATTCCCTCCGCAGCTACTTTCTGGCGGAACGCACCATCCCGTGGTGGGCCATCTCGCTTTCCATTGTTGCGGCTGAAACCAGTACGCTGACGATCATCAGCATCCCGGGACTGGCCTTTACCGGCGACTTCGGATTCCTGCAGCTGGTCATGGGCTATCTTATTGCCCGTATCGTGCTGTCTCTGTTGTTTCTTCCTGCATATTTTCATGGAGAACTGCTCACTGCCTACCAACTCATCGATCGGCGGTTTGGCCCCAGGCTGCACCAGGTCACGGCATCTGTATTTCTTCTCACTCGCGCCGCTGCCGAAGGGGTGCGCCTGTTCGCCGTTGCCATTTTGATAGGAATTGCAATTGGCACCAGCGACATCGCCTCGATTGTCATCATCACGGTGTTGACGCTGCTGTACACAATCAAGGGCGGTATGGCGGCGGTCATCTGGACCGACGTGATGCAGATGTTTATTTATGTAGGAGGCAGCGTGGCTGCCCTGTGGGCGCTGGGTCATCAGGTTCCGGGCGGCTGGAGCGTGATCTACCAGGTCGGGCATGCGGCGGGGAAGTTCACCGTATTTCATTTTGCATTGAATCTGACAACAACCTATACGTTTTGGACTGGGCTCATCGGCGGTTGCTTCCTCATCATGGCCAGCCATGGTACCGACCAGTTGATGGTACAGCGCTTGCTGGCCGCTAAAAATCTGCGCGAATCGCGCCTCGCTCTCTTGTCCAGTTGGACTATCGTCGCATTGCAGTTCCTACTCTTCCTTTGCGTGGGTGCGGGGCTCTATGTGTATTACACGCGCGTCACGCCGGGAACGAAATTTGCCAGTTCTGACAGGGTCTTCCCGGCGTTTATCGTCGATCACATGCCTGCAGGCGTTTCGGGGTTGATCATCGCCGCAGTTCTGGCCGCAGCCATGTCAAACTTGAGCGCTGCGCTCAATTCGCTTTCTTCCACAACTGTTGTCGACTTTTATATGAAGCTTCGCCCCAGGGCCGCGGCTCGCGAACGCTCCAGTATTTCTCATGTTTCTACATTTTTCTGGGCGGTTGTACTGTGCGGCCTTGCCTTTTTATCGCGGGGAAGCAAACACGTAGTGGAAGTCGGACTCTCCATTGCATCCGTTGCCTACGGGTCTCTGTTGGGAGTATTTCTGTTAGGCACGCTTACCCGCCGCGCCAATGAAGCGGGAAGCATTGTCGGGATGATCGTCGGCTTGGGAGTAAATATTTTTCTTTGGCGTCAGCCTGCCCCCATTGCTTTTGGCTTCGCGGGCTTCCACGAGGTAATGCCCAGGATCGCGTGGACGTGGTATGTGGTGATCGGAACCGCGATTACCTTCTGCTTTGGATATTTATTCAGTCGGCTGTTTTCGCGGATGCGCTGGGGAAAACAGCCGTGCTCGGAACAGGAACGTGTGACGTAGACCGACGCTGTGCGACCTCTTCGATGCGAAAAAGACTTACTCCGTCGATTTTGCGAGCCGAGATTTGAGGAATTGTTGAAACACTGCAAATCGTTCGGCGCGCGGCACGGGCTCGGCTCCAATTCGTCGACCTAACTCTTGGCACAAGTCCGTGTTCGTTTGATACGCTGGCCACTTCGGCAGCTCAGAAGTATTGGGATCGCCTGTTTTCGCAAACTGCACCCAATATCCAATGATGGCGTTTGAAAGCGTCTTGTCGTAAGGCTGGTGGATCCATGTGGTCCAATACTTTTGGCTGAGGAACATACTTTCTTCACTGTGAAAGGCTCCAAGAGACGCAAATTCTCCCGCTCCCACATAGGTGAAGTGATAGAGGTAGGCTGGCTGGTGAATTCGAGCCATTTCGATTGCAAGCAGGCGAGCGCCGAAGCCAAAGTCGAAATCGGTATCCATGGTCCGGAACGCACCGGGGACGTCCTTATCCGACTTCGCCGCATATTGCGCAAACACCTTGCCCGCCATCGGACCGAATTCTCGATGCAGCCATTGGCGATATTCCCCAACCGTCTTGGGCCGATTGGATTTGCCGCTTACGAGCGGACTGGCAAAGATCGAAACCTCATCATTGTTGCTGCCGACGATTACTGGGATGTTTGCCTGCTTCCCGGTCGCAAACGCAGTTGCAGGTTGCTGCGGAAAGAACCAGCCGTCAACAACTGGCTCGAGATCGATCCGGTCATCCTTGGCGGCCGTCAACAGAAGCTTCTCGGCGGACAATGCGCGCAACGCGGACAGAGATCCCGGACCCGTCTGAATTCCGAGATCCTTCGCGAGCAACTCGCCATTCGCTTCCGCCTGTCGGGTCACGGGGTACACAGAATCCACGCAAACGCCACTCTGCATGATGGCTCGTTGAAATAAACCGACGGCAATCGGAGACGCCATCAAGTTGCAGATATCCAAAGCACCGGAGGACGCGCCGAATACCGTGACGTTATTGGGATCACCCCCGAATCGGCTGATATTTCGTTTCACCCATCGCAGCGCTTCCACCTGATCCAGATGACCGTAGTTTCCAGAAACATGATGGGGCGATTCTGCGGCCAACGCCGGGTACGCGAAAAATCCGAAGACTCCCAGACGATAATTCAGGCTGACGACAACCACCCCTTCCCGGGCCAGTGTCGCTCCCAACGGCGGCCACTCCGCAGAGCCTTCCACGTTGCCCCCGCCATGTACCCACACCATGACCGGCAGCTTCGCGGTGTCATGCAATTTCGGCGTCCACACGTTCAGGTAGAGACATGCTTCGTTCGTCGCCATTTTTTGAATGCCCAACATCTCTGGCAGCCAGGGGCTGGGCGTTTGCGGACATGCGGGGCCGTACTGTGTTGCTTCGCGGATTCCTGACCATGGCGGCGGCGGTTGCGGCGCCTTCCAACGCAAGTTGCCGACCGGCTGTGCAGCATAGGGAATTCCGAGAAACTTCGCAATATGTGGCGCTGCGGCAACCCACGCTCCTTGCAACCTTCCGCTGTCAATTTTGACCTGCGGAGCCGCGGGTTGCGCTGGCAGGCGAACAGGATATCCGCAGAAGAAGACCGCAAATGCAATCAGTGCCGACATTGGCCTTATCGATCGCGATGAGTGTAGGTGGAAACGCATGACGACTCCCAATCTCGCGCTACAAGTGTCTCTAAGAATATATTGGACGGAAGGTTTCATCCGTTTCAGACGGCGCGCCCCCGGCAAGTGAATGGTCGAATGCGCGATCAGGTGCTACTCTGGTTTTTTCTCAGTGGATGCTGCTTGACCTTGAATAAAACCGTCTGTTGCATTTCAGACGACAAATGGATTGCAAAGCAATCCGGAAATCCATGGAAACGATGAAGAACTTTTTCTCGCGCTTTCGGCGCTATTGCCTTGTGTTTTCCTTATTTCTTGGGGCCTGCTTTGTGGTTCAGGCGCAGGGAACGCGCTACGTTGTTTCCGTCCCTGTAGCTAACATGTTTTCGAAACCTTCCGCGGATGTCGACGTGGTTTCACAGGCCATTTTCTCCACGAACGTCGATGAGATCGCGGAACAGCCCGGCTGGATAAAAATTCGAACGCCTCAGGACGGATACACGGGCTGGGTTTCTCGCGCAGACCTGGTGGAGTTGCACGGTAGGGCTGGCTATGCCACCAGCGGCGAAATAGCTCAGGTCGAGGAGCTTCGCTCCCATCTTTATCGCAATCCGGATGTCACGACGCAAGCACCTTTGATGACGCTGCCGTTCGAGGCGCGTCTGCAGGTGATCCAGGAAAAGCCGGGCGGGCGCTGGTTGAAAGTGGATCTTCCCGACCAACGCGTGGCATGGGTGCAGCAGGGAGACGTTGCCGTGAGCATGAACGGCGGTGCGGATCTTGCCCCGCACATGACGATTCCGCAGATGGTGCAGTTCAGTCACCGCTTTCTCGGTTTGCCGTATACATGGGGAGGCACCTCCAGCTTTGGCTATGATTGTTCTGGCTTTGTGCAGATGCTGATGCGGCAACGGGGCTATCTGATCCCGCGCGATGCCGATGTTCAGGCCGCGTGGAGCGGCTTTGAACCCGTCAAGGTTTCAAAGCTCCGCGCAGGCGATGTTTTGTTCTTCGGTAGTCACGGCAAAATTACACATACCGGAATGTTTATAGGCCACGGAAAATTTATTCAGGCAACCACGCATGATCACCCAGTGATTCAGATCAGTCCGCTGGATGCATATTGGCGCAACCTGCTGGTTGTCGAACGGAGAGTGAAACCATGAATCGTCGTACTTTGTTGAAGACCGCTGGCGCAGCAGGGGTGCTGGCATGCATGCCTGGGAAGGCAACGGCCTTCGCCGCAGACGCAAAATCGAGTGCTGATGCGTCATCCGTGAAAACCGAAATCTACCGTCTGAAGTTGCGACATACCTGGACGACCACCATGTCCTCCAGCACCTATCGCGATATTCTTTATGTCCACTATAAACACGACGGCATTAGCGGAGTGGGCGAAGGCGCGCCGATCGTGCGTTACAAAGAAGACGCCAAGGGCGCACAGGCCGCTGTCAATTCCGTGCTGCCCATGCTGGACTCCTCCGATCCGACCCAATTTGAAAAGGTTATCTCCGAAGTTTTCACTCGCGTTCCCGGCCAGTGGGCAGGGAAAGCCGCAATCGACATTGCCTTGATGGACTGGATGGGAAAAAAGCTCGGCGTCCCGCTATATGAGTATTTCGGGTTGGACCCGAAAGATGCGCCAGTCACAGATTTTTCCATCGGGATCGACACGCCGGCCATTACGCGCGAGAAGGTGAGGGAAGCGGCGGCATTCCCTATTCTGAAAATCAAGGTGGGTCTGGACACGGATGAGCAGACGATTGCTGCGGTGCGCAGTGTGACCGATAAGCCCCTGCGCGTGGATGCCAATGAAGGTTGGACCGATCGCGAAGTGGCAGCCCGCAAGATCGACTGGCTCTCCAAGCAGGGCGTTCAGTTTGTGGAGCAGCCGATGCCCGCCGATCGAATCGATGATCTGCGTTGGCTGCACCAGCGCGCCAGCCTGCCGCTAATGGGCGACGAATCCTGCCGGCACCCCTCCGATATTCCAAAGCTGGTGGGCGTATTCGATGCGCTGAATTTCAAGCTGGATAAAACCGGTGGCATGACGCAAACCTACATGATGATTCAAATGGCGCGTTCGCTAGGATTCAAAACCATGCTGGGTTGCATGGTGTCCAGTTCCTGCAGCATCACCGCGGCGGCCCATCTTTCGCCTTTGGTCGATTATGCGGACCTCGACGGCAATCTACTTGTCGCGAATGATCCCTATCGAGGCGTCACAGTGAAGGATGGGCAGCTGATTCTTCCCCACCGGCCCGGACTCGGATTACTGCCCGCATAGGAGTTTGCACATCGTGGGTCGGAAATCAGCCGTTCACTTCGATTGCCACCTTTCGCGAGGTCTTGTCGCTATGCCACGTTTTGCCCACCTCACTTGCGTTGCTGTCGCGCTGTCAATGGCATCACCGGTTGCTCTCGTTGCTCAGGTTGCGCATAAAAAATTCACGCTGCAGCAGGTGATGAGCGCACCGTTTAACTCTGATCTGATCGCGGCGCCGGTGAAGAATCGTTTCGCGTGGATTTCCAATGTGGAAGGAAGGCGGAACATCTGGGTCGCCGAGCCGACTGGTGATGGCTATACGTCGCGCGCAATTACGAACTATACGTACGACGATGGTCAGGAAATATCCGGTGTGCAATGGTCGCCCTACGCAGACTCCATCGTTTACGTTCGCGGCAGCGATCCGGACAATCCACAAAAAATGTCTGCCAATCCTGCATTGCTTCCGCAGGGTGTCGAACAGGATGTCTGGCTGGCCTCGCTCGATGGCGGCGCTCCCCGCAAACTTGGTCCGGGAAATTCGCCCGCTTTCTCTACCCGCGGGGATGCCGTAGCTTGGGTGCTGAATGGACAGATCTGGTTTCTCTATTTGAACAATGCCGACGCCAAGCCCGCGCAACTGCTGCATACGCTGGGCACTTGCGGAACCCTCCGCTGGTCGCCGGATGGCCAATCGCTGGCTTTCGTCAGTGATCGGGCCAGCCATAGTTTCATCGGTGTCTATTCGTTTGCCACTAATACGCTGGAGTACCTCGATCCGGGCTCCGATCATGATCGCTACCCTATGTGGTCGCCCGACAGCCGTCGGATCGCGTTCGTTCGTGTTCCCTATTACAAGCAGGAAAACTTTGACGAGCCGCATCGCGCTGGCCTGCCATGGTCTATCCGGGTTGCCGATGTTGCCAGTGGTAACGGCCACCAAGTCTGGAAAGCCGATCATGGGCAAGGCAGTTTTTTTCGCGAGATCGTTGGTTCTCACCAGGTATTTTGGACTGCGAACGATCGTCTCATTTTCCCCTGGGAGCGCGACGGCTGGACGCATCTTTATTCAATTTCGGTGCAGGGAGGGCGAGCGAAATTACTTACGCCGGGGGATTTCATCGTCGAAGACGTTTCCATGAGTCCTGACCGACAAACCATCATCTACTCTTCCAATCAAAATGACATTGATCGCCGTCATGTCTGGAAGCTTTCGGCTGGAGGCGGAGCCCCCGACGAACTGACCCACGGATCCGGCATCGAAACCGCGCCGGCAGTTGCAAGCGACAATATCACCATCGCTGTTCTTCATTCCGATGCGAAGACTCCGGTGCGTCCGGCCGTGGTTGCGCACGGGGGCCAGGTTCGAGATCTCGCTCCCCACACGATTCCCGCAACGTTTCCGGCGGCCAGCATGGTCATCCCCACCCCCGTCCTCTTTAAGGCAACCGACGGTATGCAGATCCATGGGCAGTTGTTTCTTCCGAATGGAGCTGCCAACTGTGTTCGCCATCCCGCCGTGGTTTTTGTGCATGGAGGATCGCAGCGCCAGATGATGCTGGGATGGCATGACATGGGCTATTACTCCAATGCCTACGCGATGAACCAATACCTCGCGAACCAGGGATATGTTGTGCTTTCCATCAACTATCGCAGCGGCATCGGTTACGGGCTTGATTTTCGCGAGGCGCTTAACTACGGTGCAACCGGGGCGAGTGAGTTCCGAGATTTAAAGGGCGCGGCCCTCTACCTGCGCAGCCGCTGCGACGTCGAACCCACACACATTGGTATTTGGGGGGGCAGCTGGGGTGGCTTTCTGACGGCGCTCGCCCTGGCTCGCGCCTCGGACTTGTATGCCGCCGGCGTGGACATGTCCGGAGTGCATGACTGGAACATAGACCATCCCGACAATTTTGTAATTTCCGATAGCGCGACGGATCCAAACGCCCGGTGGCGTCTTGCGTGGGAGTCTTCGCCGCTCTCCTCCGTGAAGACATGGCGTTCTCCGGTGTTGTTGATTCAGGGTGATGACGATCCTGAAGTGCCATTCTTGCAAACTGTGCAGTTGGCAGCCGCTCTTCGTCAGCAGCAGGTTCCGGTTCAGGAGTTGATTTTTCCCGACGAGGTGCACGATTTTCTGTTGCATCGGAGCTGGGTCGCCGCCTATACGGCTGGCGCAGAGTTTTTCAATCGATATTTAAAATCTGGGTTGCCGCGCGCGGCTAATTCCATGCATTGAGGCCGCAATCCAGGAATTTGGTTTGGGCTCAATAATTTAGGCAAAGTGCATCCAACATACTAGAGAAAAGAGCATCTAAGTGACTGATTGCCGCGACGACAACTGATCTGCCTTTACCGTGACTTTGCATGGCTGCAACATCATAGGAGTGCATGGACTGTTGGCGGAGTGTCCAGCGCGGATGTGCAAATGGTCTTACGTTTTGCCCTATTCGGTAGACTAGCAATGCTCCAGCGCAGCCCACAAAATGTTTCCCAAGGAAGACTGCCGCAGTGAAGCAACTGAGAACCTGGAACCAACAACGCGCCCTGCCGTGTTTTTTGATCGTGTTTGCACTGCTTTGGCTGCCGAATGCGTATGGGGCCTCCTGCAAAAGCCAATCGGAAATGACCCCGTCGGAGCGGGATGCATTGTCGAACGCCGCCCGCGCCATGGCCGGAGAAGTGCAGAGCGGAGACGTACAGGCTCTACAGGCGAAAACCATTCCAGCCGTGGCTGCCAACTTCGGCGGAATTGCCACTTCGGTCGCGAATCTAAAACCCCTTATCCAGCACGCCGCCCTTACGGTCGACAACATCTATTCTCTGGACGCATCCACGGAGCCGGCCGGCAGCGCACAAACGGACTTCTTTTGCGGAAATCCCATCATTGTCTTTCACTTTACGCATCTGCCTCCGGCGAAGTACGCCTTGGCGATTCTTCACGCCACCGGAGTTGAAAAGCCGCAACAGATTTCTCTGGTACTGTCCGAATCCACGCCAAACCAATGGTTGCTGGCTGGATTTTTCAGCCGGCCCATGATGGAAGCCGGCCACGATGGCCTGTGGTATTGGGAACGCGCGCGAGAATTCGCGCAGAAGAAGATGAACCTGGCTGCATGGTACTACTATCAGACGGCCGCATATCTGTTGGATCCGGTGCCGTTCCTCGCCAGTCCGAATCTGCAGAAGTTACAGGGCGAAGCGAGCCAAGTAAGGCCTGCAAATCTTCCGGGCGCCACCCCCATGACGCTGAATGTTCACGGCATTACGTTTCAGATTACCGGAATGCAGCCGACTACGGAACTGGGCCCATGGGATCTCGAGGTTCATTACGTTCCCGACGCAGCGCACCAGGCGCAATTGCACGATCCTACGGCTGCCAGGCAGCAAGTGATTGATGTGATGACGGCGCTCCTGGACCAGAATCCCGGTTTGCGCGAGGCCTTTCATGGCATGTGGGTGCGTGCGTTTGAAGGGGATGCATCTCTGTTTGCTTTAGAGCTTACGATGGACCAAATTCCCACGGGAACTCAGCCACAGCCGACTCCAAATCCGGTTGCACAGCAAAAAACACCTGTCACCGCCTTCGATCCGACGAAGCCGGAAGTTCAACCTAGCCTGACCGTCGATCGCGATCCGGTTCTTTCTCCCGATATTGAAGTGAAAGCGCCAGTCACCCCCGGAACCGCTGCCGCTGCGGGCCAGGGCGGCGAAATTAAAAAGGGAAAATCCGGTGTGTATACCCTGCGCGAAGATGTGAATGAAGTGGTGTTGAACTGCACCGTGGTGAACGAACAAGGGAGATTGGTCAAAGATCTGAAGAGCGCGGATTTTCACGTGTGGGAAGATGGCGCTCTCCAGAAGATTGACTCGTTTCAGTTCCAGGACCTGCCCGTCTCCATGGGCATCCTTGTCGATAGCTCAGGTTCCATGCGGGATAAGCGCGCTGCTGTCGACGCAGCCGCATTGGAACTGGTGAAGGCTTCGAATCCCAACGATGAAGCGTTCGTCGTGAATTTTTCCAATCAAGCCTATCTCGATCAAGATTTCACTTCGAACATTTCCGAGCTGCAGCAGGGGCTGCAACACTTCGATCCGCAGAATATGACGGCTCTTTACGATGCGGTGGTGGCTTCCGCGGACGAATTGTCCAAGCATGCCAAACACCCGAAAGAAGTGTTAATCATCGTGACAGACGGTGCGGACAATGCGTCGAGATTGACGCTGGAACAGGCCGTGCACCGCGTCCAGTACATGGGCGGGCCGGTTGTGTATGCGGTTGGCCTGCTCTTCGGAGACGACAAGGAAGAAGCGCAGCGCGCGAAAACAGACCTGGAAACGCTTTCGGCGGATACAGGGGGCATCGCCTATTTTCCACGGTCGCTGCAGGATGTGGACGAGATCGCCGCTGAAATTGCCCGCGATATTCGCCACCAGTACACGATTGGCTATCATCCCACAAAGCCGGTCACCTTGGGCGGCTTCCGCGTGGTGCGTGTCGAAGCGGAAGCACCGGGGCATGGCAAGCTGATTGTCAGGACGAGTAAGGGCTATTACCCCAGGCAGGAAGTGCAGCAGCGCGAAAAGATTCTTCACGTGCAACCGATCCAACCGAAGCCGTGATCGGATAGATCTCCAACGGCTCTCTTCCGCCTATATGGAAAGCGTGTGTCGGTGAGAAAGACGAGACGGGGTTCAAATGCGATTGCGCGATTACATTCCAACAAACCACATCTTCGATTAGCGATAAGTTGCGGGCGGTTGAAGTTCCCGCAGCCTTAGGGCGATGCTACGAAAGGCGATGAGCCATCCTGCGATGCTGTTGCTGCATCGCGGGCTGGCTCAAGTATCAAAACATGTGGAAGTCCACTTCAATGACCAGCTGAACCGGGACAGGATGACCCTGGAACATCGCCGGCTTGAACCTGTACTGGCGTACCGCTTCGACCGCTTTCTGACCGAGTCCCATGCCGAGAGGGTGCACCACGTGCACGTCTTCCGGATTGCCCTGAGCGTCGACGATCAGTCCGATGGAGGCCACGCCCTGAAATTTCACCCGTCGAGCTTGATCCGTAAACTCTGGCACTACCCTGTGGATCACGACCGGTGCTGTCACACCGCCGCCTACAGTCATCACGCCACCGCCGTAGCCGCCCACCGTTCCTGATCCGATACCGCCACCGTCGCCTGCGCCGATGCCGCCGCCCCCGCCCTGGCCGAAGCCGGAACCGCTGCCGCTGCCCTGCGACTTCATCACTACCTGCGTCGACTGTGGCATGCCTAGGTTGGGCATGCTGTTGTCGGCTATCTTAATCTGCTGAGGCATCACTATCGCCGGTGCCACTGCCAGCTTCGGATGATCGACTTGAAGCTCTGGAGGATTGATTGGCGCCTTTTCGACCGGCGGCAAATGCCCCTTATTCACTTCGATCGGCTGATGAAGGCCACCTCCACCGCCGCCACCCATGGATTGCGGTGCTGGCGCAGTTATTGGTGGAATGTAAGGAGGGACGACTACCTGCGTCACCTCCATTTTTTGCGGCGCGACAATGTGATTGCGTGCCTGAATGATGAACCAGACGATAAGCGCAAAAATTCCCGCATGCAACAGGAACGAGAGCACGCTGGAGACTGGGTTTCGCTTGACTGCCATGGGGTCGGCAACCGCGATCGGCTGCGAAACCAACTCCAGAGGGGGCAATTTCTCGGGGAAGAAGAAATCGCGCAGGTTTCCGAACAGGGTGTGAAGGAGGCTTTCGTGCGGCAACTCCCGTCCGACGGGTATCGGCATGGTCGTCAGGCGCAATTCTGGTCTTGCCGGAAACGTGTCTCGCTGTTTTCGGCCATGAAAAGGCTCAAGGGGAGGGCTAAGCTCAGGATTTGTCAGTGCTGGGTTGCCCATAACTGTTCGCTGGGAAGCAAAGCCCCAGCATCTCCTTCAAAAATGAATAACTAACAAGTTCCGTTCCCATCGAATCCGCAGCGCACTCTATACATTGGATTCGTCCGTCTGGATTGCCGATCACCAAATTCCCTTGTCGCTTCCAGTAATTTTTTGTCCCATAGCCGCCGCCGTCGCCAGCCAAGGCAGTAAACCGAGACGGGCGCTGCTATGCAACTCGCGTTTACGTAGCAACCCGGTAAGTTGTGTTCCATACAGGCTGGCGGATTGCGGCATAATCGGAACCCGCAAAAAATCTTTGCGGAAGAAGATCTCTTCGCCGCCGAATCTTGAGGATTCTCTGACGAATCGCGGCAGATCGAGCCCGGTGCCGCGATATTGCTTCACGTAATCCGACACAATCACCAGGTAAGTCGCGACGCCTTCCCAGATACCAGAGGCATTTGCGGAATACCGCAAGTCTTCGAAGTCGACCTCACCGGATTCGACCAGCGCCGCCGAGTCAACCATGTCGCACAGGCGGAAGTAAAAATGCCGGTACATGCGTTGCAGCGTGGAGATCATCAGCCGGTCAGACGCAGACGTTACCCGGAAGGTGTCATCCTCAATGCGAATCAAACGCGTCCGTGCCATCAGGCGATCCGCCAGCGTGATCTGTTCTCCGGTTTGGCCCAGGCGTCCGACGTGAATCTCAACGGACTCCGGCAATCCAGGGATCAAGAAGTTCCACTTGCGAGCCAGGCGATCGCCCCAGCTTCTGGCATCTAACTCCGCCTGAAAGCGCTGCTTCATCAAACGGACAACTTGGTCCTGAGTCGCATTCGTATACAGATCCAAGTCGCTGCCAAGATCGGGCCAATGGTCCAGCGACTTGATCACGGTCACGTCAAGGCCCTCTTCTTGAAACGCGGTGCAAATCGCGTGCAGAAAGGGAATCGCGTTCTTGATGCGTGCACGCTCCTCGGCTAACGCAGTTTCAGCCCACTCCGCTCGCATGCCATCCTGTGCGTCCCGGAAGATTTTCAGGGCGATCTCAAATCCACGCACCACCACGTGATTCAAATTCGCAAGGGTGACCAGGTCATCAAACTCTTCCCGGCTGATTGCGATGATTTCGGAGCTCAAGATTGTGTTGGATTGCGCGGATACATCGCCTGCATGTTTGGACAAAAGCAGGCGAGAAAGGGTAACCATAGATTGGGATGAAATGGGCTGGGCAGTTGATTTAGGCATATGTACAGTAGTGTTCTCAGTTCGAATTAGGTGTTTTTGATTCAGAGTTTGGAGCTACCTTTGCCGGAGACTGGGTAGGAACTCTACTCGGTTCTGCCGGGCGATTGCCGCGACGGATTAATTCGATCGGGCCTGTTTGCTGGCGTGCCGATCGTCTGTAGGCGTCGATCTGACTATTCACTTTCTGGTTGCTCGCGCCGGCAACAGTATTTAGATCCTCGCCTTGAGCGGAACCCTCCGTAGCCAATCCTATCCGGGCTTTTGCGTTATCGGCAGTGCGCGCTTTGGAGTAGTAAAACTGCGCCGTCTCCAGGTCTCCGTCTTTCTCTGCGACATAGCCGAGATTGTTGAGCGAAAACGCGCTGTGCGGATTGAGCGAGTAGGCTTGCAAAAAATCCTTCTTCGCTGCCGGCCAGTCATTTTGGTTGACCGCGAATACCCCATGTAGCGTCAACATCGTTGCCTGCAACTCCGTGTCGCCTTCATTATGAATTCGCTTTCTCAATTGACGCGCGCTCGCCGCGGCGACCTCACTGATCGGCTTTCCTCTGGTAGCTCGGTTCATCGTAACGACCACCGGTTCAGTCGAGTGAGACGCGGCAGCCGCATCATATTGTTGCAAGGCTCCGGTAATATTTCCGGTGGCTTCTTCCGCCACTCCCAGATTGTTGAGCGTGAAAGGATTCTGCGGATCAAGCGCCAGGGCTTGCCGCAGCATCACTACAGCCTCGAAATCTCGATCCTGCGCCAAAAGCTGCATGGCGTCAACGTTCATGCGATTCACCCGCATCGGCTTATCCTTCAAGTCGTTGAGGGCAAATGTCAGCGGTTTTCCTTCCAATTCCTTCGTGTTGCTTAGATCGATTCTGGCGGTGCTGCCTTGTTCTGACGCCAGAGCATAGAACTTCTGGGCGCGATCCAGCTTTCCCTGCAGCTCGGAAATGTAGCCCAGGTTGTTTAAGGTGAAAGGGTCCGAAGCATCATACAAGTAAGCCTTGTAAAATATCGCTTCGGCTTTTTCATATTGATGCCGGCGAACCGCATCGACCCCTTCGCGATTCAATCGCTGCACAGGTGTCAGTTCGCTGCGTCTTGGAATTGTGACCCGGATGTCTTTTCCCCATGCGTGGTGGAATCCGGTGCTCGTGATCACCGCAATGGCGGCCAAATATCGAAGACGAATAACAGACATTGCGGGTTTTCACCTTTCCGCTCGACCTGGAGGTGCGAGCCATGTGGGGAGAGCAGTATTAATAGATAGTTAAGATGCGCAATATCAAAATGTGTTGCCAAGATGAAAGACCTATTCTTGACTCGAGGGGTGCCGCGGATGGGACTGGCGCCAAAAAATTGCACAAAGCCACCCGAACGCGGTTCAGTACCATCAAAGAGAGATGCTGAAAAATCCTAGATTCGTCAAGGTGTGGCAGATGGTTCGTATTTTCGCCGGAATGGTGCTAGCCAGCATGGCAATGGCACAAGTATCACTAGTGGCCCAAAAACTGGGCCAAAATGCGGACATCGAGCCAGCCCCGTCCGCCGCGACCAGCGCAGTCGATCGCCCTGGGTTGCCGCCGCCCCCCAGGGGAATAAGTACGGTGGAGGGTGGAACGATTCGCAGCGTCGACCCGGTTCGTGACCAGCTAATCCTGGGCGTTTACGGCACCAAGCCGATGAAAATTTTGTTTGACGAACGTACCCAGGTCTACCGTGATGGAGTGAAAGCTCCTCTGAGTGACCTGCGTGTCCAGGATCATGCCTCGGTGGAGACAGTATTGGATGGCACAAAAATTTACGCTTTGAGTATCCACATGTTGTCGCAGGCACCAGAAGGGCAGTGCCAGGGGCAAGTGCTGGCATATGATGCTCGAACCGGCCTGCTGACCCTGACTGCGGCACTGTCGGGGCAACCCATCACCCTGCGCGTTCCGGCTGGAACGTCAGTCATTGGCGTCGGACAGGTCGCCGTTTCTTCGCCCAGCGCCGGCTTGCAAGACCTGGTGAAGGGAACTCTGGTATCCGTCCAGTTCAACTCCAGCAATAACGGCCGTGGCGTTGCACGACAAATCTCGATTCTGGCCACACCGGGATCGTCGTTTGTATTCACTGGTAATGTGTCTTCGCTTGATTTGGCCGCCAACCGCCTGGTGCTGCTCGATCCAAAGGACGATCAAAGCTATTCGATCGTATTCGACAAAAGCCGCTTTCCAATGAGTCGCGATCTGCACGTGGGAGCACATGTGACAGTGACCGCTAACTTCGACGGTTCCCATTATGTGGCCACATCCGCTAAAACCCTCTAGCTTGTACAAGCAGGATTGGGTAGAAAAATTCCGATCCATCCCGGAGGTGGGCCGGGCCATCCTGCATGGAAGATTAGGCATCTAAACCCGGAATCAGAATATTCTAAGTTCAGTGCCTGTTCGCTGGCGGGTAAATAGTCTGATTTTTGCGTTTTTTCGCTCGTTTTTGGACGCTAGAACCCTTATGTCTAGCTAAGGACTGTGGAGCGTGTATTTGGCCATCAAGCGCTTGATGATTGTTGCAGCCTGTATCTCAGCAGGGCTCATGGCCGGCTGTCGCGGCGCAGGTTTGCTTCCGGCAATGTCGCCGGTAGCCCCGACTGCGACCCTTGCGGCCTCTCCGACGACGATCGCACCTGGAAAGTCTGCGACCCTGTCGTGGACGACCGCTTATGCCTCCACCGTTATGATCAACAATGGCATAGGTGTAGTTGCTGCGTCAGGATCCATGGCGGTCAGTCCATCGTCCACAACGGAATATACTTTGACCGCAACCAGCGTCAACGGTACCGCGACCTCCGTCGCGACCGTCACCGTGAAAGCGAATCCTCCGACGGCGAAGTTGACCGCCGCTCCGACCAGCATTACAGTCGGCAATTCCTCGACATTGACGTGGAGTACTACCAACGCCACTAGCGTTTCTATCGACAATGGCATTGGAACCGTCGCTGCGTCTGGATCTACGACAGTCAGCCCAACCACGACCACGACCTACACGTTGACCGCGACTGGCAGCAGCGGTACGGTTACCGCGACCGCTACCGTCACCGTGCAAAGTTCGATGCCGACCGCGAAGCTCTCGGCCTCGCCTGCGACCATTACGGCGGGACAGACCTCTACCCTGACCTGGACGACAACGAATGCGACAACGGTTTCAATCGACCAGGGCATCGGCACTGTTTCGCCCTCAGGAACTACGGTTGTTAGCCCGACGAATACGACGAAATACACATTGACGGCTACCGGACCAGGAGGCACCGCGACTGCGTCCACGACTGTCACGGTGCCTCCGATCGGCGTCGCGAACTCTCCTATCACCCACTTGATTATCCTGATGATGCAGAACCATTCATTGGATAATTTGTTCGGCACCTTTCCAGGTGCGAACGGTCTCAATGCGACGCTGCCCAGCTATCACCAGGTCGATGCCGCGGGAAAGACCGTATCGCCGACGCCCATTACGTCTCTTACGACTCCGGACCTGAATCACAATCAACGGACCTATGCTGCCAGTTGGGACAACGGCCTGATGGACAAGTTCGCCTTTACCAACGGCGATCTTGCGATGCAGTATTACAACTCTTCTCTGTCGGGTTTGACCACCAATAACAAGCCATACGGGATCCAGACACTGTGGAACTATGCCCAGCAGTATGCGCTGGCCGACAATTTCTATATGTCCGCCATGAACAGCGAGCCGGCCCAGGAGTTGTACATGGTGGCGGCGACGGTCCATGACAACACCACCGCCTCAGCGCTTCCTTTTTACGATCCTTGCAGTGCGGTTGAACAGCAAAGTAGTGTTGGGGGCACCATTGCCGCCCCTCTCACTGAAACCAACGTCGGTGACCAGCTGACCGCGAAGCAAATCTCCTGGGCGTATGCTGAGATGAATTTTGTCAACTCTCAGAATGGGACTTGCACGGATTATGTTCCGCAAGAAGAACCTTTTCAATACTTTACGAGTACCGAGAATTCTGAACATACCCAGAACTTCACCTTGGCTTCGTTCGACTCGATGCTGACGAGTGGGACGCTTCCGTCTGTTTATTGGATTCAACCTGACGGAGCTAACGACATGCATCCGGGCGGCGGCAACATTCTGGATGGAATCGAATTTGTTGACAATATTGTTCAGGCCGTCAAAAACTCGAGCGAATGGCAGAACACTGCGATCATTGTGCTGTTCGACGAAAGTGGTGGCTGGTACGATCATGTTCCACCGCCGCAGCTTTCCGGTAATATCTATGGCCCAGGTGGCCAGGGTTTTGGAATGCGCGTGCCGGTGATGATTATTTCGCCGTACGCTAAGACCAATTACATTTCGCATCAGCAGATGGATTTCGTCTCGATCCTGCGTTTCATTCAGTGGAACTGGAACCTGGGAGAAATCCCAGCAGCCGCCCAGCAGGCACGCGAGCAGCAGAGCGGCGATCTGTGTGATCTGCTCACGTCGCCTTGCGGCGCACCTTCGCCGTAACGGCAACGGATCAATGCTCCCTCCTCCATCGCCGACTATCAGGCAGGCGACTGCAATTCGCGGCAGCATGATTCGTTTGCGAAAGGATGTCGGTCCGAATCGATCGAGACTGCAGACGCTGCTTGAGGTGCTATGGCTTCGACAAGCAGACGGGACTTTCTCGAACATTGCGTCGCGTGGATCCCCGCGCTGGCGGGTCGTACTCACGTTGCGGGAGGAAGTTCGGTCACTGGGAGGATAGGTGTTATCGTTCCGGCAGTCGGACTGAGCAATGGCCAGCCTTTGTGGATAACATAATCCAGCCAAGAGCCGGCAACCAGCGACGTCAGCACCGCCGCGAGAACCAGCGTTGTATAGAACTTTGGACTGATGATACCCGCATCGAAAGCAACGCTGGCGAGCACGATGCCCGGGCCGCCGCGCGCATTGGTGGTGATGGCGAGATTGATCAGGTCCAGGCCGCGAAATCCTGCGAGTCGTCCGGCAAGCGAAACGGACAAAATCTTTACGATGCAGCTGCCCAGAACAAATGCGGCAATCATGGGTAGTGATACTCCACGCACCAGGTCCAGTTTGAGCCCGACGATTGCGAAGTAAACCGGAATGAAGACCGCAAAAGATACTTTGCCAATGGCATCCAGTGCGTCAGCGAAGATCCTGCGTTTCTTGTGCACAACGGCGAACCCAGCGAGAAACGCTGCGAATACCAGGCTCACATCCAACGCGCCAGCCACGACGCAGTACCCCAATAAAACAGCAATGGCGTACGCAACCGGCGTATGTTGCGCGAACACATTGAACTTCGATTTGTTGATTCTCTTAATGGCGCGGGGAAGGATGGTCAGGCCCAGAACGAAAAATCCAACTGTCACTGCCAAATGAAGGGAGAGCGCGCGTCCGTTGAGCACGGAGGTTCCGGCAAACGAGGTTGCCACTGCCAGCGCAAGCCAGAGGACGATGTCTTCGAGAACTGCGACTCCTAAAACCAGTCGCGCAAATCGAGTGTGAAGGATTTTCAGATCGGCGAAAATCTTCGAGACGACTGGCACGGATGTCACAGCAACTCCCACGGCCAGAATGATAATGAGTGAAATTCGATTTCCGTGTGGACCGGCAAGAGCGGGTCGAATGAGCCAGGATCCGAAGATCAGGCCGAGCACAAACGGGACGCCGGTACCCACAATCGCCAGCCATCCGACTTCTCGCCGCTCTTCTCGGCTGAAGAGTTCCCGCGTCTCCGCGCCGGACAAAAACATCAGCAGCAACAGGCCGAGCCAGTAGACAAAACCCAATGTGTGACCCGCGTCCGCGGACTTGAAGAGGTTCGCAACGTGGGAAAATCTGCCCAACAGGGCCGGCCCCAGAACGATACCGGCCAGGATCTCACCGATGACCCTCGGTTGGCGGAGCCTTGCGAACAGGTAGCCAAGCAGTTGCGCCAACCCGACAAGTAGCAACAGGCTGAACAGGACCGTGAACAGTTCAGAGTTTGACATGGTGTGGCCTCAAATGACTCTCAATTGAGTCGTGGGGGAACGGACACTTATGGCCCCATGCTGGTTGGGGTACACGTGCCACTCGGATTCGCAGGCGTTGGCGGTGTCGGCGGTGTGGTCCAGGGAACATTAGTGAAATCGAAAAAGTCCAGCAGGTCGGGCTGTGCGGCGTCACGCGCAGTCAAATGCGCATTCGCATCGATAAATCGATTCTCGACGAACTTAATCACCGCCGTGTGGTCCATGGGCACGTGCGACACGTAGTGCCTGCGCGTGAATGGCGATATCACCATGTTTGGCAGTCGAAAGCCTAGCTGCGCCGCGAAGCCGTACACAGCCGCGGCATCCCCCGGATTGGCGCCAGGATCAGTCAACGCCAAGTCGCAATGGATCGTCGGCGTTCCAGGTGTCGGTGGCACGCATGGGTTGTAGCTGTCGGGGTTGACCGCTATCGAGGAGATGTCAGTCGGGTAGTTGGCGACCTGGGAGGCATCCGTGTAGTCGTTGGTGTGATCCGGGACTGGCGGCACATGGTCGTACGGACCGCCGCCCTCGTCGTAGCTGAGGAAGAAGACGGAATCCTTCCATTCCGGGCTGGCCATGAAGGCGTTGATCACCTTTGCCACTTGCTGCTGGCCGAGCAGGATCGATGAAGGGGACCCGGGATGCTCGTCATCGAGGCCGTAACCAGCTTCAATAAAGGCGAAGCTCGGCAGGTTGCCGTTGGTGAGATCGGTGTAATACTGCGACAACGGCGCAATACGGTCCGGATCGATGCAGAAGGAATTCGTTGGATCGCCGACGACGCTGGATGGCTGCGTGGGCGGGGTACAGGGGGCTCCGGTTGGATTTCCATGCAGATATTGGTATGCATACGTGAAGTGGGAGAAGTAAGTCGCTGGGTAGGCAGCGTTGGTCGCGCCGGGACAAGTGGCGTCTGCGAAGCAAAAGCCCTGGGTGTCGGTGTAGTAAATTTTCCATGACACCTTTGCCGTGTCAAGCTCCTGGAAAATAGTCGGTATATTCAGCGTGCCCACGTGGTCATCGCTGCCCGGGTCTTTGACCAAACCTTGAGTGGTACCTCCCGTAAAGGTCGCGATGCGATTGGAAATGCTCTTGCTGGACACCGGAGAAAACCAGCGATCAGACAAGGCAAATTGAGACGCCATGTAGTAGTAGTAGTTAAGGAATCCCTGGTCGTAATATCCCATCGCACGCTGCCCGGTCAGGTCGGTGAAATTGCCGGAACAGGAGCCAGACTTGAGGCAGCTCTTTGCGTAGCCTTCAGCATTGTGGACGAAGCCATTCATCAGGATAGGTCGAGTTGTGAGGAAGTTATACTTGTTGACCTCTCCGTAGCTTGCCAGCCAGTCCGAAGTCTCATCGTCGATGCAGGTTGTCGTGAATTTGAAGAGCGGATAAACGACCCCTTCGTCGTCCGTGTTGCTGATCGTGGTTAATTTATCGTCAATGCCATCCACGCTATAAGTTTTGCCGTCGTCGCCAATGTTCCAGCCGTTCGCCTGGCGGTATGGATTGAGCATGCCAAAGTAAGTGTCGAACGTACGGTTCTCCTGCAGCATAAAGATGACGTGTGTGATAGCTAGAACGCTGTCCGGCGAGTTCAGCGTTACGGTCGTTTGCGCCGATACGGTCCCCCCATCTCCGGTCGCTGTCACGGTGTAGGTGGTTGTCGAGGTCGGACTCACAGTTTGTGTTCCCCCGATCGTCGGCAAGGTATACGAGCTGCCGTCCGTCCCGGTGATCGTTACCTGGTTGGCATTCGTTGCCGTCACAGTCAACGTGGATGAACTTTCCGAAGTGATCGACGTAGGGTTGGCCGTGATGGTGACGGTCGGCGCCGGATTTGGCGTCACCGTCACGGTTGCAGTCGCCGTGACTGTTCCTCCGGGGCCGGTCGCGGTCGCGGTGTACGTGGTGGTTTTGGTTGGACTGACCGTTTGCGTCGCGCTGGTCGAGGGCAGGGTGTATGTGCTGCCATCGCTTCCAGTAACCGTCACCGTTGTGGCATTCGTCGTATTCACAGTGAGAGTAGATGAATTTCCCGACGTAATGGACGCGGGATTGGCCGTGATGGTGACGGTCGGTGCCGGATTTGGCGTCACCGTCACGGTTGCAGTCGCCGAAATCTTACCTCCAGGCCCCGTTGCTGTCGCGGTATAAGTAGTTGTTGATTTTGGGCTGACAGCCTGGGTTCCTCCGCTTGCCGCCAGCGTATAGGAACTGCCATCGCTGCCGGCTACCACAACCCCTGTAGCGTTTGTCGCAGTCACCGTCAAAATTGACGAACTTCCCGGAGTGACCGACGTGGGATTGGCGGTGATCGATACAGTTGGCGCTAGGTTGGTCGATGCGCTCACAGTTACGGTTGCGCTTGAAGTGACCGTTCCACCGGCTCCGGTTGCGGTTGCAGTATAGGTGGTGGTGGCGGCTGGGCTGACGGATTGTGTTCCACCGGTGGCCGACAATGTATAGGAACTGCCATCGCTGCCGGTCACGGTCACCGCCGTGGCATTTGTCGCCGTTACGGTCAACGTGGACGAACTCCCCGGGGTGATAGACATGGGGCTGGCAAGAATATTCACGGTCGGCGCGGTCGCGGCTGACACCGTGACCGTCGACGTCGCAGTGGTCGTTCCACCGGGTCCCGTCGCAGTGGCGGTATACGTGGTCGTCGTCGCCGGAGTGACCGGTAGAGTGCCCCCGTCCGAAGGCAGGGTATAGGAGCTGCCGTCACTGCCGGTCACGGTCACAGACGTGGCATTCGACGCCGTGACGCTCAACATGGCCGTGCTTCCCTTGGTCACTTGGGCTGGACTGGCGGAGATGTTTACCGTCGGCACCGGTGGAGGTTGGCCTGGGATTGCATTCTGGCAACCGGTAACGACGATGAGAAGCGACAGACAGGAAAACAGCGTGACTGGCAAAAAGCGAAACCGCAACCAAGACGATCGATTTTTCATCTTCGTGTCCTCATTCCCCTGATCGGGAACGACGGGCTGTGTAGACTACGTCAAAAGTTGGATACAAAACCAAGCCCGCGTATCCCCCGGGCCAGCTTCGCGCTCCATCTGATTGATTTAACTGATTAAATCCTGCCCAAAGCACAGCCTAAAGCTCACTTTCGAGCGTAGATGTGACCGGATATCGATCTGTTTCCGGCAACTCGGCTAATTTTTCTGATTTGCGCCATGTCAACGGGTTTGCAGAGTCCCGCGGCAGGGCTCGATTTCCCATGGATTCCGTTCGGTGATGAGTATCCAGTCCGTCGCGGGCGAAAGAATCCGAAGAGAAATTCTCGCCCGGTCGAGAAAAGAGAGACTGCACCCTCTGCTTCCACGGAACAGAGGCTCCGTGCGCGATGTCGCTTTGGCATTTCTTCAATTCGAACCAGCGGAGGTAGTTGCGCACAACGCTCCCCATGGTCATCTGGATACCGGCAGCAAAGTTATGCTCGGCCATGCTGCGCTGCAAGTCGGAGGACTGCAGAATGGTCGTGAGCTGGCTGGCCAGATGACTGGCATCGCCCTTGGTGAAGAAGCTGGCGGCCATGTCTTCATCCGTCACCATTTCTCGCAGGTCGGCGATGTCAGCGCACACGATCGGCACTCCGTATTCGCACGCTTGATGCGCCGGCCCGCTGGATCCAGTGGCGGAGTCATAGGGCAGAACCAGGATGGATGTGGTCCCAAACAGTTCTGGAATCGCTTCTTCCGGGACATATCCCAGGAAGTCGATCGGCAGGTGCTTTGGTTGGGCCGCGCGGATCGATTCCCAATAGCCCGGCTTGGTATGGTGATTGGCGCCCGCAACCAGCAGCCTTGCATTGGGGATCTTCTCAACGACCGCGGGGAAAGCCTCCATCAGCGTCTCCAGCCGTTTGTAGGTGCCCCAATGGCCGATCGCCAGTATGCGATGTTCCGGATTGCCGCGCTTGGAAAAATCTGGGGGAGTGGGATTGGGCGCAAATGTTCCGTGGGTACCGAGAAGAACATTGCTCGCAGAATATTTCTGAACCAAAGTTCGACGATAATGCGGCAGCAGGACGGAAACCGAATGCGCGCGCAGCAAAGCCCGCGTGGCCAGATCGCCGCCCATGCGCAATACTCGTTCCCGGCGTATTCCAGCTGCTCCGAAGTTCACATGCTCCAGGATATGGTGCAACGTGATATGTGTATAAAATCCAGCTGCGCGGGTAAGGGCAGGCGCAGACAGTCCGAAGAATGCCGCAAATGGATTATCGGGCGTGGCAAAGCTGGAAAAGACGAGGTTGAACCAAACGACGTCCGGCTTGATTTTGCGAACGGCGCTCAAGATGCGCGAAGGATTTCCCAAGCTGCCGAATTTCCAGCAGCGGACCACGTTGAATTCCGGCAATTCCGCCTGCGCTGCAGCACTCAGAGGTTTCCCGCTGGAGTCGGTTGCAAAATCATAGTCGGCCAACTCATCGGCAAGAATCGTCAACTCCACGTTGGGAAGACGCTGTAGCTCGCGCGCGACATGAAATGCATATTCGTTCAGCTGTCGGCCGCTCGGGGGAAACGTTGCCACTAAGCAAATTTTCATCAATGCATGCCTCAAAAGATCGTGACGCTTACATACGGCCGGAATTGTTGGTTTTTTCCGGGCGTGAAATTAAAAAATGTCTCCTGCGCAAACCCGGCTGAAAAATGAAGCGGGTATTGCGCTTCAACTTCTCCTGTTGCATTGTTGAGCGTGGAGCATGTCCCGC
>JAJYSL010000314.1 GCA_021793595.1 Acidobacteriota bacterium
CGTTGGCGAAAGTTTCATTTGTTCAGGTTCGAACATTTCGGCGAACCTCTTTGCCGGCATGAATGGCGCATGCGGTTTGAGGAACGAAGAGACGAGAAAGAAAGGTTCGTTCTCCCGAGCATAATTTTCGAGAAAGCGAATGGACTCCCGAGCGACAAAATTCTCGAAATGAGATTCCTCTTCCATGTCGGACACGCGGCCAACCGCGCACGGTCCCAAGCGATGATCCGGTTTCAGATAACCCTTCCAAGGATCGCCTTCTTTCCGCCAGAGACCGGCAATCTGGGGCAGGCCGGCTCCGGAATTGGGTCCTCCTACTTCATCGGCGTACAGCTTTACCGTTGGCCCTAAAGCCTGATACCAGTCATTGAATTCCAGCTTGTAGTTGAAACCATGCGTTTGCGCGTCCACGAAGTGCATCTTCCCAATCAAGGACGTCATATATCCAGCTCTACTGAAATGATCGGCCACCGTTTTGTGTTTGGGCGAGAAGGGCTTGGAATTGCCCCTGCTCCCAAGATGGTGGCTATAAAGGCCCGTCATAATCGAAGCTCGGGACGGAGCACATACCGGGTTGGTGCAATAGGCATTCGTGAAACGAATGCTTTCGCGCGCCAGACGATCTAAATTTGGAGTAACAGCTGTAGTGTCACCAGCTACGCCCATGCAACTGCGTTTATGCTGATCCGACATCAGGATAAGCACATTAGGTCTGCGGTCACGCCCCGCCGAACTGGAAGATTCCTGAGAGAGAGAGGACTGGTCGTCGGCGGCTGCGGAAGAATCCACATTGATCCCTACAGCGCCAAGTGTAGTTGCGGTCAGCGACAGGAATTTTCTTCTGTTCATGGCGTGTTTGCTTTCTGGTGCGTTGGCGGAATAAGTATTACTCCGCCGATCCGTAGTCGGCAAGGGGCCGATTCGGAAATAAGGCTTCGAGAACCCCAAGATTCGTCACGCCCAATGAAGTGTTTGTCCTGGATGCCTCCGAGAAGCGCCCTTCCCCTGGGCAGTCGAATAAGGCTGAGGATTCTACTGGGAAAAAAGCTACTGGATGGCGGGAGTTCCTGCAATGCAATGCGTCAATGGGTGCGGATCGTAACCAATTTGGTTTCGGTTGGAACCCCACCAATCACGGTGGTTTTCAATAAAGCCTCAAAGGGATGAATTTCTCCCGGTCGAAAGGAAGCGGCTCGCAGCAATGCTGCGACATCTTCCGGACGGCAGGCATATTCGACCGCAGCCTCTGTTCCCAGAGTGGATACTCCGCTAAAGATCAGGATCCATTTACCCGGTTGCAGGCCGGGTAGCAGGGCGAGCACCGCGTAATCTTTGGAGAAAAAGTACTTTGGCCGGGAATATACTGCAGGTTCGCCTGGTTTGGGGTGAAGATTGACGATGCCGGCAGAATTCGGATCTACCAGCAACGTGAAATCGTTCATGGAGGGGAGCATCGTCAGCGCAGGATTTTGCAAGCGGGAGCCGATGAAGATCAGATTGGTAGATCGGGCATCATCCCAACTCACCAGATGGCTGCGTTTCAAAACGAACCCTGCATGATGCGCATCGAAGAGCTGGGTGAGTTGGTGAATCGCCATCACCGCGCCAGTTCCAGTGTAGAGGAGCGTGCCGCTTTCTTGGAGCGGCTGATTGGGAGACGCAGTCGCTTCCGTGGGCGCCACATGAAAGCCGTCGTCAGCATCCTTTACGAACAACGCATTGCTGTAGATCACCAGGGGTTGGCTTCCTGACAGAAATGGAGCCCATAAAGTTTCGGTTGCTGATTCGAGAGCTGGCGGTTTGGGTCGCATCCGCCAGAAGGCTAGAGCGGCGAGAACAACCAGGAAAGATGCCGCGATTGCCAAGCGGATGCTGGGGCGCCGGTGAGCCGGGTCGGGTGCGGCGGAAACACTTGGGACGGGGAAGGGCTCCGGGTGCAGCGGTGCGGGCTGCGGGGAATGGAAGGTTGCGAGTTCTGGTGATGCTGGACGGAAGACCGGAAGATAATGCCCCTTGGGAATTTCGATGACAGTCTGTTCGTGGGTGCCTTCGCCGGAGAAATATTCAGCTAGTCTTTGGCGAAGCAGCCGCGCATGGGTCCGAACGATGCTATCTTCGCTGGAGTTATAGCCCGGGGAACGGTTAAATACGTGGACACCGATCTGTTGTTCCGTCGCACCCTCGGGCGAGTTATTGATTGCGCACTGCCCCACGTAGAGCAGAAATTCCCGCAGTCGAGTCGACGTACGGAAGTGCTCACTCGACACAACCCGTAATATCAGTTCCCCACGGGGATCTTGTGTCAAAGCAGAATTCATTTCCGGCACTGAAAAAGCTCTCGGCATTTTAGACACGGACGATATCACACCCGAACTTAACCCGTCAAATCACACGTAAAAAAGGTCAGCTTGGTCCTTATATGTCTAGCTGTTGACGGGAAAGGGGAACCCACGATGGCCGAGCAGCCGTCTTGATTCTCTTTGTTCGATTTTGCCTTCTCGCCCTTGGTGCTATGTCGCGAGTTACCAAACAGATCCATAGGACGACTGGTCCTTACTGGAGGAAGACGGCGGTCTCAAGCATTCTTCTCCCTAAGGTTCCTTGCAACCTGGGCTACATTGGCCCGGGATGGCACCGGTGCGGGGAGCGGCATATTCACGTCAAATCACCGTAAAAAACGTTGACGACGCTACAACCGAGGAGGATATTTGCCTTCACTTCCATGTCTGAGATAAAAGTTGCACGATTGATCAACATTTTGGAGAAGGTCAGGACGTTGAGTTTTCAGCGTCTCCAAAGTCTGAGTATTCAATCCTGGGCCAATTGAGTCCGTACGGCCAAGATCCGTGTGGAAATGCCTCCGGGGGGAGAAAACAATTATGAATATCTCATTGCGCCATGTTTCCATTCGCCGTCGGCGTAGGATCGTACTTTGCTTTGCATTGGTCGCGCTGTTGGCGACCTTTGCCTATGTTCCCGCGTTTGCCCAAACTGGACAAATCACAGGGAAAGTTACGACCCAAGATGGATCGGTGGTTGCGGGAGCAACCCTGACCATCAAAGAATTGGAGACGGGGCAGCAGCGCATCGTCCAGAGCAATGAGGTGGGCTACTACACTGTGCCCGCGCTGCTGCCGGGTCCTTACTCGATTTCAGTCACGTCTCCCGGATTTCAAACCGTCGTTCGGACGGGGATGCAGTTGCAAGTGCAACAAATTTTGCAGATTAATATCACGCTCCAACCAGGCGCCGTGAAGCAGACCGTAATCGTTTCCGCACAAGCACCTCTGCTGGAAACCCAGACGAGTTCCACCGGCCAGGTTGTCAGCGGCCGCGACGTCGTGACTTTGCCCTTGCTGGGCCGCGATTCCTATGCGCTGGGCGAACTGGTGCCTGGGGTAAGAAACTCAATCGGTATGAACAATCTGCCCACCGACGTAATCAGCACATCGTCTGTATCGATCAACGGTGCGCCTGCAACGGGCAATGATTTTCTGCTGGATGGCGCTCCGAACAGCGCCCCGGTGCAAAATCAACCGGTGATCTATCCCATTGCAGACACGGTTCAGGAATTCAAGGTGCTGACGAACAATTACAGTGCCGAATTTGGCCGGTCGGCCGGCGGCATTTACGACGTGGTGACCAAAGCCGGAACGAACAGTTTGCACTTCACGGCGTATGAGTTCTATCGGAACTCCACACTGACGGCAAATAACTGGTTCGCCAAGGCTGCCGGCCAGCCCGGACCGCCGTTGACGTTTCATCAATTTGGAGGCGTCGTAGGTGGCCCTGTGGTGCTGCCAAAACTTTACGACGGACACAACAAGACATTCTTCCTGCTGGGATTGGAGTATGTCCGCTTTACCCAAGGGAACACGTACACGGGAAGAGTGCCGACTCCCGAAGAATTGACGGGGGATTTTAGCAAGGACACAAACAGCAATGGTCAGTCGATCACCATCTACAATCCCTTCACGACTACGTCCAATACGCGCCAGGCATTCACCGGCAATATTATCCCGCCTGCGGACCTGAACCCAATCGCGGTCAACATGGCAAAATATTTCCCGAAGCCGAATATTACTACCCTGGGTGCAAACAACTACGTCCTTGCCGATAGTGTCCTGATCCACGAGAACGAATTCTCCGGGCGCGTCGATCAAGTGTTCAGCACAAAAACGACCATGTTTGCGCGCTATTCCTACAACAACACGCCAGATATTCGGCCTAATCCCTACGGCCCTGGAAATGTGGGAGGCGCTGGTTTCGGGCCCCAGGTTTTCGATCGATATAACGCTGTCGTGGGAGCCAACCATGAATTTTCGTCCACCCTGCTGGGCACGATTCGCGCCTCGTTTGCTCGTCTAGGCAACCATCGCGGCCCCCCGAGCCTAGGATTCGACATCTCAACCCTGGGTTTTCCAGCCGGACTTGCCGGCGAGATTGGCGCTCCCGCCGCGTTCCCCGTGGAAACCATTACGGGGTATGGCGTCACCGGGTCCGTCGCCAACGTTGCCCAGCCCTACGCGCTTGGTGGGACCGGCCTGATCTCTTCCTATTCGAATACCTTTGCCATCGAGGGGAACATGACGAAAACCTTTGGAGGGCATGAGTTGAACATGGGAACGGATCTCCGGCTGATGCAAGCCAATACTCTTCAGACTGGAGACAACAGCACAAATTTCGCTTTCACCCCCGCATTCACGCAAGGGCCGACCGCCTCCCAGGCCTCGGCAACAGCCGGGGATGCGCTCGCCTCTTTTCTGATAGGGACGCCGGCAAGCGGAGGAGTGGCACCGTCGCCCGCTTTGGCGATCGAGACCAAATACTATGCGGCTTATATCCAAGACAACTGGAAAGCAACGAACTCGTTGACGCTGAATCTTGGGCTGCGATACGAGTTTGAAACGCCATTTACAGAACGTTTCAATCGGTTTTCCAACTTTGATCCAAATGGCCCGGTACCGCTGACGGGCGTGCCAAATTTGCACGGTTCGCTGTCGTTTGTCGGCGTCAAAGGAAATTCGCGCTATGACTCCAACATCGAACCCAAGCATTTCTCGCCCCGCTTCGGGTTTGCCTGGCATCCCCTGTCCGGAACCGTGGTGAGCGGAGGAGGAGGCCTCTTTTACGACACGATATGGGGAGCCGGGGCCGCGCAACCGTCCAATTACGGAATTGACGGATTTACCGCTACGACTTCGATGGTGACTACCCTGGATGGGGTCACACCCTTCAACACGCTCAGCAATCCGTATCCGGGTGGACTGAATCCTGTCTCTG
>JAJYSL010000039.1 GCA_021793595.1 Acidobacteriota bacterium
TCTTTGTTGTGTTGCGGCCACGGCGGCCTTGTCGCGCTTGCTTTTCGCAACCACGCGATTGCGTTGCGCACGCAGTTTTAGAAATGCCTTCGCCTCAACATACAAACGCGGCAGGTCGCGATTGGCGATCGCCTTGCTGACTACGCGCCACGCAGCCTTGGGACGGAAATAGTATTCATCGTAGAAGCGATGCACCATCTCCAGAACATATTCCGTGGGCAACCCCGGATATTCCACGTGGGCCAGTTGATGGCCTTCTTCATCGACCATGGCGCCGTTGTTGATGATGAAACCATTGCTCTTGGCGTAGTCGTAGAATTCGGTACCAGGATAGGCGTGCGCGATGGAGACCTGAATCGTTTCTACGTCGAGCGACTTGGCGAAGGCGATCGTGTTACGGATCGATTCTTTTGTTTCACCCGGCAGCCCAAGAATGAAATCGCCGTGGATAGTGAGGCCGAGATCGTGACAGTCGCGCGCAAAGTCGCGTGCGCGTTCGACTGTGGCGCCCTTCTTGATGTTCTTCAGGATTTGCGGGTCGCCGGACTCGAAGCCCACAATCAGCAGACGACAGCCCGCTTCGCGCATCGCCTTCAGCGTTTCGCGATCGGTGGTAACGCGCGAGGTGCAGGACCAGGTAAGGCCAAGCGGTTTCAGCTTTTCGCACAGTTCGATAGTGCGGGCTTTCTGAATGTTGAAGGTATCATCGTCGAAGAAATATTCCTTGACGTGCGGGAACAGTTCCTTGGCATGGGCCATTTCTGCGGCAACGTCATCGGTGGAACGCTTGCGCCAGGCATGTCCGCTGAGGGTTTGCGGCCAGAGGCAAAACGTACATTGTGCCGGACAGCCGCGCGTAGAGTAGAGCGACACATACGGATGCAGCAGGAAGGGTACGTTATATTTCGTCACGTCCATGTCACGGGCATAGACGTCGGTCACCCACGGCATCGCATCCAGATCTTCAACCTGCGGCCGATCGGGATTGTGCACGATCTGACCATCCTGGCGATAGCTGATCCCGAGAATTTCATTCAGCGGCTTGCCGTTGGCAAACTCCACCGTGGAGAAATCAAATTCGCGACGGCAAACAAAGTCGATAACCGGGCACTCATTCAGCGCGCGATCCGGCGACGTGGTGACGGGCGGTCCGACAAAGGCGATGCGAATCGACGGATTCGCGGCCTTGATGGCTTCCGCCAACTTTTGATCGCCCTGCCAGCCGGGAGTGCTGGTGAAAAGAACCAGAAACTCATACTGCTTGCAGATCTCGATCGTTTCCTCCGCGCTGACATGGTGTGGCGGCGCGTCGAGAAGGCGAGAACCCTCCAGCATTCCAGCTGGATACGCCAGCCAGACAGGATACCAGTAGGATTCAATTTCGCGGGTGGCGGGCCAGCGCGAACTGGCTCCACCATCAAAGTTCTCAAAGGAGGGCGGGTTTAGAAAGATTGTCTTTAGCGGCATAAGCTCAACCCCAATTTTACCACTGTAAGGCTTTGGAATGCGGGTTTGTTGCGGCTGGCCGAAGGGGTTCCCTTGGCGCGATTTTCAAGCCCCGTCAGAGCTGCAAATACAGTCCTCGCGTGAAGCATTGAGCATGTCTTAACGCGATAAGGCTTACCGTTTGATCGCCGATGAATTGGCCTGCGGCTGGGCACTTTCTTTGGCCCAGTCTTCCAGGCCGCCGATCGCACTCAATAAATTGAGTTTCACCCGAGTGACATTGAATTGCGCGTCCTTAACCCCAACATAGCGGGTACGTTCTTCCACTCGATTTTGCTCGGCCTGCTGTGGCGTTACCGGCTGGCCATCGGTGCCTCCCTGATTCATCTGGGTGACGGTGGCGCTCAGCGTGTCCTGCGCCAACTGCTGTTGCAAGTCAGCGACCTGCTCTTGTGCTTCCAATTCACGCAGACTGTGCCAGAGTGCCAGGTTGCTTTCGTCATTCTGGATCTTGGCGAGCTGCGCCTGTTGCCGCTCATGCCTTGCGATCGCGGCGGATTGCTGCGCCTTATCTCTTAGGGATTGGTCAAACAGAGGCCAGGTTGCCTGGATTCCAACAGCGATGTTGTTTGCCTGAAACGCCAGGTAATAGTTTTGATATCCATTGAAGCTGGAAAATCGACTGTATTGGAACACACCCAGCACGGTGGGGCGATTCTCCTGTTTCTTGTCCCCCCAGGCGTTGTACATTCTTGCGTCTGCGGTGGCGAAGGTAGCCTGCACCGCGGGGGAGTTGTTTCCCTTCGACATGAACCCCTGAAAATCCAGGTCAGGCAACGGCGGAACGGAAGACCCCGCGGGTGTAATGGCATTTGGGTCCAGGCCCGTCAGCCCGGATAGATGCTGGCGCAACTCGTCCGCATGGTCTTCCATCTGGATCTTTTGCAGTTGAATCTGCGCTCGTGTCAGTTTTGCCTGGGTCAGATCCATTTTGCTTTCCAGGCCTGCATCCAGTCGGTCTTGCACCACCGAAACCAGCTTGTCCGCATCGGCCGTCGCCTGCTGCAGTACCTGAATTTCGGCGAGGGTCTTATTCAGCTCAATGTAATGAACGGAGGCGTCGAGAATCACCTGCCTCCGCGCATCCTTCAGGCTGAGCGTGGCCGCCTTGGTTGCTGCGTGGGCGGAGCGAATGTAGTCCCGCTGCGCGAAACTGAAGGCGAGGAACTGCGACTGCACGTTAAAGAGTGTGGGATTGCCGAGCGGAAAGCCGTAGGAGTACCCCAGGCCGGAACCGACGGAAAAATTTGGGACATAGATGTTCCGAGTTTGCATCCATACGGCAAGAGCGCGCTGCTGCTCCGCCTCTGCCATGCGAACGCTCCTGCTGTTGCGCAGCGCCAAGTCGACAATGGTATAGAGAGAGACATTTCCCACAGTGGATGCGTCTATTTCTGCCGAGCTGGAAGGCGGTCGCTCTGGCCTCGTCATGGCCAGCGACTCGCCAGCCTTAGGGAGATACAAAGGTGGTGCGGAATTGGAAAACACTACAGTCGGGCGAGGAGCATTTGGCAGCGGCGCATCCGTGCGTTGTGCATAGCCGGCCAGTGTGAGGGAAATTGCCGACGCCAGAACCGCGAGGATTTGTTTCAAGTGGCGATTGCTCCTGCCGATCCATGAATTCAATTGGGGCATATCCATCCCGTCTGATTCTAAACGGCGCGGGCAGTCCCTATTTCTGTCAGCGAAGATTACAGGCGGAGAATGTAATGGCAGCTTCATCGGCGTGACGCCTGTTGTGCCGGCTCATATTGGCTGGCCAATGCGCGTGCCACCGCAAATTCCTGCGCTGCGGCCGCAAGGTCACCGTTCGCGGCCAGCAGTTTCCCCAACTGAACCTGTACCTGGAATGCGGGCGCATCTTCCGATTGTTGGCGAGAGGTAAGATACTGTCGCAACATTTGTTCCGCCTGCGCTGGATCCTGATGTTTCTCGATCAGCAGTGTGGCCCCTTGCACCAGGGCTGGACCTTTACCTGGGTCCGCGGCAATTCCGCTTTGAATCGCCTGGCGCATCGCCGAAAAATTTTTCCGCTGGGCGTAGAACTCCGCCAGGCCCATCCATTCTTCCGCCGGATAGGACGAACTCTGGATAGCCAGCTTCCACTGTTGTTCCGCGCCGTTGTCATCCGATTTCTTTGCATCGATCTTTGCCTGCAGAGCGTGATAGCGAGCTGTGTTCAACGGTTTCAGTTGCTGCGCAATCTCTTCGGCCTGAGCAGTTCCGCCGCCAAGGATTCGCGGAACATCGACCAGATATTCCCCCAGGTCAGAGAGCGCAGATTCATTCGTGGGGTCGAGGCGAACCGCCGTTTCAAATTCCGCGTGCACCTTTTTCGCCAAGGAGTAGGCTCTGGTGAGCGACGCGTGTGCCGCCGCGCCTCCGTAGGCTCGCCCAAGCCATTGATGATAGCGGCTGTTCTTCGGGTCCAGATCCACTGCGCGATTGCACTCTTGCTCCGCCAGAGTCCACTGTTCTTCCTGGATGTAAACGCGGCAGAGCAGATCGTGATCAGCAGCGTTGGCGGAGTTTCTGGACAGGTCCTGTAGCAAGAGGGCGATGGCGTTGTCGGCGTGTCCATTGTTTAAATATTGACGGATGGAGTGCTCAACCTGGGAGCCGCTGACGGGTGGATCTGTATGGTTCATCTCCATAGCGATGCCGATCGCAGCGCCGCAAATCAGCAGAGTTGCGAGCGAAAGCAGGCGGCGCAGGTGCTTCGATGGTGCCAAAGATTGCATATGCTATTCCGCGCGGCGCACGGCCTGGCCGCTCTGCAGGCTGGAACCATCGACAGCGGACAGGGCCACAACATCTCCGGGGCGCAGACCGGAAACGATCTGAACTTTGGTCAGGTTCAGGGCACCAATCGTGACGGGAATCCGCTTGAGGTGTCCGTTATCAACTCCGTAGACATAATCCCCGCTGCCGTCGATTCGCAGAGCCTCGCGCGGAATGAGCAGGACATTCTTCAGGTCTTTCAAAACCACGGTGAGGGTGACGTTGGTGTTCGGCAACAGAGTTTCGTCTGCATCGTCGACTGAGACAAGCGCCTCACCGACGTTGCGTGTTCCATAGGCAATGATGGTGGAAGGCGTGCGGATAACGTGTCCATGCCAGACTCGATTGGGAAGTGCAGCCCACACGATGGTGACCGGTTCGCCGTCGACCAGCTTTCCGATTTCCGGCTCGTCAAAATAGGCATGCACCTGGATCTGTTTCAGGTTTGCCATTTGCAATAACTGAAAACCGCCAGGAACAAAATCGCTGGTTCGGACGGACACGGAGTAAACCGTTCCGGCAAATGGAGCGCGGACATTTTCTTTTTGCAGCGTGTCGAGCGCCGCGGTGTAAGCAGCTTGCGCATTCGCCAAGCTCGCGGTGGCGTGTTGCAAGTCGATAGCAGCGTAGCCCTGTGTCTGCTGTTGGCCCAGGGCTTTCAGTCCTGCATCGTCGGCGGCCAGCGCTCTTCGCGCGGCATCGACTTCGCTGGCGGAGGCTGCGCCCTGCTGCTGCAATTTCTCCAGCGTCGCCAGGTTCGCAGCCTGCTGGGTCCTGGCGGCCTTCGCCTTGTCGATATCGCTGCTTCTGGTGATTTGTTCGTGGCGTGTGCCGCCCCTGTGCAGCGCCTCTAATTGGGCCTCTGCTCCGCGCACAGCCGCCAGGGCTGCGGCAACCTGGGTACGGGCTGTGGTGTCGTCGAGCGAAATGAGGAGTTGGCCTGTCTTGACCTTTTCGCCCTCGTGGACATACACCGCCTTCACGGTTCCTGGCAGGGGACTATAGGCTGCGAAATTGTGAGTGGGTTGGACAACGCCGTTGGTCGCGAGAGTGCTGACAAGCTCACCCATCTCCGCAGTTCCCATTCTGACCTGAATTGCATCGCGGCTGGAGTAATGCAACAGAATGGCTACCGCCAGCAAGCCCAAGGCAAATAGGACCCAGAAATTACGTTTTTTTTGCGACGCGTCTTGTGGAGACGGAGGGGCCATAGTGAGATCTTGGTATCTCTTAGAAGAATCAGTATATAAGACGCTGGCCCGGAGTCTTGGGATTCAAAGAGATAAAGGTTATCCCGCAGGTACCGTGCAGTTCGCAGAGAAACCCGAGTGTAGATCGCGTCGCGGTGTGAGGAACGCCGCCATCGTGAACATCGATCTGACTACGGGTTTTCGTACAATCAAGGGTATATGGCATCCAGTGCAAAGCGAACCGCACCCCGGTACACCGAAGATCACGCACGGGCCGGTCTTGATCACACCTTTCCAGAGATCGAGACGTGGCCGAACCAGTTTCCCGGATATGAAATTGTGATCGACGATCCGGAGTTCACCTCTGTCTGTCCCAAGACCGGTCTGCCGGATTTCGGCGTCATTCTTTTGCGGTACGAGCCACGCAAGGAATGCCTGGAATTGAAGTCCTACAAAGAATATTTATTTTCCTATCGCAACCTTGGAATCTTCCAGGAGAACGTCGTCAACCAGGTGCTGAAGGATGTTGTGAAGGCTTGCGATCCAGTGTGGGCGACGGTTCGCGGGACGTTCCGTCCGCGCGGCGGCATCTCGACCATCGTTGAAGCGCACTGGCCGCGGAAGAAATCAAGGTAGGCGAGCCGACGCAGTCAGGTTGCGAGGCTGTTCGCGGACTTTACCCGGCTGCAATACGCATGATGAATGGATCCTTTCTGTGGCATGGCCTGATATGCTGGCGGCTCATACCGGTGGACAACGCACAATCTTCAACTCGACTGCCAGCTTCCGCGGCGTGGACCGCGCTCGCGCTGCTGACCGCGCTGAACCTTCTGAACTATACCGACCGCTATGTACTAGCCGGCGTTCAGCCGCTGGTGCAGCGAGCTTTCGACGTGAACGATGAGCGCATCGGCAGTCTGACGTTTGCGTTCTTCATCACGTATATGTTTGCCGCTCCGCTGACGGGATGGCTCGGCGATCGCTTTCCGCGCAAGCCGCTGATCCTTGCTGGAGCACTTCTCTGGTCTGTGCTGACACTCTCGACGGCGCTTGTACATACCTTTGGCGAGCTATACCTGCGCCACGCGCTGGTCGGCATCGGTGAGGCGAGCTTCGGCATTTTTGCTCCGGCGCTGTTGTCGGATTATTGGCCAGCGGAGCAACGGAATCGCATCCTGACGATGTTCTATCTGGCGCTGCCGATCGGCGCGGCGCTTGGTTACATGCTGGGTGGAATGCTGGGTCAATCCTATGGATGGAGGGTACCGTTTTATGCCGCCGCTGCACCGGGCCTGCTGGTAGTGTTACTGGTCGGGATTCTTCTGCGAGAGCCGGCACGGGGCGCTTCCGAGCCGCTGGCCATTCGTCCGGATCGCGCGACCCTCGCAGGCCTGACGCACAACGCGGCATACTGGACGGCGACACTCGGCATGGCAATGATGGTCTTCACCCTGGGTGGCATCTCCGTGTGGATGCCGACATTTCTCTATCGGTATGCGCATGTTTCGCTGGGCGGCGCAAGCCAGATTCTCGGCGCCATTACCGTGGCCGACGGCATTCTGGGGACGTGGTTGGGTGGATGGCTGGCGCAGCGATGGTTGCGGCGCAATAAGGCGGCACTTTATCTGCTCTCTGCATGGAGTATGCTGCTGGCCGCGCCCTTTGCGGTGCTGGTTTTCTATGGACCCCGCGCAACCATGGTGCCAAGCCTGGGGGTCGCGGAGTTTCTGCTGTTTCTGAATACGGGGCCGTTGAACGCAGCTATTGTGAACGCGGTGGACGCCCCGATTCGGTCGACAGCGATCGCGATTGAGTTATTCATCATCCACGGGCTTGGCGACGCGCCTTCGCCGCGCATTATCGGATGGATTTCCGATCATTCCTCGCTGCGAGAAGGCCTTGCCGTTACTTTAATCACCTTGTTACTCTCTGCGATTTTGATTTTCGCCGGCGCAAAGTACGCTCCCGAGATCGATGCGGCCGCGGTTTAGATTTCATAAGTGACGCTGCCTGCGGAGAATCGGCATACTAGAGGAACATGTCTTCTGTGCCTGCAATGTTTCTTCATGGTCAATTTCTGTTTGCGATTTTCGCGTGGATCATCGCAGCCGCGTGGCTGTCGCGGGTGATTCCGGCGCTGTGGATGCTGCCACGCGTTCCGAATCTTTTGCACGACGCTCACAAGACTGCCGACACGTTCGATGATCGGCTCACGTGGCCATCCGTGACCGTCGTCGTTCCTGCAAAAGATGAGGCGGTTGCGATCGAGCGCTCGCTACGCAGCCTGCTGGCCAGCGACTATCCGCACCTGCAGGTCATCGCCGTGGACGATCGCTCCACCGATGCAACCGGCAAGTTGATGGATGAGATTGCCGAATCGCTGGACTCGCATGGCCGCTTGCGCGTGCTTCACGTGAAGGAGCTGCCAGAAGGATGGCTTGGGAAACCCCACGCCATGGCGCTGGCCGCGGAGGGTGCGACCAGTGACTGGCTCCTGTTTACCGATGGCGATGTCATCTTCGATCCACGCGCGATTCGACTTGCTATCCAGTACGCGGAGCGGAGTCATGGCGATCACATGGTGTTGTATCCCACGCTGATTTTGCGCGGTGTTGCGGAGAAGATGCTGATCGGATTTTTTCAAAGCGTCTCAGCGCTGGCAGGTCGGCCTTGGAAAATTGCCGATCCCAAGGCGACCAAGGATTACATGGGCGTGGGCGCGTTTAACATGATTCGCCGGCCGGTGTATGAAGCGCTGGGCGGATACGCGGAGTTGCGCATGGAGGTGCTGGAGGACATGCGCCTGGGATTTCGAGTGAAGAGGGAGGGGTATGCGCAGCGCGTCGCCTTCGGTAAAGACCTGGTGCGTATCCGTTGGGCAGAAAGTGCAGGGGGCATCCTAAATAACCTGACGAAGAATCTTTATTCCACGTTCCGCTTTCGTAGCGCCTTCCTGCTGGCGGCTTGTGCGGGGATGTTTATCCTGGGCCTGACGCCGTTTGTTGCGCTGTTCTTTCTTGGAACTGCACGATGGGCTGGCATCGTCACGCTGATTGCATTATTGCTGCTCAATCTGCGATATTGGCCGCTGACCAAAATCGGGCCCTTGTATCTTGTGTTGTTTCCCGTGGCAACACTATTGTTCGTTGGGACGCTGCTGCGTTCGATGATTCTGGTTTTATGGCGCGGCGGAGTTTTGTGGCGGGGAACACTGTATCCGCTGAAAGAACTGCGGCGACAGGCGGGACCGTTGTGGTGAGTGGCCTTAGTTGCCCCGATGCCGGAAGTGAACGCCATGCTGGTCACCGACGCCATTGTGCGGGCTGAAACCCTGACCGCCGTTTTCTGCGGAGAAGCTTTTTGCCAGTTGTGGGTTTGGATGAAATTTGGGCTTGCCTCCGTGGAGCTGTTCTTTCGAGTTGAATATCATGTCCGCACGGCCACGGATGGGAAGAATCTTGCCGCGAATCTGAATAGTTTGGCCGACAAGGCTGTCGAGATTGCCGACGGATTTCTTGTCTTCGGTTGAGCTGATGATGAAGAAATGGCAATCGGCATCGGAGGTTTCCGGGCTGCAGACATCGAGGACGCGGATGCCGTCGCTCGCGTCGACGATGCGGTAGACGTGAGCTTCCACGCAAACGTTTTTATGCAGATGCCGCAGTGACTGCTCGGGCGGGATACAGGGAGGCTTCGCTACCGCGGCAGGGCAGATCAGCAGAAAGGCAATGGGCACACTCAGCAAGACCGGCGCACGCATAGGGGAAAGTCTTTCAGTTGAATTGAAAAAGCTCTGTTGCTTCGATTATGAGCCGATGGCGCGACGGTTGCTACTGGAAAGTGCGAGGGGGCGCAGGCAACGCAGTTTCAGGAAGCTCGCACCGTGCTAAACGAGCGGTCGAGCACGGTTTTCACGGTGCGCTGCAGGCTGGCGGCAAGGGCGTCGATGTGCCGCTCTTCGGTCAGATAGCTGATAACCATGGTGCGCAGGACGCTGCGGCCACGCACCCGAGTGGTGGAGATCCATTGCTGGCCGTCCTGGGTAATCTCCGCGGCGATGGCATGATGCAGGCGCGCAATTTCTTCTTCCGGCAGGGCGAGTTCGCGCGCGGCCTTCGCGCGGAAATTCAAGATCGTGAGACGGCGAGGTGTGGCCAGCTCAAAGGCGCAGGTTTCCAGAATGCGCGATTCCATATAACCGGCCAGCCGAAGCTGGGAGTTAATCAGGTTCTCATACGATTGGCGTCCGTGCACGCGCAGCGTTAGCCAGAGTTTGAGAGAGTTCATGCGGCGCGACCACTGTGCGGAAATTCGAAAATTGTCTGGCAGGGAGCTATTCGCGGCGCGCGGCAGATAGCTGGTGTCGAGACCAAATGTCGGTTCCAGCAATTCCGGATGGCGCGTCAGCAAAACTCCGGCAGCAAATGGCATGGCAAGCCATTTATGCGGATCGATGGTGATGGAGTCTGCCAACTCGATACCTTCAACCAGTCCGCGATGTTGGTTGGAGAAAATGACCGCCGCACCGAAGGCTCCATCGACGTGGAACCAGAGATTCTGTTCGCGGGCGACCGCTGCCAGCGCTGGCAGGGAATCGATGGCGCCGGAGCTGGTTGTCCCCGCTGTGCCGACAATGGCCAGCGGTTCACATCCGGCGTTGCGGTCGGCGGCGATGGAAAGCTCCAGCGCGTGCACATCGATCTCCGCCGCTTCATTTACGGGAATACGCCGCAGCGCTTTGCGTCCCAGGCCGAGCAGGCCAAGCGATTTTTCCAGCGAATGATGCGCCTCCGACGAGGCATAGACGGTGGGCTGCTTGCCTAGTCCAATCAAACCGTTATCGGAGGCCTGCGGATAACGCTGGGTAAGTGCAATCGCGAGTGCGCTCAGGTTGGCCTCGGTGCCGCCGCTGGTGAATGTGCCGCCGAATTGGTTCTCGCGCCAGCCGATCCGCTCCGCGATCCAGCCGAGGGTCTGCTGCTCGATGCGCGATGCGAGTTGTGAGCGCGCGAGCGAAGCCAGTTGAGGATTCAGCGCGGCGACCAGGGCTTCTGCCAAGACCGCCATATAGGTTGGCGTGGGATTGGTCAGGCCAAAATAATTGGCGCTGGGAACATGAAATCCCTGGTCGATCATCTGTGAGCAAATGTCGTCGAGGACAGCCGTGGCCTGCTGACCGATCTCCGGCAAATCCGCTTGTTCAAGAAGAAAGCTGCGCTTGTCGGCAGGCGGTTGAACCGGCCTCTCCTTCAAGGAAGAAAAATATTCGTCGATGCGGTCGATCAGCCGATAGCCAAGCTGCCGACGCTGATCGGAATCCAAGTCAAATCCCATGCGGGTACCTGCTTTACTGAATTCTACCCGTTCGGCGATTCGGCTGGCTTGTGTTCGGACCCCGCATTTTCGCTCTTCGCCTGAGGGCGCATCAGGGGGAACAGAATTACGTCGCGGATCGAACGCGAGCCGGTCAGCACCATGGTCAGCCGGTCGATACCGATGCCTTCTCCGCCGGTGGGCGGCAGGCCGAAGCTGAGCGCGCGGACATAATCTTCGTCCATGGCGTGGGCTTCGGCGTCGCCACGTTCGCGCTCGCCAAGCTGCTGCAGGAATCGCTTGCGTTGCTCGACAGGATCGTTCAATTCGCTGAAGGCATTGCCCAGCTCGAAGCCGCCAATGTAGAACTCGAAGCGTTCGACCCAATCCGGCTCGTCCGGTTTTTGCTTCGAGAGCGGCGATACGGCGAGCGGGAAATCGTAGATGATGGTTGGCTGAATGAGATGAGGTTCGGCAACTGCTTCGAACACCTCAGCAATAGCTCTACCAAGAGAGCTTTGTTCTAGTTTGAGTGAATTGCGTACGAAGTTCAGGCTTACATAAAGAGAATCGAACGGGCCTGGACTTCGTGATTTGCTAGGAGCCTCTCCTGTTGCATCCAATACAAATTTTGGTCTGATCTCCAATTTGCGATCAAGAACCTCATCAATCCAATACAGAAACGATGCGACTGAGTCGAAATTCTTAACGTCCGGCGTCTGCCCGGCTTCCTCAGGCCACCACTTGATAATTGCTTCGCGCATGGTGAATCTTTGCCACTGGCTCAGGTCGATTTCTACATCGTTGAAGGTGGTTTTGGTGGTGCCGTTCACTTCCATCGCGATGAACTGGATCAGCTCCTCAGTCAGGTCCATCAGGTCGCGGTAATTCGCATAGGCCTGATAGAACTCCAGCATGGTGAACTCTGGATTGTGCTGGGTGGAGATGCCTTCATTGCGAAAATTTCGATTGATTTCGTAGACGCGGTCGAGTCCGCCGACGACGAGCCGCTTGAGATAGAGTTCCGGTGCAATGCGCAGGAAAAGGTCGATGTCGAGCGCATTGTGGTGCGTGGTGAACGGTTTGGCCGCAGCGCCGCCGGCGATCGGCTGCATCATCGGCGTCTCGACTTCCAAAAATCCACGCGCGTCGAAAAACTTGCGCATAGCGCGCAGCACCGCGGCCCGCTTGACGAAAACCTCGCGCACGTCGGCGTTCATAAACAGGTCGACATAGCGCTGGCGATAGCGCAGCTCGACATCCGCCAGGCCATGATATTTTTCCGGCAGCGGCAACATGGCCTTTGATAAAAATGTCAGGCCGTCGACGTGGATGGTCAGCTCTCCCGTACGTGTGCGGAACAGGTAGCCGCTGACGCCAATGTGATCGCCCATATCCAGCAGCGTGTAAAGCTGGAATGCGTTCTCGCCGACGGCATCCATGCGCACGTAAATCTGCAGGCGAGCGCCATTTTGTTGCAACACGGCGAACCCAGCCTTGCCCTGGGCGCGAATGGCCATGATGCGTCCGGCCACGGCGACGGTGACGCGATTCTGCTCCAAGGTTTCGCCGGTCGCGGCGTCATATTCGCTGCGGATGGCCGCCAGAGTATGGGACGCGGCGAAGCTGTTGGGGTAAACGGGATGGCCTAGGGCCTCAATCTGTTTGAGCTTCTCGCGGCGAAGATCGAAGACGCTTTGTTCAAATTCAGATTCGTACACGCAATTTTTCCTTGATGGTCAGGATCGCTGGATTTATTGCCAGTATAGATGTTGCGTGCGTTGCTCTCAGGATTCAGAGCCATCTACGTCACTTTGACGCAATTGCGAAGACGGTCGGCCACTGTGCACTTGGCCGGAAACAAAAGCGCGCCGCCCGCCAACCCGAAGTAAATTGCTGGTGAAATTTGCTCTGAGGCCACTCCAAGGATCGACCTTCCGATTGTCATATTTTCAACTCACCATTGTTTGCGCTGATCCGTATTGGGTTCCGCGTTAGGATAAAGAGAATTGTCCACACAACTCGCCGACCTGAATCCCAAACGTGTCGAAGGAGGACCCGATGGCCCGCACGTCTTCTACCATGCTCGCGCTAGGAACAACAGCGCCAGATTTCGCCCTGCCCGATGTTGTTTCGGGCAAGACGATCACGCGCGATCAGGCCGCGGGTCCGCGGGGATTGCTGGTGATGTTTCTTTGCACGCATTGTCCATTTGTGCAACACGTCAACCAGGAGCTGGGACGGCTGGGTCGCGACTACGCAGGCCGCGGCATCGGAATTGTCGCCATCAGCAGCAATGATGCGGACGCTTATCCGGACGATGCGCCGCCGGGACTGCGCCGCCAGGCTGAGGAACACGGTTTTCAGTTTCCATATCTGTTCGATGAATCGCAGGATGTGGCTCGCGCCTGCTCAGCGGCCTGCACTCCGGATTTCTTTTTATTCGACGCGGGTAAGAGACTGGTATATCGAGGTCAGCTCGACGGCAGTCGCCCTGGGAATGGAGTTGCAGTGGATGGCCGCGATCTGCGAACAGCAATGGACCAAGTATTGGCCGGTAAGCCGGTTTCGACAGAGCAGCAGCCCAGCATTGGATGCAGCATCAAGTGGAAACAGAACGGCTAAAGAAACTCCACCGCGCAGGCAGGTACGATGAGGGCGAAGGCGATCCAGTTCGACATTATTACGGTATTTCCGCAGTTTTTCGAAAGCCCGTTCCGGTTCGGAATTCTGGGCCGCGCCATTGCGGAGGATATGGTTCGCGTCCGGGTACATAATCTGCGCGATTTCACGACGGACCGGCACAAGACGGTCGATGATCGCCCATTTGGCGGAGGCGAAGGGATGGTGCTGAAGCCGGAACCGATGTTCCGCGCTGTCGAGTCTCTTGGGGTTGCCGAAAAAAGTGTGCGGAATTTGACGCGCGAGCGGGTGGTGCTGCTGTCCGCGCAGGGGAAATCCTTTACGCAGGCTGTGGCTCGTGATTTCGCGAGCATTGAGAGAATTGTGTTTCTTTGCGGTCGCTACGAAGGGGTGGATGAACGAGTGAACGAACTGCTGGCGGATACGGAGCTTTCCATCGGCGATTACGTGATCTCCGGCGGCGAACTGGCGGCTGCGGTGATTGTCGACGCGGTCAGCCGGCTGCTGCCGGGCGTGCTGGGGAATGAAGATTCCACCCGCTATGAGAGTTTCTCCGCCGAATCTGCGGGGCTGGACCCATCCAATTCACCCGAGAGAGACGTGGCGTTCGAGAGACCTCATCCGCAATCAACCTGCGATTCCGGAGGATTGCTCGATTATCCTCATTACACTCGTCCGCCGGAGTTTCGCGGCGCCGAGATTCCTGCGGTGTTGAGCTCGGGCAACCACGAGGAGATTCGCCGCTGGCGTCGACGGCAATCGTTGTCAAAGACACTGCAGAATCGCCCGGATTTATTAGTCGATGCGCCGTTGACGGACGAGGACCGCGCTCTGTTGGACGAGTTGCGCCATGAAACCTGACGATTCCGGGGGGAACCCGGAGAAACAAACGCCAGTGGATCTCGACTTTCTTGCCGGCGGCGGTGAGATGGGCGCGCGTGTGCGGGCCCTGGACTGGTCCAAGACTCCGCTGGGTCCGATCGCAACATGGCCGCAAAGCCTGAAGACATCGGTCAGCATCTGTTTGAATTCTCGCTTCCCGATGTTGATCTGGTGGGGACCGGAGCTGGTGAAGATTTATAACGATGCCTATCGTCCGCTGATCGGTAGCAAGCATTCATGGGCGTTAGGAACGCCGGGCCGGGAGGTCTGGCCAGAAATCTGGAACGTGATCGGGCCGATGCTGGAGCAGGTGATGGGGCGCGGTGAGGCAACTATCTCCGAAGATCTACTGCTTTTGCTGGAGCGCGAGGGCTACGGGGAAGAGTGCTATTTTAGTTTTTCCTACAGTCCGATCCGGGACGAGTCGGGTCGTGTCGGCGGAGTATTCACTCCTGTAATTGAGACCACAGAGCGTGTGGTTGGGGCACGACGTCTGCACACATTGCGTGACCTGGCATCCTTTTTTGGGACGCAAACACGTAACGCCAAGGATGCTTGTGTCGCCGCCGTGAAGGTGCTGGCTGCCAACCCCTACGATTTTCCATTTGCGGTGATCTATCTGTTTGACTCGAATCGAACGGAAGCAAACCTGATTGCGCATACCGGGCCACCCAATTTTCCTGGCAAAGTTGACCTTCGTGCAGAAGGCTGGAAGCGATTACTTGCCTCTACCAACGGCGAAACCTGCATGCTGGACCTGAGCGCGGTGAAGTTGGACCCGCTGCCGCAAGCGCCCTGGGGACACGCTCCGGAGCAGGCCATCGCCGTGCCGATTTTCCCGGCGAACACCACGGAACCAATTGGATTTTTGCTGGCCGGGGTGAACGTTCGAAAGCGGCTGGATGAATCCTACCGATTGTTCTATGCGCAGGTTGCGGACCAGATTGCCAGCACGATCTGGGAGGCCGATGCGGTAGAGCGTGAGCGGAAATTGCGCGAAACGGCGGAAGCCGAGCGCAGCCAGATTCGTGAACTCTTAATGAATGCTCCAGCAGGCATTATGGTCACGACTGGACCGGAGCATCGCATCACGCTGGCAAATCGACAGTATGTTGAACTGATCGGCCGGACTTCGGCGGCGGAGATCATCGGGAAACCAATTCGGCAGGCCATTCCGGAACTGGAGGATCAACCGTTTTTCGGCTTGATGGATGAGGTCTACCGGACTGGAGTTCCATTTATAGGGAAAGAGGTGTTGGCGAAGCTGCGACGCGGGCCCTCCGGCAAGGAAGAGGATGCGTATTTTAATTTTGTGTATCAACCGCATCGCAGTGCGGATAGCTGCATCGACGGAATCCTGACCCACGCTGTCGACGTCACCGACCAGGTGCGTACCCGTCAGGAAATCGAAACCCGCGAAGAGCAATTCAGGGTTCTGGCGGACTCCATTCCACAACTCGCGTGGATGGCCAATCCCGACGGTACCGTCATTTGGTACAACCGACGCTGGTATGAGTACACCGGCACAACCTTTGAGCAGATGAAAGCCTGGGGTTGGCGCTCGGTGCACAATGCGAAGTTGCTGCCCGCAGTGATAGCAAAATATAAGGATTGCCTGAAGTCCGGTGAGCCATTTGAAATGGCAATTCCCCTGCGCAGTGCCGATGGAGAATTCCGATTGTTCCTGACCCTGGCCTCGCCAGTGCGGGATAAAGCGGGGACGATCGTGCGCTGGTTCGGAACAAATACTGATATCGACGCCCAGCGAAAAGCGGAGACGGGTCTGCGTCAGGCGGAGAAACTGGCGGTTGTGGGCAGGCTGGCGGCGTCCATCGCACACGAGATCAACAACCCGTTGGAAGCGGTGATGAACTTGATTTTCCTGGCGCGCCTTTCGGCCGTCGATGAGGAGACGGCCGGATACCTGAGGTCGGCGGAGGAGGAACTGGGGCGGGTGTCGCAAATCGCCAGCCAGGCGCTGCGCTTCTACAAGCAGCAGTCTTCCGCCATTGCCACAGATGTGGTGGAACTGCTGGATTCTGTGCTGACTCTCTATCGTGGCAAGCTGGTGCGCAATAAGATCGAGGTCGTTCTGGAGACGTCAGCTTGTCCGCCGCTGGTTTGCTACTCCGGGGAGATTCGTCAGTTGCTCGCCAACCTGGTAGGGAATGCGACGGATGCGATGCCAAATGGAGGCACGTTGCGATTGCGCGTGCGTGCGGTTACGGATTGGCGAAATCTGGAAACCGGCGTGAGAGTCACGATTTCAGATACAGGGCATGGCATATCTGCGGATACCAGGAGGCACATTTACGAGCCATTTTTTACGACAAAAGGCGAGATTGGCACCGGGCTGGGGCTTTGGGTATCCGCCGGTATTGTAGACAAACACAGGGGCAGCATCCATGTGCGCAGCCGCTCGGAGATAGGAAGAAGCGGCACCACGTTCACTGTGATCCTTCCGCTTTCCGGACCGTCGGTCCGCACGATTGAGGAGGCGCAGAGGGAGGGAATGAAGCCATGAAAACGAGACGAAATCGCTGATTCCATGTACACTAGTGTTTTGCGTCATATTCCATTTTCTAACTAGAGCAGGAATCATTTTATGTCGATTCATCCCGTCATGCAGCGTCTGGCTGCCAAGCTTCAGCGCACCGATCTCCCCAAATTTGGCCCAGGCGATACGGTTCGCGTCCAGGTAAAGATTAAAGAAGGCGACAAAGAGCGCGTGCAGGCCTTTGAAGGCATTGTGATCGCGCGCAAGAACGGTGCGGAAGGCAGCTTCACGGTTCGCAAGATGAGCTTCGGCCAGGGCGTCGAGCGCATTTTCCCCTTGCACTGCAAAGTGGTGGAGAAGGTGGAGAAAATTCGCTCAGCTCGCGTGCGCCGCTCCAAGCTGTTCTATCTGCGCGCACTGCGCGGCAAGGCAGCTCGTTTGCGCGAAGCCGATACCATTCGCGCCAAGTAAGCGTTCCGTCGATTCCAGAATTTCAAAAGCCGCGTTCCTGATGAGGGACGCGGCTTTTCTATATCTGGAATCGAGCACTGTGAAAGAAGTCGTTGAGCCGACCTATGGCGCCTGTCGCAACGGCATCATCATGGTGTCTTCCGCCTGCTGAAACGCGGTCGTCGTGGCGTGGACAGAACCCCGAAAAGGCCGGTCGCTATCGCCTCTGGCTACCAGCGCCAACGATATCAGCAGACTGAACGAAATAATCAATACAAATGCAACGGCACAAGAGTCGGTTCGATTGGATTCGAGTCATGATGTTTGCTGAATATCGAGGCGGGATTCGTGCGCTACACTACACGCAACGGCGCAAGATGCCAATCTCATTTAGTCCCCGGGGACCTATGAATCGGAGAAAATTCCTTGCTACGGCCGGAGCGTCGTTGGCTGCCTCCACACTGGAGATGGTTGCGGGCGAGGCGCCGACCGATGCAGCGGCGAAATCCAACGCCACGCTGCACGGACAGAAACCTGACCGACCCAACATTGTTGTCATCATTTGCGACGATCTCGGCTATGGCGATTTGGGTTGTTACGGCTCGAAATTAGCCACGCCAAACATCGATCGTCTGGCAGCCCAGGGAGTGCGCTTTACCCATCACTGTACACCCATCTCTTTGTGTTCGGCATCGCGCGCGGCGTTGATGACCGGACTCTACCCCACTCGCGTTGGAGTTACCGGGGCTTTCGGTCCGCTGAGCGATAGCGGCATGTCGCTCGACGCAGTGACCACGGCGAACGTGCTGCACAAAGCGGGATATACAAGCCTGGCGATCGGCAAATGGCACCTGGGAGACCTGCCGCAGTACGAGCCCACGCGGCGCGGCTTTGATGAATACTTCGGCGTTCCTTATAGCGTGGACATGGACCCGCTGCCACTGCTGCATAACTCGACAATTGTGGAGAGGGAAGCGAATCGAGATGCTCTAACACAGCAGTACACAAAGAAAGCCGTCGAGTTTCTTAATCAGCCGAAAGAGAAACCGTTCTTTCTTTACATGGCGCATTCTTACCCGCACATTCGACTGCATGCATCCGCTTCGTTCCGCGGCAAGTCAGACTTGGGACTCTATGGGGATGTGGTCGAAGAGCTTGATTGGAGTGTCGGCGAAGTTCTGCGCGCACTGGAAGCCAACGGACAACGGGAAAAGACGCTGGTCATGTTTACCAGCGATCATGGCCCGTGGTTTCAGGGAAGCACCGGCAATTTGCGCGGGCGAAAGGGCGGCGTGTATGAAGGCGGCTTAAGAATTCCGATGATTGCCAGTATGCCAGGTACGTTGCCGCAGGGTCGTGTGACAGATGCACTGGCGTCGCATGTGGATATTCTGCCCACGGCGGCGGGGTTGTGCCGCGGAGAGCTACCCTCATATCCACTCGACGGCCGAGATATCTGGACGCTGCTGACGTGCCAACAGGACGCGGTCGAACGCCAAGCCTTGCTGTCGTTTGAAGGGTGGAATCTCCAATGTGCGCGATGGAAACAATGGAAGCTGCACATCGCTCGTGCGAATACGCCGATGTTTATGCCAGCTCCAGCTCAGGGTCGTATCAATTATGCGCTGCGGAATCCTGAACTCTATAACGTGGTCGATGATCCAAAAGAAAGCTACGATTGCGCGGCGAAATATCCTGAGATAGTCGCGATAATTCAAAAGAGCATTCAGGAACAGCTCGCGACCTTACCAGATGTAGTGAAGCAGGCCTACAGTGAGACGCAGCAGCATCTATCTGCTGTGAGTATGCCGGCCGACGCACTGCCGGAGTTCCGTAACTCCGAAGCCAATCACGGAGCCTGGCTCGAAGGCGCAGATGCGGAAAAAGCGCTGCAGCGATTCAAGTAATCTCGCAGACTTTTACTTGCATCTGGTGCGGCCGGTTCTCGTAGGAGTAGCCTGTACTGCGTACAAATATTCCATTCAGGGCCGGGACTGTTTTTAAGAACGGACCCTCTCGAATCTTTTGTTCCAGGAGAAGTTGACAATGCATTTCTTTAAACTTTCTGCCGACATCTGTGCGAGCCGGATCGTAACGTTACAATCGCCGCTTTTTAGATTTTTCTCGCGCTTTGCCACGGGTTGTGCGATCGGTGGACTCGCCTTCGGATTCTGTGGCGTGCAGGCGGAGACCACTCCTTTGTCGCAGCAGATGGCGCGATCTGTGATGCAGAACTGGCCACAGGGTCGTTACTCCACGGATAAGGGAGAGTGGAAGTGGGATTATCGTCTGGGCACGGTGCTGAATGGAATGGATGCGGTGTGGCATAACACTGCCGATCCCGCGTACTACGACTACGTGAAGACAGCCGTGGACCAATTTGTTGCTGACGACGGTTCCATCCGAACCTATAACGCGAAAGATCAAAGTCTGGACAGCGTTCTGCTGGGGAACCAACTGCTTCTCCTCTATGGAGTGACGCAGGACGCAAAGTATTACAAGGCGGCCACGCTGATTCGCAAACAACTGGCGACGCAACCGCGCAATGCTTCCGGAGGATTCTGGCATCAAGGTCAGTTCCCGAACCAGATGTGGCTGGACGGGCTCTATATGGCGGAGCCATTCTATGCCGAATATGCGTCCATGTTTCAAGAGCCGAACGATTTTGCCGACATCGCGAAGCAATTTGTCTTGATCGACCAGCATGCGCGTGATCCGAAGACGGGCCTACTGTATCACGGGTGGGATGAGTCGAAACAGCAGCCGTGGGCGGACAAAACGACGGGGGATTCACCGAGCTTCTGGGCGCGCGCAACCGGCTGGTACTTGATGGCGCTGGTGGATACGCTGCCGTACTACAAGCCGAACGAACCCGGCCGCGAGGAGCTGATTGCGATTCTGAATCGGACGGCTGCGGCGGTTGCCAAGGTTCAGGATCCTCGCACCGGGCTTTGGTATGAAGTGTTGGATAAGCCGCTGGCGCAAGGAAACTATCTGGAGTCGTCGGCTGCCTGCATGTTTACGTATGCCTTCGCCAAAGGCGTGCGCCTTGGATACTTGCCGCCAGGCTATGCCCGGAACGCGGCGCGAGGGTATCGCGGTATCCTGCAATATTTCGTTCAGAATAATGCGAATGGTTCGCTCACCATCAGCGATACGGTTTCAGGAACCGCGCTGGGCGGGAACGCGCACAATGACGGCAGCTATTCCTATTACATCAGTGTGCCGAAAACAAGCAACGATCCACGAGGCGTGGGAGCGTTTCTGTTAGCGAGCAGCGAAATGGAATTAGCATCAACGGCCGTGGCTGGGGAGGGTGCGACGGTGATGATGGATGCCTGGTTCAACAGTCAGCAGCGAACGAACGCCGCCGGACAGAAAGAATATTTTCATTATAAGTGGAATGATCAGGCAAACACTGGCTTCTCTTTTCTCGGACATATCTTCCGTAGCTATGGGGTCGCGACTTCGACGCTATACAGGGCGCCGACTTTCGCAAATCTGAAACATGCGCAGGTATATATGATTGTGTCGCCGGATATTCCGTCAAAAAATCCGAATCCGCATTACGTACAGCCCAAGGATGCCGCGCAGGTTGCGGCGTGGGTCAGACAGGGCGGCGTTCTCGTCATGATGGAAAATGATGGACCCAACGCCGATATCGATCACCTGGATTTGTTGGCCGACAAGTTCGGCATCCACTTCAACAATGTGTTGTTTCACCATGTCGTTGGCGAAGATCTTCAAGCTGGCCGGTTGGCGGTCAGTGGAGATTCTCCGGTTGTTCCGGGTTCGCATATTTTGTACATGAAGGACACCTGCACCATTTCCGTGCGTAAGCCGGCGTTCGCGCTGCTTAAGCAACAGGGAACCATCATGATGGCGGGTGCGACGTATGGCAAAGGGGCTGTTTTGGCTATTGTCGATCCGTGGGTCTACAACGAGTATGTCGATGGTCATAATCACAACCTGCCGTCGGAGTACGACAACTTTACGGGAGGCAAGGAAATGGTTCGGTGGTTGATTGAGCAATTGCCGGTCGCGCTGCCAAGTCCGGCGAAGGCAAGCACTTACAAGTAATAGTGGGTGGCGAGACATGGATAGGCGGAGCGTTCGTCGGGCAACTGGGGGCAGAAACGCTTGGGTGTTACTCAGGGGTGTGATGCTTGCGTGCTGCTTCAATGGCGTCATATTCCACGCTGTAACGCTGCGCGCGCAGACTGCGTCTTCAGAGAAAGTCAAGGCCGATGGCGATCTCGAGGCGAAAAGGACTTCTCCGGATACAGTCCTGCATTGCCCAGCCGGTACGGCAGAGTTTCGCGACGAGACATTCGACTCCAAAGTGTTCGGTGGGCTGCGGCACTATCGAATTTTTTTGCCGTCAAATTACGACGCCGTTTCTACTCGCTATCCTGTCATCTATTATCTGCACGGCCACAGCGATCGCTATACGCTGGAGGACTACGATCACGGCGAGGACACCGTACCGAAGATCTGCCGATTTGTTGCGACGCATGCTGTGATTGTGGTGGCAGTGGATGGGTATATCGCACGGGATTACACCGGATTTTACGGCGGCGACCCCTATGATGTTCGTCGCTCTGGCGGAGATATCGATTTCGGAAAATATTTTCTGGAACAGGTCGCCACGATCGACGCGAATTATCGCACCCTCACATCGCGTCGTTATCGCGCGACATCGGGGCTAAGCATGGGCGGCTTCATGAGTTTGTACTTGAGTGCTCGCTACCCGCAAATCATCGGCAGTTGCTCGGCATTCAATCCAGGTCCCGAATTCTATGTGGGAGAAAAAGGCCGGCGCTCGCTCTGGCGTCCCAAGGATTACGTGCTGAGTTTCCAGCACACCCCGGTGCGGCTGGTGCGCGCGAGCGGCGACTACATCAGCCAGTACACGGAAGAAACACGCGCGGCCTTTGCGGCGACGCCGTCTGTCAATTTTGAATTTCGTCAGGACGAATACAACCGGCACTGGGCGACTTCCATTGCGGAGACGTTCGACTTTCACATGCGGGCTTTTGCCGATCTCGCACTCGATACCACTCCGGCGCACTGGAATTATGCCAGCGCATTCGATCACTTCGAAGCGTGGGGGTATCACGTAAAGGCCGATATCGCTGGCGCAGCCATGATCTACCTGCAACATGTCAGCCAGGCCGGGATGCGGGTGACGACGCGCCAATGGGCTCCGGATGGACCTTCTGCTGTGTGTACGCAGTTGAATGTTACGACGTCATGTATGTATCAGAGGGGCGCACCTTACAAGGTTTACGATTTGGATCTCAAGAATGATCGGACAACGACGAAAACTCTGATTGCCGATTCGCAGGGAAGACTGCATCTGACGACGGACTGCAGCGGTCATGAATTTTCCTTTTCCGGCGATCGAATCGATGCGGAGCAGGCGGCGATTTTGTTGCCGGTGACGACTCACGATGATCTGAGACTCATGCCGGGCAAGCCGCTGACCCTTCCCATTCGCATCTGGAATCCTGGTGCAGCAGCGATCGAAAATCTGCATGTGGAACTGAGTTCGGATTATCCAACGGTGCAGATTTTGCGTGGTACCGCCGATATTCCGGAGCTCAAATCCGGACAGTTGCTCGATCTTACCTCTAGGTTTCTGGTGCAGTTCACGGCCGGCGACGGCGATTTTGCAAGAGCTCGGTTGTATCTGAATGCAGGCGAGACAACGACGAAAGACAAAACTGAATCAGCAGGCCTGCATACATACTTTGATGTGCTGGTTGCGCCCTCGAATCTCGCTCCGCCACTCGCGGTGGCGGTTATGGATGGCCGCACCAAGACATTTCCAACGTTCTACCAGGGCGTCCACGGCGGCGGGACGAGCGTGCCGCGCACAGTGACGGAAGGGAAAGGCAACGGGAATGGTGCGTTGGAGCCCGGAGAGCTAGCGACGATTTGGCTGCAGGTGGCGCAAGGGCTCGATCCGTTCGACAAAGGGAATTGGTGCCGTGCGAAGGTCTACACCGATTCACCGTGGATTACGGAGATAGCCGACCTGCAGGAAAACAAGGGGAGGGAGTGGACTTCAGCGGAAAATCGCACCAGCGTGATCGAGTTGAACCCAGCGACGCCTCAGGGGACTGAGGTGCATGCAATTCTTGATTGCGAGACCTACAGTTACACCTTCACGCCGGATGTGCGGTATGGAACCCAGCCCCTATACCAGCCATACCAGTTCCACAGGCACCAGCTATATTTGTGGACATGGAAGGTGCCGTAAGGTCGCCGGAACCACGGTACGCCGATAAGTCTAAAATTTTAGGTAGCTGCGGTTGCTCCACACCAGCAGGTTCATGGGAGTGTGGATCAGATCGCCCACCTCAATGCCGGGACAGTACTTGTCGCGATCGGCTTGCTGGTACGGATTGACGGGCTGAGTAAGACGCATGTCCTCGTCCATATAAATAATGGTCATCACCTCGCGAGGAATCGGGGTGGTATTTTGACCGGCACGATGGAAGGTCCATCCAGAGTGAAAGCTGACTTCTCCCAAGTCAAACTTTTCTTCATCTATTCCGTGATCTTTGAGGGCTTCGCCGATTCGGTCTTCGCTTTCCTGCCCAATCTCCAGATCGCGACCGTAAGTGACGCGATGGCTTTTCGGGCAGAAGGCGAGCGGCCCCATCTCCAGAGGAGTTTCTTGTAAGGGAATCCAGGCGGTGATGGTTTTGTCAGTATTGACAGGCCAATAGAATTGATCGGCGTGCCAGGGAGTAATTCCTCCACCCGCTTCTTTGTAGAGCGCCTGATCGTGATAGATACGGACGCCAGTGGAGCCCATCAACTGCGCGGCGATGCGGCCCAGCTTGGGAGAGGAAATGAATTCGCGAACCAGGTCGCTGCTCTCCCACAGATTTTCTACCTGGAGAAATGCGCGATGATATAGGTCGCGTTCTTCCAAAGGCAGGTGTTCGGAGTTCAGCTCTTTTACTTTGCGAGTGATTTCGCGGCCGTAGTAAGCAAGTGTCTCGGCGGAGAGAACATGCTTCAGCTTGATATATCCGTTCGTCTGATATTGCTCAATCTGTTCTGGTGAGATTGGATATGTTTCGCTCAGGTCCTGTTGGACTTCCGCTTCTATCGCCATAGAGAACTCCCCATCGTAATGTTCAGCAAAACAGATGCAGTATGAGTCAAAATTGAGTGTAGCTGCAGGGTTTTGGGTTGCCAATCGAATCGCTGGCTGCGACCGATCGAAACGATTCGCTGGTTTGAGTATAAATTGTCGTTAGCAACATGTTGAACAGGAGTGAAACGATGAAGCTATCTCGGGCGCTGTGGCATGCGCTATCGATTGTAATGATCTTCGGATTTGGCTGGGGCTTGCCCGCATGCAGTTGGGCCGCGGTGAAGCAGTCGATCCTGTTGAAGCAGGGATGGGAGTTTCGGCAAGTCACGAACTTGCAGGGCATCGCGCATGACCATTGGCTGCCCGCTAAAGTTCCTGGCGATGTGCACTTGGATTTGCTGCGCAACAAGCTGATCCCGGAGCCGTTCTATCGAGACAACGAAAACAAGCTGCAGTGGATTGAGAACGCCGATTGGGAATATCGCACTACGATTCCGGTGAGCGAAAAGCTTCTGAATCGGCACAATATTGAGTTGGTTTTCGATGGCCTCAACACCTGCGCCCAGGTGTATGTGAACGGGAACCTGCTGTTAACGTCCGACAACATGTTTCGGACGTATCGACTGAATGCGAAGCCGTATTTGAAGGCCGGCGACAATCAACTGCGGGTCGTTTTTACTTCGCCCATTCAGGGAGCCGAAAAAATTGCCGCCAAGGATCCGTGGCGGCCGGAAACGAATACGCAGGCGCGATGGTATATCCGCAAGGCGGCGTACCAGTATGGATGGGATTGGGCGCCACGATTTGTGACCAGCGGGGTGTGGCGACCGGTGCGTTTAGAGGCGTGGGACGATGCGCGTATTTCCAACCTGAATATTCGCCAACTGGATGTAACCGGGCAGTCTGCCCATGTGCTGGCGCAAGTGGAGGTGACGGCGTCTGTCGAGTCGCCTGCGACGGTGACCGTTCACTATGGTTTGAACGGCAAAGAGCTGACCGTCACGCAGACGACGGAGCTGCATGCGGGCATCAACCATGTGGAGCTGCCGATCACCATCGATCACCCCGACCTGTGGTATCCAGCGGGGTATGGCAGTCAGCCGCTCTACACGTTTCATGCAGCCGCGGCGATTGGAGGTGAAACGCAGGACACCTCTGACGTGCGAACGGGACTTCGCTCGGTCGAGTTGCGCCGAGAGCCGGACGAGTGGGGACGGTCGTTTGAATTTGTCGTGAACGGAATTCCGATTTTCGCCAAAGGCGCTAACGTGGTGCCGTTCGACAGCTTCCCGAGCCGCGTGCCAGTGGCGCAGATTCGCGACATCTTGCAGTCTGCCAAAGATGCCAACATGAATATCATCCGCATCTGGGGAGGCGGTTATTACGAAACACAGGAATTTTATGAGATATGCGACGAGATGGGGATTATGGTATGGCAGGATTTCATGTTTGGAAATCCGTGGCAGCCAGGAACGTATTCTTTCAAGCAGAACGTTGCGCAGGAGGTGGAAGATCAACTGAAGCGTCTGCGAAACCATCCCAGCATTGTGCTCTGGTGCGGCAATAACGAGCAGGAAAATAATTTTCTGCAGGACAGTCTGCATGTCACGCAGATTGCGCGGCTGCAAATGTGGCAGGACTATCTGACGGTGTTCAGCGGAATCATTCCGAGTCTGGTGGCCCGGTACGATCCGGGCGCGGCGTATTGGCCCAGCAGTCCGAGCGGCGATTACGAAGAGACCAAGGCCATGAACTATCGCGTGCTGGAGGATGGCGACGATGTCGGCGGCAATGAAGAGTTCGGGGACACGCATGATTACAGCGTGTGGACGTCAACCAACCTGCTGCCGCGTGTGCCGTTCAGCAGTGAAGAGGATCGCCACTATAGGTTTGTCAGCGAATACGGATTTCAGTCGATGCCGGAGATGCGGACCATCGATTCCTTCACGCTGCCGGAGGATCGCACCGGCACATCAACTCCGGTAATGACCGTCCATCAGAAAGATCCAGCCGCCTATGCGACCATGCTGGATTACATTCGGCAATATTATGGGCAGCCCAAGGACTTCAGCTCGCTCGTGTATGCCAGCCAGGTAGTGCAGGCGGAATTTATCAAGGTGGTGGCCGAGCATCTTCGCCGCGACCGGCCTCGCACCATGGGTTCCATCTTCTGGCAGTTGAACGATTGCTGGCCGGTAGTTTCGGCGTCGAGCATTGACTATTACGGTCGATGGAAGGCGCTGCAGTATTATGCGCGGCGGTTCTATAGCCCGCTGCTGGTGTCGTCACGACTGAGAGATGGAAGTTTGAATGTCTCGGTGGTGTCGGACGAGACGACGCCGACCACTGCAAGCCTTCGCGTGCGTGTGATGAAGTTCGACGGGACGGTGCTGCACAGCGAGACGCACAACGTCACGATCCCGGCGCTGTCGAGCAAGGTGTATCTGCAGCTTCCAACGCAGTCCTATTCCGATCCGGCGGAGAAAGTGGCAGCGATGGATTTGACGGTGAACGGCAAGCAGGTTTCCAGCAACCTGATGTATCTCGCTCCAACGCCAGACGTGCATCTCCCCGCCGCGGAGATTACCAGCCATTTGACCCGGGCGAACGGCGCGTATGAAGTACAGCTATCTTCGAAGGCGCTGGCGCGGGACGTGTACGTATCTTTTGGCGATCACGACGCAAAGTTCTCTGACAACTATATCGACCTGTTGCCGGGAGAGCCGGCGACCATCGTTGTGCAAAGCCCGGCAGGCCTGGCGGAACTGCAAGGCAGCATGAAGGTGAAGTCGCTTGTGGATGCCATTGAGCCGAACACGGTTTGGAAGAGTGGGGCGGGAAACTAGCTGGCGCCGGTCGCACCTCTCCCCGGGAGATGCAGAACTTTTCCGCGTTCTCCACATGCGGCGGTGGCGATAGACTCGCTGTAGATGCCAGTGAAGCACCAGCCCCGTTCCGATGAAGAGGAGCCGCCGCTCTCGAAGCAGGCAGAAAAGATGCGCCGCCTGCGCGCCCTGGTCTGCGGCGACAAGCACGAGCGCGCGGCGCGGCAACTGGGCGCGAGGGTGGTTGCCGGCGTAGACGAGGTGGGGCGTGGATCGCTGTTCGGTCCGGTGGTCGCAGCCGCTGTCATTCTGCCGGAGAAAACACGCATTCGCGGCGTGCGCGACTCCAAACAATTGTTGCCCGAAGAGCGCGAGCGACTGGACGGGATCATCCGGGAAAAAGCCATCGCGGTGGCGATTGGTTATGCGGACGCTGCCACCGTCGATGCCATTAACATTCGCCGCGCGTCTCATCAGGCCATGCTGTCGGCGATTGCCCAGCTGCTTCCGCAGCCGGATTTTCTTCTTATCGATGCGGAGCGCCTAGACACTTCGTGCATGCAAAAGGCGATTATTTACGGCGACTCCATCAGTATTTCGATTGCCGCGGCCTCTATTGTTGCCAAGGTGTACCGCGATGCGTGGATGTGCCGTTATCACGAGGAATATCCGCAGTACGGCCTGGCATCGCACAAGGGGTACAGCACCGAAGAGCATTTGCGGGCGCTTGCCGAGCACGGCCCGTGCCCGCTGCACCGCATGACTTACGAACCGGTGAGAAGAGTGATCGAGTTGCGGAATGGGGTTGCGCCAAGCGCGCCAGTCGATGCATCCTTCCTGGCGTCCTAGTACTACAGTTGTAGATAGAGTGTTGGCAGCGGCGAACCGCGCTTTCGGTAGTGGCAGCACATGGCTCGGAATTGATGTCGTCTTCGCCACTGGGACCAATGCAGCAGGTGTTCAAGACCGTGCCATC
>JAJYSL010000315.1 GCA_021793595.1 Acidobacteriota bacterium
TCCGGAATAAAAATCCACATTGGGATACAACTTGCGCGAAACAAAGTAGTCGTCTTCCAGGGCAATCCGTTCCAACTCCAAGCCGATATCGAGTTTGGGATTGCGTCCCGTAACTTCGAAGACCTGCTCGGCAGCCCACTTGATAATTTTGGCGCGTGGATCGTAGTTCTTGTAGACGCGGTGTCCGAAGCCCATTAATTTGATGTGCCCTTCCTTCACTTTTTTAAGATATGCAGGCACATTTTCTTTAGAGCCGATTTCGTCGAGCATCTTGAGAACCTGCTCGTTGGCTCCGCCATGCAGGCTGCCTGATAGCGCAGCGGCGGCAGCGGCGGTGGCCAGATACGGATCGGCCTGCGAACTGCCCACCGAACGCATGGCGCTGGTGCTGCAGTTCTGTTCGTGGTCGGCGTGGAGGATGAACAGGATGTCGAGGGCGCGCGCCAGCACCGGGTTCGCCACGTACTTGGGCTCAACCATCTTCCATAGCATGTTCATGAAGTTTTCGGTATAGCTCAGATCGTTATCCGGATAGACATAGGGAAAACCAACATTGTGCCGGTAGGACATGGCGGCGATTGATGGCATCTTTCCAATCAACCGCTTGATTTGCAGCAGACGATTGGCTGGATCGTGAACGTCTTTCGCTCCCGGATAAACCGCAGATAGCGCCGCCACCGTGCTTACCAGCATGGCCATGGGATGGGCATCGTAACGGAAGCCCTCCATGAACTTCTTGGTGGCTTCCTGCAGCATGCTGTGGTGCGTGATGTCGTGTGTCCAGCTTTTCAGCTGCGATTCGTCGGGAAGCTCTCCGAAGAGCAGCAGGTATGCGACTTCAAGGAAGGTGCAGTGCTCGGCTAAAACCTCGATGGGGTAGCCGCGATATTCCAGGATGCCGCGATCACCATCGATGAAGGTGATGCTGCTGCGGCAGGCAGCCGTATTCATGAATGCTGGATCGTATGTCATGAGCCCAAAATCTTCTGGACCAGTCTTGATTTGCCGTAAGTCCATCGCCCGAACAGTTCCGTTCTCAATCGGGAGAGTGTAGGTTCGGTTGGTGCGATTGTCGGTGATTGTAAGAGTATCCTGTGTCATAAAAAATTCCTTTCGCACTCGAAAGCTTTGGCCGCCCTCGGATTGTCTCGCGGGCACGCCGGTAATAGGTCCAAATCCATATCCTCTCCAGCCAATCTGAGGTTCACCGGGGAGGCACACACCCGTACTCACTCTAATTACGATTGCCAGAGACATTTGTCAGTGATGGCAATCACCCGTAATTCTGCGAAAGGACACCAGGTGATGCGGACCTACGATTGTTGTGCCACCTGGAGACCTCGCCTTCAGGAATTGCATCACCCGCAACATGTCTCGCGCATAGCATAAGCGCATTCACACGATCTTTTGCGACTGGATGTACTGTTGTGCAATCTGGCGTGCCGGACACTCCGCGAGGCTGCACACGGAACGCTGGGCCAGCGACTGCAGTAGATGATTCCGCTCTTCGCCAGCCGGCACGGCAGCCAACACCTCACGGCGCAATTCTCCTTGTTCCGTGAGCCACGGGCCCAGATCTTGCGGAAGCTGTGCTTCGATTTCACATTTGAGCCGGTGTGCGAATGCCGGGCTCTCGCCGGCCGTTGAAATGGCGATCTGCAGATCGCCCCGCTCCACTACGGCGGGAGTGAAATAATTACAGTGTTGCGGATCGTCGACAACGTTGCAGAGGAGGCCCAGTCTCTCAGCTTCTTCCCATAGCGCCGTCTGGGTCGAGGGATGATTGGTGGCGCCGATGACAAGAAAGTATTGCTCGTCCACGTCTGTGCGCTGAAATTCCCGTTGCACAATGTGGAGTTGCCCACTCTCTGCGAGAGATCGAAATTGCGGCTTGATATTCGGTGCAATGAGCGTGATTTTGGCCCCAGCGGCCAGTAGCTTTCGCACTCGCTGCAGTGCAATCTCTCCTCCGCCTACTACGAGCACTCGGCGATTCCGCAAGCGCAGGAAGACCGGATAAACGTCCGACTGCTCGTGAACACACGAAGTCGGGCTTCTGCTGAGGTCTTGATCGCTCTCAGTCGCTTTGGACGGATTTTTCATTGGGGTGCCTCGACCGGTGTGGTGCGCAACAATTTTCAACTCCAACTCAGCTGTCAGAAGTCTGGATCTTCGGGAAACCGGTGCAAGCGGACGATGGCCGTATTGACCCCCATGACCGTGCGAGCAATGCGCGCGATCTCTTCCTCACTGGGACCGGAAGGGCGGACCAGCACACCACTGGCAGCCATCTCATTGAAAATTTCCACTGTCGTGCCATTGGCTCGAATATCAAATACCATGTTGCGAGTTTTACTGTTGCCGCAAGGGCCAGCTTTACCCGGCATTTGACCGCAAAATCCAACAGCTTTTTTCGTATCTGGTCCGTGATGGCAAACTCTGGGAGAGCGGCCGCTGCAGAGAGGATGCCACAGGCCTCAGGTATTGTGATATGTTCCAGGTTCAACACCATATCGTACCCGGATGGATCGCTCCAATCCACGTCGTAAACGAAGCGGCACCATTCGACGCGGTTTTTGTCCTGAGTGTTGATGAAGTTTAGGGCCGCTTCGTGACTTATGTTGTCGCGCTTCATCAGTTTTTCGATGCGTACCTCCAGCGGAGCGATCAGACGGACCCGTAGAACGCAGGGCACGCCCTTTAACAGCAGATGGCCGGCGTGACCGTGATAGATCAGGTTGCCGTTGAGGCACTGTTCCGCAAGCGCCGATTGCAGGGCGATCACATAGAGACGACGGTCATCGGAGAAGCGCTCCCAAAAGCCCACTTCCTTCATGATCTTTTCGTGCAGGGTCTCCTCGGAAACCCCAAGCATGGCAGCCGCATCCACCAGTACCTCGCGCGACAATGAAGGGTAACCTAAAGTGCCGGCAAGACACAGGGCAAGATCAGATCCACCGCTCATGGTGCCACGAGAGATTGTGATGATTGCCATAGTTGATTCTCCATTGAAAGTCCCGTTTTGCATTCAATCCAAGGGCCGCAGCGTCAACTCACTTACTCTATCCCATCGAACCTAACGAAGAAACAGGCCATACAGCAACATGCCAAACACAATGGTCGTGATTATTACGAAAAACCTGTCCCGGCTCAGCAGAAAGAGCAGTTCCGTCAGGACGATGCGAAGCAATTGGACCGCCACCAGGACCAGCAGTCCTATTTGGATGGTCGCAGGTCCGGATAGATGGTAGACCCCTCGCACGATGCCATGCAAAGAACAAAGGTCTGCGGCCGCACAGTGAAAGACCTTGTAGTCGGCTGGTAATTTCCCGTCCTGGCGCAGGTAAATTCCACCACCCAGCAACACAATCGCAGCCGAAAGAAGGGCGCCAAACAACAGGACATAGCCCATCGCGTTTTCGATATTCGTAGCACTGAGGAGCTTATTGATGCGTGGCCGCATGATTAAATCCTTCCCCGCAGGCCGTTGTAGATCATTTCCAGGGCCACGACCAGAATGACCCCAGAAAAGAACATGCGCAGATATTTGGTCTTAAAAAACATCAGCAGCCTGGCACCGATGATCGCACCGGCAAAAACCCCCAACATCACGGGCATGGTAATGCCCGGCACAATCAGCCTGCGGCTCAGATAAATGCCCACGCTGGTAGCGGCGGTGATACCGATCATAAAATTGCTGGTAGTGGTGGAGACCTTGTACGGCAGCCGCATGGCTTGGTCCATGGACAGCACATTCAAAGAGCCGGAACCAATCCCCAGAAGCCCGGAAATGATTCCCGCTACGACCATCACCGCGAACCCCGCCAGCACATGGTAGACGCGGTAGGGCTGCCATCCTCCTGGAATGGGATAGCTGCTGCACATGCGCAACTTTACCGCCAGCGGGTCTGCGGGCGAAGCCGCTTCGCCTGTCTCTTTGCGGCGGAACGAGAGATAGGAGGAAAGGAGAAGCACCAGACCGAAAATAATGGCAATGAGGCTCGTGGAAAAGTACCCGGCAATGATCGCGCCAACCAGGGCGCCGCCGCAGGATGCCATCAGCAAAAACATACCGATGCGGATGTTAGTGTATCCCTCACGGATATAGGCGGCGGCCGCGCCAGAGGAAGTGGCGATCACGGAGATCAGAGATGCGCCCACGGCATAGCGCACATTGACGTGATAGAGCAACGCCAACATGGGGACCAGGAACACTCCTCCGCCCATTCCAGTCAGGGCGCCGAAGATGCCCACAGCAAGAGCCCCTACGAACAACAACAGGGTAAATTCGGTGACGCACATGGCGCACTCCTTGAATCAAGCGGGCGGCCAAGATCCGAAACTCGAAAGACCGCGCACAACAAGGAAATCTCCCCGTAATTGGCGCTGACATGTGTTGCAACAGCACAAAACAATCGCGCCGCATTGAACCTCTCCGTCCGGATACAGGCGGGCCCACCAGTGCGCAAGCAGTCCAGCCGAGAAAACGGGAAGGCCCGCGATGACGTGTCGCGGCCGCTCTCCCGACAGAACAGACCGGAGCAAGTCTCTGCCGGCCACGCCTCCCAGCTGTACCTCGGCAGGAAATGCTCCGGTTGGCTCAATTGCGGGCTCCCTTCTACTTCTTTACTTCCCCGGTAGCAGCCGCATGCAACTCGACTTCGACTTTATTCTCCAGGTGGTCGTAGTACTCCTTAAGAATGGCGATGACTTCCGGTTTGGAGAACTCCGCCGGCACCGGCTTGCCTTCGCTCATCAGCTTGCGCAGCAAGGTTCCCGATAGCAGCAAACGCGCGCCACCCTGGTATTTTCCATTCTCATCAATGACTGCTTTGCTTTCATGGGGGCAGGTCTTCATGGAAGCCATGCTGCCGCATTCGTAGCAGTAGAAGGTCCAATCCATACACAATGGTCGTAGAAGCAGCGCATTATGTGGAATCTCATTGAAGATTTTCTGCGCGTCGAATGGGCCGTAATAGTCGCCCACCCCGGCGTGGTCTCGTCCGACAATCAAGTGGGTGCAGCCATAGTTCTGACGGAAGATGGCGTGCAGCAGGGCCTCACGCGGTCCGGCATAACGCATCTCCATCGGGTATCCACCCTGAAGGACTCTCTCTTTGCGGAAATACTTGTTGACCAGGGCGTCGATCGCCTTGACGCGCACGTCGGCCGGAATGTCCCCCGGCTTCAGTTTGCCTACCAACTGGTGGATATACACGCCATCGCATATCTCGACTGCAATCCATGCCAGATAGGCATGCGAA
>JAJYSL010000316.1 GCA_021793595.1 Acidobacteriota bacterium
ACGCCTGGCGTGAGGTGCGGATCTCTTCGGGAGGGAGCTTACCGTGCCAAAGATCGTTCGATGCGCTGCTTCTGGGAGCATAACGGCTCGCCCAATCGCCCACCTTGGCTTCCGGCAGAGGTGCATCTTCGTACATCTTGAAGCAGCGGTTTGGCGGATCGTAGGGGCTATGAGGCCGGATAAAGGAAACTTTCAGGAAAAAGGGCTCTGGCCGGTTATACGTCCGCAGAAAGCGTACCGCTGTCTCCCCCGTCCAGTGCGTGGCATGCAACCTTTCGTCTGCGTACGCAAAAGGCCTGCCACGATGGTCGTTCCAGCTTAAGCCCGTCAGATGGGGATCTTTATCCGGCCCCTGTGACCAGAACCAGGCTTCATAATCGGGCCGCTCTTCCCAGGATGACTCTTCCTGAGGGCCTTCCTTGTGGAACCAATAGCTGCAATGTTCATCCTGCACCATGTGGTGGTAGCCGTGCGGGTTGCGAATGGGATAATAGTGGTTCTTTCCGATCGAGGTGGTGTAGTAACCGGCGGCGGCCAGCGAGCGCGCCTTCTCCACCGGATAAGGACGGCTGGCCATCGCGGTCATGCCCAGCATTCCGTGACTCCACGGTCCCAGTCCAGTCAGCAAAGCGCTCCTCGCCGGCGTGCAGGTCGGTGTGGTCGAGTACGCGTTCTGGAAACAGATTCCCTCGTTCCCCAGCCGGTCCAGGTTCGGCGTGTGAATCACCCGGTTCCCATAGATTCCGGCGCAATCCATCCGATACTGGTCCGCCATCAGCAACAGTATGTTCGGGCGATCGCGTTTCACGCTTCGGCCCGGTGCAACGGCAGTGGCCGTCTCCCCGGAATCGCTCTGTTGAGCGCCAACTTTCACTCCTTTGGCCGCCAGAGCCGCGCCGCCAAGTGCAAGAAAATTCCTGCGGTTCATTCGCCACCCTCCTACATCTACTCATGCATCTCTGCCATTGTCTCCTGGGGGAGAGACGCGGCGAGAATCAAAATGTCAGCCGGCCAGATAACTGGATCACCCGCGGCGGTCCAGCCGACTGAATCTTCCCGAAGTTGCTGGTGTTGGTAAAGGTTGCACCCGGATTGTTGAAGTTGACGCGATTAGGCAGGTTGAAGAACTCCCCCTTAATCTCCATATTTACCCGAGTGGTGATTGGGAAAATCTTCAGCAGGCCCGCATCGGTTTCCCATAAGCCTGGCCCATTCATGGTGTTCCTTCCGGAATTTCCAAAGGTTCCCAGAGCATTCAGCCGGAAAGCCGCTGTGTTGAAATACTCGGTCAGCTTATTCACGCCTGACGGACGAGATCTGGATACACCCGGAACTATGTCCGTCAAATCATTGGTTCCGGAATTGGTGGTAGGGCCGCTGAGAGAATTGTCAATCCCGCTGTAAACGCTGAAGACCCCTCCGCTCTGCAAAGCGGTGATCATCGAAACTTGCCATCCGTTCAGAAATCTGCTGGCAAAACCGTGGAACCAGGGCATATTGGGCAAATCGTAGACCAGCGAGATATTCGCCAACTGCGTTACATTGAAGTCGCACGGAGCATAGTCGGCGTTTACGTTGAATTTATTGATGACAGTTACGCCTCCCGTGGTTGCGGAGTCATTGTCCATGCACTTGGACCAGGTGTAATTGCCGATCAATGTAAGGCCCCTTTCGGAGCGCTTGTTGAACGCGAGCTGGAGTGCGTTGTAGTTGCTATATTGGAAAGCCCGTACGGATTGGACGGATCCCAATCCGACGTAAGGCCGGCGAGAGTTGACGTTCGCTTCTGTGGAATGACCGGGAATGTAGATGGCGGGATTGGCTTCCGTGGAGTCCATGCCCTTGACCATGTGATTGCCGATGTAGGCGACAGAGAAGCCGAGACTGCGCGTGACCTGTCGTTCTGCAGTGAGATTCCACTCTTGGACATAGCTGGTTCCCGCATGGGGAATCAAAGCCGAGGTAGTTACCGGTTCCTTGAACGTAAATGTTTTCAGTCCAGCTGGCGTCACGGGCGTCCAGGGAAAGGGCGATCCGCCCGCGTTGCCATAAGGATTCTCGAAGCTCAGTGGATCCGATATGTTGGTAGCCAGACTTCGGAATGCAGCCGTGTTTCCGGTAAAACGCTGGATATTGAGTGGAATGGGGCGGAAGAAAATACCGTAAGCACCCCGCACGACAGTCTTTGCATCCCCCTTCACGTCGTATGCAAAGCCGACGCGCGGCGCAAAATTGTCCATATTCCGGTTCCAGATCGCATGCGGCAAGCCATTGTCGCCGGAAAAAAGAAGTCCGAGTGGCGCATTGGGCGCTTGCACCGATTGCACTCCGGGTTCAAATCCAACCTGGGGTGCAACTCGGTCTACGGCGGGAAGCCAAGGCGTATACCGTACGCCGAGATTCAATGTCAAATTAGGGCGCGCCTTCCAGTCATCTTGAATCCAGGGCTGAACTTCCGTCTCGTACATGTTTTGCGGTTCGGTCCCGTGTTGAAAGAACAGCACTGGCAGGCCCAAAAGAGCATCGGCAATGGAGTTCCCTGATCCCGGATACGCTGGCGAGTTGGTCCTGCTTCCATCGAATGTCCATGATCCGTCCTGAAAGGATCGATCAAACGCATATTCATCGTAGCGGATTGCATCGACGCCAAACTGGACCATATGCGCTCCATGATTCCAGGTGACGTGGACTCGGTACTCGAATGTCAGCGGTGTGATCGTAATCGGCGTACCGCTGATAAAGTTCCCATAGCCATTGATCGCAATATGAAGTTGCTGCCCAACCCCGGGATATACGGTGGCTAAGGGTACATTCATACCAGGCAGCCCCCGTGCGACAAACGGCAGACCGGCAGCCGATCGCTGGATACCAGTGTTCGTAAAACCGAAAGCGCCGAGCAGAAGCAGGTTCGGGGTAAAGATGTGGGTGTCGCTGATTAGCCCGTTACGATTCAGATTTTTGTCAAATCCGTAGGGGTTCGGCAGTGAGGATGTTTGCTCTTGAAAGGTAAAGTCATCATAAAAGTAACGAGCGGTCAGATGGTCTTTCGCCGTTGCCTGGTAATCGATCCGCCCCAGGCCTTGGGTATCGTCAGAATTGCTTCTGGGTAGAGAAGTATAGGTTCCGTTGCTTAAATTCGCGGCTGGATAAAATCCCAGGACTGTCACCATGTCTGGATTGAAGCGGCTCGACGGAATCACATTCCCCGGAAACGGCTGGCCAGTGGTAGGATCGATGATCTTCGTCGGAAGGGCTGAGAAGTCCCCCGATAGGAAGGCGGCCGAAGGAACATTCGCGACCGCAGGACCCGCTCCCCCTACGGTTCGCGTGTCCTGAAACGACCCGAAATAAAAAGCCTTGTCCTTGAAGATGGGGCCACCCAGAGAGCCACCAAACTGGTTTCTCTTGAAGGGCGTGGGCGATTTCGAAAAGTAGTTTTTCGCATCGAAAGCATTGTTGCGCACATATTCGAAAGCTGATCCATGAAGACTGTTGGTTCCCGACTTTGTCGTAAATTCAACATTTCCGCCTGAACCTGTTTCAGCCGCACTGAAGTTGGAGGTCTGTATCGTAAATTCCTGTAATGCATCAGGGCTTGGCAAGACTGGCGCCGTTCCATAATGCGGATCGATGTAGCTAACGCCGTCCAGCAGGTAGCCGTTGTCCGTGGACCGGTTCCCGTTAACTTCAGCCCCCGCATTTGCAGATTGGAACGACGGAGCACCTGCGGAATAGATTACACCGGGAGCAAGAGCAATTAGCTGTAGAGGATTACGGCCATTTAAAGGCAGATTCTGCATGCTCGCTCTTCCGATGGTGGTCTGCACCTCAGACGAAGTCGGCTGGATCTCCTGACTGATAGCTGTCACTTTGATCGATTGATTTACCTGTCCCACTACCAGCCGGATCGGAACATCCACGCTGTGACCGGTGCTCAGCGCGATGTTCTGCTGACTCGAGGTCGCGAACCCCGAGTGCGAGATGGTCAGGTCATAGACACCGATCGGTAATTCCGCAAAACGAAAAAGTCCTTCATCATTCGTAACTGCATGATATGTCAGCCCGGTGCCCGCGTTCTTGCACAACACGGTGGCCTGGCTCACAATCGCACCGGAAGAATCCGTAACGGTTCCGGTCAGGTTCGCCGTGGATTGCGCGGCTAAATGGAGCGGCGTAATAAATAGCAGTGCGAGCAGTGTTGCGCCTGCGGCCAGCCTCACTAGGCTCTTCCCAATTCGAATCATTGTGCCCCCCTAAGGCTCCTGATATCGTTTCATTACGAAGTGTGAATTAAATTAACATTAATTAAGCATATAACGGAATAAGGGAGCTATATAGCATGTATGTCGCAATGTCAAGCATATTTAAGCGAATCCATCGGCGGACCGCTATGGCGAGAAGCACTGCTGTAAGTAGCCATTCCCCGCACGTTGGGCAAAGGAGCTTCCCAAAGCAAGCCTCCGCTGTTACGAGATAAAGTCTTATCTTCTTTATGCTTGCAGCCTATGTCTAGGGCGATGTCGGGCCTTGCACGCAGCTAAGAGGAAAGCGAGTTCAATCCGCTTTTATAGCGCATGATGGTTGTACGTTCACTTGACTAAGCCAAAACTGAACGAAGAGCCAATCTACAAACAGATACAAAACGAAATAAGAAAATATTCGTTCTGGGAGTTGAAGGCCAGGGAATTGGGGTGGACACCGATGGTGAGCTTGCCAAGCTTCCCAGCGTCAGCCTCAGGACGGCACGCTACGCGCTGGCGGAACTTGCGCGGGAAGGTATGCTCAAACGTCGGCATCGGGCAGCGCAGAGAAAACCGTGGCGGAGTTTTCAGATAAAGATTCCGAAAAGGTAAAAGTGCCGGGTTCCTGTAGTTTCATAGGTAGATGCAGAGGCGCGCGGAAACGGTTTCGGACGCACGGGCGATTGGGTTCGCGCTGGCAGGGTTTACGTTTTGGGTGCTGGCGGACAGCACGATCAAGCTGGTAGGGCAGTCGAGGCTGCCGGCGTATCAAATTGTCGCGTTTCTAGGGTTGTTCCTGGCCATGTTTCTGGCTATGTACGCGGGATGGCGGCGGCAATGGCAGCTGCTGCGGCCGCACCGGGTGCGGCGGCAGGTGGCGCGGGCCTGCCTGGATATGGGGAACAACGTCTGCGTGGTGATTGCGCTGCGACATTTGACGCTGACGCTGTTTTACATTTTGATTTTTATGGCGCCGATGGTGATTGCCCTGCTGTCGGCGGTGTTCGGA
>JAJYSL010000317.1 GCA_021793595.1 Acidobacteriota bacterium
CCGAGCCTTGGGAGAGGTCACTGGAGGGGTGCTTCCCAAAGCTGAGGGCATTTTCGATTTTCCGATTACCTTTCCCACCACACTCGATGCCAGGGAATGGTCGACAGGGAACTGGGAAAAGGTCTTGGCTCAGGTCACGTCTCGCCCATCTCTTCTCTACGAGCGTCTGTTTCAACAATCGCTTTTGCTTGGAGGGGGCGTACGAACGGCCCTGATCTCGACCGCAATCGTGTTTGCGCTGCTGGAACTTCTGGCAATCTATCTGGCGAGCCGCCTCAGCCATACGATCACTCGGTCCGTCTCTGACCTATATCACGCCACGCGAGAAGTCGATCAAGGTCGCTTGAACTATCGCATTCCTGTGTCGCGGCAGGACCAGTTGGCATCCCTGAGCCGCTCTTTCAACGCCATGTCGGAATCTCTGGTGCGTCTGCTGGAGCAGCAGAAGGAAAAAGAGCGCATGGAAGGGGAGCTGGAGATTGCACAGGAGGTGCAGTCGAACCTGTTTCCGGCATGTGATTTGCGTCTGGATGGGCTGGAACTCCATGGGGTATGCCGGCCCGCGCGCACCGTCAGCGGCGACTATTACGATTTTCTCGTCCTGGGTGAGGGATCTCTTTGCATGGCCATCGGCGATATCAGCGGGAAGGGAATTTCCGCGGCCCTGCTGATGGCTGGACTGCATTCCGCAGTGCGCGCATTTAGCCTTGGCAGCAGAGAATTGACGCATGGCGAGGCTTTTCCGTCGAACAACAGTGGAGTGGCCAGCAATGGGGCGACAGACGTGTTTCAGTCTCCGGCAAACCTGATGCGGCTATTAAATCTGCATGTGTACAGCAGCACACAACCAGAGAAATATGCCACGCTGTTTCTTGCCAACTATGAAGTGTCGACCCGCTTGCTGCGTTACTCGAATGGCGGTCAATTGCCGCCGCTGGTGCTGCGAGCCGACGGATCGGTTCTACGCCTCGACAAAGGAGGTACGGTAGTGGGTCTGCTGGACGGAATGCATTACGAGGAAGGCGCCATCGCGCTGCGTTCCGGAGACCTGCTGGTCGCCTACAGCGACGGCGTTACCGAGCCGGAAAACGAGTTTGGCGACTTTGGCGAGGCGCGAATGGTGGAATTGATTCATCACAATCGCCACCTGCCGTTGCCGGAGATTTCTGAGCGCGTGATGCAAGCCATCCAAGATTGGATCGGAGCCGCAGAGCAGCCCGACGACATCACCATGGTGCTGGCCAGGCAACACTGAAGCGTTGGTGCCATTCTCTATTTTTCTATATCTATAGAGGAAGAGATGAAGGCAACCAACGTGCAGAAGCACCTGTCGACTGTGGTCGGGTCTTGGGGAACCAAGATGCGCTTTTCCCTGGGAGCCTATCTGTGGTTTCTTTGCATGATGGGGTTTCTGGCGGTACTGCAAACGAATCGGATCGGTCTCTATCTCGTGCCGCCTTTTCTGGCAACGCTGACCATCCTACATCTGCTTCCAGATGCGGCGATTGCACAACCCTATGCTGTCATTGTCGGCAGCGTGGTAGGTGCATCGATCGGCACCCTGATGACATTGGTGGGCGATAGCGTGTGGATTGCGGCTATTTCTGCAGCCATTGCCTTTGTCGTCATCCACCTGCTGCGCGCCTATCATCCACCCGGGGTGGCGTTGGCGCTCTATCCTGCCTTGCTGCATCCGGGAAGGTGGTTTCCCGTGAGCATTGTGTTGCCCTTTACTCTGGTTGCGGTAGCTTCCGCAGCGCTATTCAGCCGCATAAGTCCGCATTGGCCAAGGTATCCCCTACCGCTGGGAAAACACCCTCCAGTTCCGAGATCCAAGGCGGACTGAACGTGATTACAGGGCATGATGCGACGGCATGAGAAACGCCTTGACTGCGATGTCGTTGGGATCCTGGCCAACGGGAAACATGGTTAGCAGACCATTGGTCGAGGTGCGAATGACCGCTACATCGCCTGAACGGGCATCCACCACGAACAACATACTTCCCGCCGTGGAGAAGGCCATCGCTTCCGGACCGTCGCCAGTGCGCGCCGTACCTGCTAGATATGCATCGTCTATGTTGAAGACGCCAAGAGAATCGGCATCGTAGTCGCTGACATAGAGGGTGGAATTATCGGCGCTGGAGAGCCCATTCACCGGGTGGGTTCCCACCATGTAGGCCCCGCCCACTTCATTGGTGCTGGTATCGATTTCGGAGATGGACCCACCGTCGTAGTTGACGGCAAAAATTTCGCCTCCGTCCGGCTTCAAGGCCAAGTGAACAGGAGTTTTGCCCACGTCGAGCATAGCCAGCAGCTCGTCTTTTGGAACCGGCAATTGGGCCAACGAATTGGCATGGATTTTGGTGGAAGGTGGGGCTGCCAGTGCAAGAGCCATCACCTGATGGCCGCCGGTGCAGGCGATAAAGGCCTTGCTGGAATCGGGAAGAATCGCGATGTCGGTGGCGCCGGGACATCCGGGCCACACGCTGCGGACGCGCTCTGTTGCGGGATCGATGATACTGACGCTATTGCCCAAACGATTGGAGACCACCAGGCTGTTTCCATCCGGGCTGATGGCGGCGAGCCCCGGCCCCTCGCCCACGCCGATGGTCGCCGCAACGTGGCGCTTGCCAAGATCGATCACAGAGACATTATTCGAGCCAGAGTTGGCCACATACGCCCGCGTGCCATCCTGATTTACCGTCAGGGAATAAGGCCGATGCCGAACGGGAATGGTTGCCACCACGCGATTCGTCTCCGCATCAATGACACTGACTGAATCGCTGCCGGCGTTGGCGACATAGACTTCGTTGCGCTTCGTGTTGACCACCACGGCGACGGGATCGACGCCCACGCGAAGAACCCGGTCCTGACGAAAATTCACAACGTCCAGCACCGTTACGGTATTGCTGCCGCCGTTGGTGATGTAGGCATACTCGCGATAATTTGCGGGATAGTTCGGAAATTCGTCCGGATGGCAGCCGGCAACACACACCAAGACGGAAGCAACACAAAGGCAGCGGATGAGCGAAACCAGCGCGCTTTTAGAGCGCGTCCAGCCTACACTGCCAGCTTGAAAATGCAGTTTCATCCTTTCGCGGTAGCCAGCTCGGCCGATCCCCGTTCGATTCGTATTCCATCGGGAACGTCGCGGTGAAGAATGTGCGCGATCTGGCGAACCTCGCCCACCATATCGGCAAATTGTTGGGGATAGATCGATTGCGCACCGTCGGACAGAGCCTTATCCGGCTGATGATGCACCTCGATGATCAGGCCGTCGGCGCCGACGGCGATGGCAGCCCGGGCCAGCGGCACTACCTTGTTGCGCTTGCCGGTGCCGTGGCTTGGATCGACAAGAATGGGCAAATGGCTCAAGCGCTGCACCGCGGGAACAATGCTGAGATCGAGCGTGTTGCGGGTGTGATCGACAAAAGTGCGAACCCCGCGCTCGCACAGGGCCACCTGATAATTGCCTTCGTTCATGATGTATTCGGCAGCCATCAGCAGCTCTTCCAGCGTAGCCGCCATGCCGCGCTTCAGCAGCACAGGCTTGCGTCTGCGACCCACTTCACGCAGCAGGGAATAGTTTTGCATGTTGCGCGCGCCGATCTGGATCATATCGGCATACTCTGCGATCAGTTCCAACGACTCGTGATCGATGGCCTCGGAAACAATGCGCATGCCAAAAGCATCGCGAATCTCCGCCATGATCTTGAGCGCGTCTTCGCCTAATCCCTGGAAGGCGTAGGGAGAAGTGCGCGGCTTGTATGCTCCGCCGCGAAAGAATTGCGCTCCGGCAGCCGCTACCTGTTCGGCGACGGCAAAAGCCTGTTCGCGAGTCTCAATGGAGCATGGACCCGCCATGATTGCCAAATCCTTACCGCCGATGGTGGCGTTGGTGCCGGGAAAGTGGATGACGGTATCCTCTTCCTTCACATCGCGGCTGACCAGCTTGTATGGCTTGGAAACGCGAATGACTTCGGCCACGCCGGACATTTCTTCCAGAGTGCCCTGGTCGACGGCGCCCTGATTGCCGGTGATGCCGATGGCTGTTCGCTGCGCTCCGGGCAGCGGGTGGGCGCGAAATCCCAGGCTTTCAATGTGTTCACAGACGGCACGGATTTCTTCCGCACTGGCCTGCTTTTTCATCACGATTAGCATGAGGAGATCTCTCTTAGGTTCCTAGTTTACCGACAGTTGCGTGGACTGCGTAAAATTCGTCGCACCGGGCCAGAGGCTCACAGGCCATCCAGCGCTGCCAGATTCCAGGGAAATTCAGGGTGCGAGTGCGCCGCCTGGTCCGGGATTCCATCCATCAGGACAGCGCTGAACTGAGCGAGGGAGAATTACTTGCGCAGGCGACGCCAACCCAGCAGGACTCGACCGAGATATCCCAACTGCAGACCCCAGGTAACGAGATACGCAAGAATCAGATTTCGATGTTCCATGGTCATAATCGTGGCTACTCTCTTTTGGTCCTGCGTGTCGCGGATGAGGGTGCGTAGCCTGGAGGACAGATTCCCGCAGCTCAAGGATCTGCTGGTCGAGCAGGCATACCCGCGAAATGGTAGTGTACTCCACTCCCCGGAAAACGCCCTTTATTCCGCGTTCAGAATGGTCTCAAACATCAGCAGGCAAAGTGTAAGGAAGATGATGTCGTAACCGGCCAGCATTTTGATCCACAGGCCGGGATCGAACTCCCCGGTTAAGATGCCGGAGGTGGACTGAACCATAGCCAAAAGCGCTGGAATAGAAACAGGGAAGAGGATCAGCGGCAACAGCATTTCCCGGTTGCGGGTGCGCAGGGAAAGCGCGGCAAAAAAGGTTCCATTCACCACCAGCGCCAGCGTACCCAATGGCAATACCAGCGCCATCCACCATCCCTGGCCCAGTGCCTGCAGATTGTAGAAGATAACGAACAAAGGACCAAGCACCACCTGAATCATGGTGACAAATAGAAAGTTGGCCAGCACCTTGGCGAGGAATAATGCGCTGGGTGCGCTAGGAGCCATCCGCTGCGCATCCAGCACCTGATGGCGCAGTTCGCGCGTCCAAGTCTGGTTCAACGCGGTGGTGGAGGCAAATAGCAGCGCGACCCAGAGAATGCCGCCGGCAATCTGGCGTGAAACAGCCATGGTGGGATCGAAGGCGAAACTAAACAGGACCACCACCAGCAGGGAAAAGAAGAGCATGCCGTTGATGGCATCTTTGGAACGCCATTCCAGGCGCAGATCTTT
>JAJYSL010000318.1 GCA_021793595.1 Acidobacteriota bacterium
GCGCTGGTCGCGGTCTTCGGTGCGCATGCGAAGAATGACGGGACCGTGTTTTTTCTCCATGGAGAAGAGGTGGTAGACGACTTCCAGGTAGCCCAGGGTTTGCGTTTTGCGAACTTCCTCGACCTCCTGTTCCACGCCGTCGATTATTTGTTTCACTTTTACTTTTTCGGAGATTTCCTTAGCTGGCCAATCGACGCCGGTCACGTTGGAGCAGTAATCGAGGCGGAAGGGCTCAGCATCGCGAAGGTAGGTTGCGATGGCGACGGCATGGGCAGGATCCATGAGAAGAGAATGCTGACCCGACGGGCTGGGGTTGGAGACGATCTCCACCACGCAGCCTGGAACTGCGGTTTGCAGCGCGGATTGAATGGATTCCGGCGTCATTCTTTCTTTCCTGCGACAGAAATATTAACCAGCGGAGGCTGCCAGATCTCGGGATTCTGCGGTGGTTCCAAGTCGTGCGCTCCGAATTCCGGAACAACAAATTCGCTCGGTGTGTCGGCCTGCAAATGGCGTGGTCTGTCTTCGCCGGTCAGCATCTGGGCATCGATTTTTTTCTGCAGCGCCATCAGGGCATCGATCAGGGCTTCGGGACGCGGCGGACAGCCAGGGATATAGATATCGACAGGAATATAACGGTCAATGCCTTTCAGCACGTTGTAGCCCTGCTTGAAAGGGCCGCCAGAGATGGCACAGGCGCCCATGGAGATGACGTACTTGGGTTCCGCCATCTGGTTGTAGAGGCGAACCACCTGAGGAGCCATTTTTTTTGTGACTGTGCCGGCAACGATCATCAGATCTGCCTGGCGTGGGGAAGGGCGAAAGACCTCTGCCCCGAAACGGGCCATATCGTAGCGGGCCATGCTGGCGGCGATCATTTCAATGGCACAGCAGGCGAGCCCAAAATTGAGCGGCCACAGGGAATTTTTGCGACCCCAGTTGTAGAGCTCCTGCAGGGTGGTCGCAACAATTCCTTGTTTTCTCAATTCTGTTTTCAGCTGTTCATCCATCAGAGGAAAACCTTCCGTATTGCGTGGGTCGGAGCTTCGCAACCCTGGTGCGGTATGGGTTTGCAGGCGTGGAGATTCAACTCCAGACCAGCACTTTTTTCTGGTAGGCCCAGACCAGACCTTCCACGAGCAAAAGTAAAAAAATCAGCATGGCAATTCCTGCTCCGAGCGTGAGGCCGGTAAAGGCCACGGCAAAGGGCAGAAGAAAGACCGCTTCGACATCGAAAACCAGAAAGATGATGGCGTACAGGTAATAGCCGGGATGGAACTGCACCCAGGCATCTCCGGCAGACTCCAGACCGCACTCGTAAATTGCGTTCTTGGTGGGTCCGGGCTTGCGCGGAGAGTATTTTCTAGCCCACAGCCAAGCCAGTGCCAGCGGAGTCACCGCAAAAGCAACGCCGGCAAGCAGCAGCACCAGGATGGGGAAGTAAGGGCTGTTTGTGAATATCATCTGAACTCTTTACCGTACCAGATTCAGGCTTGTAAACGAATCCTCTCCAACTAATTTACGCCGCATTCACGCACGGCCATGTGACACAGCTCACATCAGGAGCACTCCTCTCTGGTGCAGAATTATTGCGGACGAAGGGAAGGCAATGAGAGAACAGAAAACAGTGATTCTTGATGGCAATGAAGCTGCGGCAACCGTAGCCTACCGTCTCGCGGAAGTGATCGCGATCTATCCCATTACACCCTCTTCGACCATGGGCGAATGGGCCGATCAATGGAAAGAAGAAGGGCGCACCAACATCTGGGGCTCGGTGCCGGTGGTAGCGGAGTTGCAGAGCGAAGGCGGAGCCGCCGGGGCCATGCACGGGGCGCTGCAAGCCGGGGCCTTCAGCACCACGTTTACGGCATCGCAGGGATTGCTGTTGATGATCCCCAACATGTACAAGATTGCCGGCGAATTGACTTCCAATGTTATTCATGTCACGGCTCGCACTTTGGCGACACATGCGCTTTCCATCTTTGGCGATCACTCCGACGTGATGGCCTGCCGCTCGACGGGCTTCGCCATGCTGTCGTCGAATTCGGTGCAGGAAGCCGGCGACATGGCGCTGATCGCGCATCTGGCGACGTTGGAAGCGCGCATTCCATTCCTCCATTTCTTTGACGGATTCCGCACCTCGCACGAGATCAACAAAGCGAAAGCAATTTCCGACGAAACGATTCTGGCGCTGCTGGAGGAAAAATATGTTTCCGCGCATCGCCAGCGGGCGCTGAGTTCCGACCGGCCGATTCTTCGCGGGACGGCCCAGAATCCCGATGTTTTTTTCCAGGCGCGCGAGGCTTGTAATCCGTTTTATCTGGCCTGCCCGACGATTGTGCAGGACGCGATGGATCGCTTCGCGGAGCAGACTGGACGCAGCTATCATCTGTTCGATTACGTGGGCGCTCCGGATGCGGATCGGGTGATGATTCTGATGGGATCGGGTGCGGGGGCGGCCGAGGAAGCCATTGAATATCTGAACCGGCGCGGGGAAAAGCTTGGGCTGCTGAAAGTGCATTTGTATCGACCGTTTGCCGCCGACGCTTTTCTTGCTGCGCTGCCGAAAACAGTGCGGTCGATCGCTGTACTGGATCGTACCAAAGAGCCGGGCGCGCTAGGTGAGCCGCTGTATCAGGATGTAGTGACGGCGTTTAGCGAGGCTTTTGCCCGCGGCGAGGCGCCGTTGGCGCAGCAGCCCCGCATCATCGGCGGGCGCTATGGATTGTCTTCCAAGGAATTCACGCCGGCGATGGCGAAGGGCGTTTTTGACGAGCTGCAACAGGCACGCCCGAAAAACCATTTCACCATTGGGATATCCGACGATGTGACCCATACCAGCCTGGCGTACGATCCGGAATTTTCCACCGAAGATCCGCGTACCGTGCGGGCGCTGTTCTACGGGCTGGGTTCGGATGGAACGGTGGGGGCGAACAAGAATTCCATCAAGATCATCGGCCAGGAAACGCCGAATTACGCGCAGGGATACTTTGTGTACGACTCGAAGAAGTCCGGGTCGGTGACGACGTCGCATCTACGCTTCGGTCCGGATCCGATTCGCTCGACCTATTTGATCAGCAAGGCAAATTTTGTTGCATGTCATCAATTCTCGTTTCTGGAACGGATGGACGTGCTGGAGGCGGCCGCTCCGGAGGCTGTGTTTCTGCTGAATTCTCCTTATGGTCCAGAGGAGATTTGGAGCCATCTGCCGCGCACGACGCAGGAAACGATTCTGAAAAAGAAGCTGCAGTTCTATGTGATTGACGGCTACAGCGTGGCGCGGGAAGCCAACATGGGCAGTCGCATCAACACGATCATGCAGACCTGTTTTTTCGCTATCAGCGGCGTGCTGCCCAAGGAGCAGGCAATTCAGCAGATCAAGAAGGCAATCCAGAAGACCTATGGCAAGCGGGGCGACGCGGTGGTGCAGCAGAACTTTGCCGCCGTCGATGCCGCCCTGGCGCATCTGCATGCGGTGAAGGTACCGGACAAGGTGACAGCCTCGTTAGACATACTTCCCATTATTCCGTTCGCTGCGCCGGCGTTTGTGCATGACGTTCTGGGCGCGATTGCGTCCGGACATGGAGATGCGTTGCCTGTAAGCGCGCTGCCGCCGGGCGGCACCTTTCCAACCGGCACGGCACAGTGGGAGAAGCGCAATATCGCGCAGATGATTCCGGTATGGGACAAGGAGCTATGCATTCAATGCGGCAAATGCGTGCTGGTCTGCCCGCATGCGGTGATCCGCGCCAAAGTGTACGACACCGCGATGCTGGACCATGCTCCGGCAACCTTTCAAAGCGCCAAGCCGAAATGGCGCGGCATGGAGCAGGAGCGGTACACGCTACAGGTGGCGCCGGAGGACTGCACCGGTTGCCGTTTGTGCGTCGAGATTTGCCCGGTGAAGAGCAAGAGCGAAGCCAAGCATAAAGCCATCAACATGGAAATGCAGGCACCGTTACGGGAGAGCGAGGCGGCGAACTGGAATTTCTTCGAGTCGCTGCCGTCGGTGGATCGCCACCGTCTGGCCCATACACAGGTGAAGGACATCCAGTTGCTCGATCCGTTGTTCGAGTTTTCCGGAGCATGCGCGGGCTGCGGCGAGACGCCGTATATCAAGCTGCTGACGCAGCTGTTCGGAGATCGGCTGTACATTGCCAACGCCACCGGCTGCTCGTCGATTTACGGGGGCAACCTGCCCACCACGCCTTACACGGTGAACAAGAGCGGGCGCGGACCGACCTGGTCGAACTCTTTATTTGAAGACAACGCCGAGTTTGGGCTGGGGATGCGGCTGGCTCTGGACCAGCAGAAGGCGCACGCTGAACTGCTGCTGCAGCGGTTATCGCCGATTGTTGGAGAGGTTCTGGTGACGGCGATTTTGACGGCCAAGCAATCGACGGAACTCGAGATTGAGGCACAGAGAGAGCGGGTGCGACTGTTGCGCGAGAAGCTGGCGGTGGCCGACATGCGAAACGAGCACAGTCTTTCGGAAGAGGAGCTGCTGGAGAGCGAATCGCTGCGCGACTTCATCGATTCTTCAGAAGTGCGCAGCCTGCTGGCGATTGCCGACGCACTGGTGCGGAAGAGCGTGTGGATGGTGGGAGGCGACGGCTGGGCCTACGATATTGGTTTTGGCGGTCTGGACCACGTGCTGGGCTCGGGCAAAAATGTGAAGGTGCTGGTGCTGGACACGGAAACGTATTCCAATACCGGCGGACAGATGTCGAAGGCGACGCCGCGCGGCGCAGTGGCCAAGTTTGCCGCCGGAGGCAAGGCGAACAGCAAGAAAGATCTGGCCATGGAAGCGGTGGCATACGGCTCGGTTTATGTAGCCCGGGTCGCGCTCGGAGGCAGCGACGCACAAACCGTCAAGGCCTTCCAGGAGGCGGAGGCCTACGACGGTCCGGCGCTGATCATCGCCTATAGCCACTGCATTGCGCACGGATATGACCTGTCCTATGGCATGGAGCAGCAGAAGAATGCGGTGCTTTCCGGCTACTGGCCCTTGATGCGGTACAACCCGATACTGCGCGAAGAAGGAAAGAACCCGTTCCAGCTGGATTCCAGGCCGCCCACGATCCCACTGAAGCAGTACAGCTATCACGAGGCGCGATACACCATGCTGGCGCGCAGCCATCCGGAGGTCGCCAAGAAGCTGCTGGAGGAGGCGCAGGAC
>JAJYSL010000319.1 GCA_021793595.1 Acidobacteriota bacterium
TGGCGCTGCACTCCAAAGCAGGGTTCAACCAGGCTTCGTATGTGGCAAGTTATCAGGGAACAGCCCCAGATCATATTGCAACGATACAAAGCCTTCTCACATTGCCGTACGGAATCGAGATTGATCCGGACTACCGCTACATGAGCGCGCTGCCGGCGCAAGATGCACCGGGCTACCAGACGGCCGACGCACACGTCGCGTGGAAAATCAGGAAACACTTTCAGCTGACAGTGGACGGTCGCAATCTATTGCAGCCATCGCATCGCGAGTTCCTTGGCGACAATAGCAACCGGGTGGGGATCAAAAGAGAAGTGTATGGCGGGATAGCCTGGATTCCATGAGACAAGAGCGGCCGTGAATACGCTGACCACTATCCGTGCGCTCCCATTCCGGAAGTGTCGCCGACCCGCTATCGGGGATTGCCGCATCATCCTTGCCTTGGTTTGTTTCGCGGTAGCGTGGTTATTTGCCGCACCAATGTTCCCGGCGCAGAGCGCGGCGCAAACAGTCGCTCCTACCCAGGACGATATTGAGGCTGCATACCTCTATAATTTTGCGAAATTCGTTACATGGCCGCCGAGGGCGAAATCCGACGTATTGAATGTCTGCATCCTTGGCAAAGACCCGTTTGGCAATACTCTGGATCACATTGTCGCGGGTGAAACGATCGACAACGGGCATCTGGCCGTGCTTCGCTTGGCGAACGAACAGTCGGTCCAGGACTGCGCGATCCTGTTTATTGGCGAGTCCGAATCATCGCATCTCGAACGAGACCTGGCTGCGGTGGCACAACTTCCAATACTGACTGTGAGTGACATCCCGGGGTTCATGGAAAGCGGGGGAACGATTCAGTTTGTTTTGCAGGAGAACCGTGTTCGATTTGAGGTGAACCTGAACGCCGCCCGGAAATGCGGGATCGTGCTCAGTTCGCAGCTTCTGAAGGTGGCGACCAGGGTGGTCGGAAGTCCGTCCGGGAAGGAGGTGCAATGACATTCTTTCCTCGATCCACGTCCATTTCCGCGAAGCTGATTCGCATGAATTTTCTGGTGACCCTGACGGCGCTGGTACTGGCATGCGTGGCATTTTTTAGTTACGATCTGATTTCATTTCAGGCGACCCTGATAGGTGAACTGGCGGCCGAGGCGAGGATTGTTGGCTTGAACAGCGTGTCCGCATTGCTGTTCAACGACAAAGAGGCGGCGGTGAATACGTTGGCGGCGCTCAGCGGCTCGCGCGACATCCTGTGGGCAGCCATCGTCGCGACTGATGGACGGGTATTTGCGGACTACCGATCGAGAGAAGGACGTCCGATGCGCTTTCCAGCTCTTTCCGCCGGTCGGAATCAACAGACCTGGGTGTCTGGTAGAGATGTGCTGCTGGCCCGGCGGATCGTATTCCATGGACAGTCTGAAGGGACTGTATACATTTTTGCGCAGCTCGGCGAGCTAGGTGTGAGGGCTCGGCGCTATATGGTGATCGCTGGGGTGATTCTGCTACTTTGCCTGGCAATCGCAATGATCGCCACAGTATCGTTCCGGCGGCAGGTTTCGGAGCCGATCGTCGGGCTTGCGGAGATGTCTCGGGCGGTTTCGAGGGACCGCAACTACTCCCTGCGTGCTCCGCCGAGCCATGATCGCGATGAGGTTTCGGTGCTGATTGATGCCTTTAATGAGATGCTGGCGCAGATTGAGCAACGTGATCTTGCGCTGCGTCAGGCAAGGGATGAACTAGAAGAACGCGTCCAGGAGCGCACTGCCGAATTGAAGACTGCGGTTCGTGAGCTTGAGGCATTTTCATATACGGTTGCACACGATCTTCGAGGACCGTTGGACGCAGTCAGCGGTATCGGATTCGTGTTGCAGAAGGATTACGCGAGCATCATGAATGCCGACGGGCAGGAGATGCTGCAGAACCTGCGTACATCCTCAACTCGGATGGCTACTCTGATCGATGACTTGTTGAATCTTTCTCGCGCTGGAACTTCGGGCCTGGAGAGGTCTACCGAAGATCTGAGCGCACTTGTAACCAGAATTGCGGAGGAATTGAAGGCTGCCGAGCCGGGCCGCCATGTTCGTTTCACAATTTTGCCGGGAGCGATTGTGTTGGCCGATGGAGGACTGATGCGAATAGCACTGGAGAATTTGATTCGCAATGCGTGGAAATACACTGAGAAGACGGCTGCAGCATCCATAGAATTCGGATACAAACGATCGGCTCACGAGATTGTCTGCTTCGTGCGTGACAATGGCGCCGGATTCAATCCGCAGCTCTCGGACCGCCTATTCAAACCTTTCCAACGTCTCCACACCCAGGGAGAGTTTGCTGGGACGGGGATCGGACTGGCGACGGTGCACCGGATCATTTCTCGCCATGGCGGCAGGGTTTGGGCGGAGAGCGCAGTCGGCCATGGGGCAACCTTCTATTTTGCGCTGGATTTGTAACCGGGCACGCACAACACTAGAGTGGCGGAGGGGAAGGCCTTGGAACGCAGGATGTACAGTGCGCGGCTGCTGGAGAAGACACTGTTGTCTGAGAGTGCGCAGTGTTATCACCTGGAATTCGATGTGCCTGAGCTGGAGAATTTCGACTTTGAGCCGGGGCAGTTTGTTTCCATGGTCACCGAGGATGGCCGAGGGAAACCTCAGACGCGCGCGTATTCCATTGCATCCGCTCCGCGTGGCAACCGATTCGATCTTTGCCTGGATCGAGTGGAGAGAGGTTTTTTTTCGAATCTTCTGTGCGATCTGGCTCCTGGAGACGTCGTGCAGTTCGACGGTCCCCATGGATTTTTCGTGCTGCATCCACCACTAGCGGATACGATGCTGGTCGCCACCGGCACCGGGATCGCGCCGATGCGAGGCTTTGTGGAATGCTTGTTCCCAGCCGACGCGGAAGACAGGAGCGAAGGGAAAAGGTTCTGGCTGATTTATGGCACAAGGCACGCATCGGAAATTTACTATCAGCGTTACTTTGAGAAGACAGCCGCAGAGCATTCAAACTTTCATTATCTGCCGACACTCAGCCGGCCCCATGAGGGTTGGGAGGGACTGCGCGGCTATGTTCAGATCCAGGTAAAACAGCTTCTTCAGCAAGATCCGGCGATTTGCTCGCGGAGTGGGGATGCGCCGCCGATGCACGCCTATATTTGCGGCTTGAACGAAATGGTAGCAGCCACTCGAGCGCAATTGAAGGCGTTGGGCTGGGACCGTAAGCAAATCCACTTTGAGCGATACGATTAAACCAAGTCAGAGATTAAATAATTCGCGCAGGCGCTTCGTTTGGCCGCGACTGACGGGGATTTCCGTGTGACGCCGGTCGTCCATGCGCAGCTGATAGCTGGATTTAAACCACGGCACAACTTCCTGAATGCGATGGATATTCACCACAAAGGAACGATGCGCGCGCCAAAATAATTTCGGATCCAATAACTCGAGGAGCTCTTCAAGCGTACGGCAATTTGACTGACCTTCGATGGAGTGAGTCGCGACGCCGATGGTTCCTTCTTCAATGGATGCGAAGCAAATATCGCGCTGTTCCACGAGTAGAAGACGACCGCCAACACGAAGAACAATTTTGGCGGCAGTGCTCTTGGTTGGGGCTTGCTGCTGCTCCAGCAGGCGAACCAGTGCATCCAGCCGCTCGTCGACTGCATTGGCTGGGGGAGCAATTTCAATTGAATGCTCTTTCAGAGCCGAAGACTTGGCCGCCGTTGCGGGTGGAAGAGGAGACCCGGCGGCGATCTCCGCCAGCCGAGTTCTTACTCGCTCCAGGGTTTGCCGAACTCGCCTCTCATCGAACGGCTTCAGGAGGTAGTCGACTGCATTCACTTCAAAGGCGCGGACCGCATATCGATCGAAAGCGGTGGCGAACACAATGTTGGGGAGGGGCGACTTGCGACCTTTGTCGAGCAGTTTCTTGAGCACTGCAAAGCCGTCGAGTCCGGGCATCTGCACGTCGAGGAAAACGACGTCGGGCTGATGGGCCCGCACCAGCTCCACGGCTTCCACGCCATTCTTACCCTGGGCGACGATTTCAACGTCATCCGCTTTGCGAAGCAAATACTCCAGCTCCTGGCGTGCAAGTTGTTCATCATCGACAATCACGGCTCGGATGGTCATGGCTCAGGTTCACTCTACATCAAGAAAAAGACGTTTGGAGCAGCTCCAGCGATGGCGGAGAGTTGTGTCGCCTGCGAAAACTCGAGGATGAACGGCGCGTGAGCTTGAGGAATCGATGGTTGCTCACGAGCGATATGCGGTGAGGCGCGCGGGTGCGTTGTCGTCCGCCAGGTCGTGTCCGCAGTGAGTACAGTGCAAATCGGTGATGCGGACGCTCTCATGGCAAACGCCGCAGTTCGGGGCGACTCGATAAGCGCATTGCGGACAGAAATGGAAGTTGCTTTCAATGCGCGTTCCGCAGCAAGGACATTTCGAAAGGACCGGCTGCCGCAGCAAAAAATAGATGACCGGGCCGATGCCGCCCTGCAGGACAATGCACAAGAGAATCCATAGCCATTTGCCCATATTGCGCCGGGGCGCGTCCTGGCTGATGTAACCGATCATCAACACATAAACCGCAACCAGTGCACCCCACGAGGTGCCAAAGTACACATGCAGGGCCACCGGGGTGTGGTGGTGATGGGGTGGTGGCAGGACGAAATAGAAAAGGTACTGAATGCCGATGAAAGCCGCCAGGGCGAGAGCAATCGACCAGCGGGGAATGAGCTTGAGCTCTTCGCTAACCGAAAACGACGAACTGGAATCGCTACGTGCCATTGTTAGTGAAGATGCTTTTCCGACTGACCCGAAATCTATAGTCGGCCAGCGGCCTACCGGAAGATTGAAAACATTCTTACCGAACTACTGAATCCAGCCGGGAATCCATGTGGTGATCGATGCGTCGTGGAGCGCCTCCGCTCCGCATACGCAGGCAGCCAAGAACCAGCGCAATGGACGTGACCGGGAACAACCAGCCGATGAGATACATCAGTTGCATGGACGAGTCCGTGAAATGCTGCCAGCCATCTTGGAAATGAAAACTGCTCCAGAGCACCGGCGTGAGTACCAGCAGCAGCAGAGAGAAGCCAAGGATCGTCAATCCGATGCTGTGGCGTAAGCGCCGTCGCCGTTTCACGATTTCCATCGCATGCTCGCGCACACAGCG
>JAJYSL010000320.1 GCA_021793595.1 Acidobacteriota bacterium
TGTTGCTGGCGCAGCGAATCGTCTTTCAGGGACGTTCGGAAGGCACCGTGTATATCTTCGCGCGACTTGCGGAACTTGCCCTGCGGGCCCGCCAATATCTAATGATCGCCGCCGTCATTCTGCTGCTTTGTTTATTGGCAGCGATGGTAGCGACCGTGTCATTCCGACGGCAGGTCGCCAAGCCAATCATTGAACTGGCGGAGATGTCGCGCGCGGTATCTCGCGACCGCAATTACTCCCTGCGCGCCCCGCCAAGCCCCGACCGCGATGAGGTTTCCGTACTGATCGAATCCTTCAATGAAATGCTGACACAGATTGAGCAACGCGATCTGGCGCTGCGCCGTGCGCGCGATGAGTTGGAAGAGCGGGTACAGGAGCGCACCGCGGAATTGAAAACCGCCAATCGCGAGCTGGAGGCCTTCTCGTATACCGTTGCGCACGATCTTCGCGGACCTCTCGACGCGGTCAGCGGCATTGGTTATCTGCTGCAGAAGGACTATGGGAGTGAGATGAACCCGCAAGGGCAGGAAATGCTGGACAGCCTGCGCCGTTCGTCGGCGAAAATGGCGGCCCTCATCGACGATTTGTTGAATCTTTCCCGTGCCGGAACCTCCAGTTTGGAGCGGTCTACCGTGAATTTAAGCCAGATCGCAGCGTCGATCGCCGACGAACTGAAAACAGCGGAGCCGGATCGAGATGTATTTTTCAAGATCGCGCCTGGAGTCGTGGTGCTGGCCGACGCCGGGTTGATGCGGGTGGCACTGGAGAATCTGCTGCGAAACTCCTGGAAATACACGTCGAAAAACCTGGCAGCCCGCATTGAGTTTGGATTCCGGCGGATCGGTTCGCAGGTCACCTACTTCGTGAAAGACAACGGCGCCGGGTTTAATCCGGAGTTTGCGGACCGCCTGTTTAAGCCGTTTCAACGACTGCATACCCAGGGCGAATTCGCCGGCACGGGCGTTGGACTCGCGACCGTGCAGCGGATTATCTCCCGCCATGGCGGCAGGATATGGGCGGAGGGCGCGGTGGACCAGGGAGCTACGTTTTATTTTGTGCTGGACGCCTGAAGCATGGGCAAACAAAATCTCCCCCTGCGACCGCAAGGATGTGGGCTGGGCTGTCCTGCCCTCTCCCGGAACAAGGCCCGCCAGTCTCATCAAGAGCGCTCCAGGAAATGCCGTGATATTTATAAAATTCTTACACTTCCAAGAGACTTTTAAGGCGAGGAAAAACCAGCAGGGACGTATAATCGATTGAGAAAGATTATTGATTGCCAGTTCGACTGCATACATTCGTTCCCTGCGATTCGATGGAAAATCGTATAGTCACTTCATAGGTCAACCAACGCAATTCGGTGCATGCCGCAACCGTCCATTTCGAGATGAAGATGCTCCGAATCTTGAATTTGACCGGCGACGGAAGCTATGCCCTCTGTCGTCATAACTGGAAACGCCAGACGACTCTGGGACGAAAGACATTGTTGCGGATGGAGGTGCTTGAAGGATGGCGAAACCCGGTCCTGAGCCGTTTTCGCATCAACAGCGCTGGTTCGTGGTCCTGCTCCTGTTGCTGGGAGCGATCTTGACTGTCAGCGCGATTTGCTACTTCGACCGGCAATCTCCGGCCCGGCGTCGTACGGGGCCCGCACATTCCCAGGGGAGCGGCCAATCATGACGGAAGTTGCAGAACGCGAACGGGTACCGGTAGCGAAGGGCCTGGTACGGGCGCATACATACGCGGCATTTATCGGCCTGTTTGTGTCGGCGCTGTTCGGGTTGGCTGTCTCCCTCAAGTTTCATGTTCCCGACTTCCTAACCAATCATGCCCCGTTGACCTGGGGACGGCTGCGGTTCGACCACACCCAAGGCATTCTGTATGCCTGGCTGGGAAATGCGTTCCTGGCGTTTATCTACTACGCCGTCCCTTTCCTGACCCGCCGCCGCGTTACCAGCGAACGGCTGGGCTGGTTCATGTTTGTCGTCTACAACTGTGTAGCTGTGCTGGGCGGTTGGACGCTGGTCTTGATGGGCGTGCTGCAGCCCCTGGAATGGGCAGAGTTTCCTCTGGCAATTGCGGCGGTGATCGAGTGCTGCTTCATTCTAATGATTGTGCAGTTTGGACTTCCGTTTCTGAAATGCGGCGCTTCCGAACTGTATGTTTCCGGCTGGTATTTGTTGGGCGGAATTACCTTTACCACCCTCGCGTATCCGCTCGGCAACATTGTTCCTAATCTGCTTCCCGGAGCCATGGGAGCAGCCTTCAGTGGGCTTTGGATCCACGACTCGGTCGGACTTTTCGTCACGCCGCTGGCTGTTGCCATCGAGTACTTTGTCATCTCTGCGGTCACACGCAAGCCCATCTACAGCCACTTTTATTCCATGGTCGGATTCTGGCTGTTGTTCCTGGTCTATCCGCTGAATGGGCTGCACCATTACCTGTATTCCTCCCTGCCGATGATGGCGCAGCATGTCTCGGAGGCCGCATCCATCTACCAGGGAATCGATGTCATCCTGGTAGTCACCAACCTGCTGCTTTCCATTGCCATTGCTGCCGAAGGCACGGTGTTGAAGGACGTGCCGATGCGCTACATCTGGACCAGCATCGTGCTGTATCTGGTGGTCAGCATTCAGGGCTCCGTGCAGGCAGTGATGGCATTCAATCGCTTCATCCATTTCACCGACTGGGTGATCGGCCACTCGCATCTGGCAATGATCGGCTTTGCCTCCTTCGCCGCCATGGGCGGTCTGAGTCATGTGTGGCAGCGAATGCCGGGCGTTCGCCATAGTCGCCGGGCTTTGGCATGGTCGTACTGGCTGCTGCTAATCGGGCTGGGACTGATGGTGCTTGATCTCACCGGGGCGGGGCTGGTGCAGGCAAGTCTGTGGCAGAGGCACCTTCCATGGATCGATTCCGTCCGCGCTTCCCGCCCCTACTGGATCTTCCGCACAGCGGATGGATTGATTCTGCTGGCTGGTTTTGTCTCCTTTGCGTGCAGCTTCGTGACGGGCGAGAAAAATCCGTCCGGTTTTCTTGGCCTGGAGCGCACCTCCGACGCCTACCGCCTTCCCACTCACGACAAAGCCGATTCCTGGTTTACTACCGCTTATGCCGCTACGTTTGGCGCTGGCGTGGTATTTTTCTTCCTCTCGTTTCTGATGCTCGGCGTGTATCCAGCCATTCACCTGCATGAGTCCATTGAGAAGAACACCCCGGCCGGGGTAAATCTCGCGTTGACTCCTGCCGAACGGCGAGGCGAGAAGCTGTACGCGATCAACGGGTGTGCGTATTGCCACACGCTGCAAGTGAGATCTACCCCTGCCGATGAGTGGCGCTTTGGCAAACCCACCCAGGCATGGGAGACGCAGAGGGAATATCCACAAATGTGGGGCACCCGACGCATCGGGCCAGACCTGGCGCGGGAATCCGGCAAGCGCCCGGACGATTGGCAACTGGTCCATCTGTACGATCCGCGCTACGTGGTACCGGATTCCATGATGCCCGCGTTTCCATGGCTCTTTAAGGGGTCGCCCGACCGGCCCAGCCAGGATGCCCTCGATCTGGTGGCGTATCTGAATACTCTGGGACGTGCCGAGGCCCGGCTTTCCCCGACCCCACCGGCTCCGGTCTACGTGATGCCTGTGGCTGCCCCGGTGGATGATCTGGCGCAGGGCCGCAGAGTCTTTTTGCAGAACTGCTCCGGATGTCACGGCGTCGCGGCGAATGGCCAATCGATTGGCGGTCGCGATCTGCGGCCCGTTGCTTTCGATCTGGCAGGATTTCGGCTCTCCGACGACCTTATTTGGCAGGCGATGGAGCAGGGTGTCCCAGGATCGTCGATGCCCTCATGGCACATGCTGCCATCTTCAGATTTTCGTGCTGTTGCGGACTATGTCGCTTGGCTTGGAAAAGAAAATTCGCTCCCTTCCGCTCAAATGGCTGCTTCGCCGCAGGTGCTGATGGAAGCTGGGAAGAGGGTCTACTCGACCCACTGCGCCAGTTGCCATGGCGACGATGGGAAGGGCGACGGACCGGTCGGCATGGTGTTGGTGCCGCATCCGGCCGACTTTCATCAGGTAATGCCGTCGTATTCGGCGGCGGCTGAGATACTCCGCTCCGGCGTACCGGGAAGCGGAATGCCGGCGTTCCCACTGCTGACGCCCGCGGAGGTCCAGGCGGTCACCTATTACATGCGCTCGTTTTATCAGGAGCCAACGGATAAGCAACCCTCGGTTGCGCCGTCCGCTTCTGCCCAGATGGGAGACATGCAATGACAGCCTACCTGCTGGGAGCCGCCACCCTGATTCTGCTGGTGCTTATTTTCTGGCGTCGCGCCTCTCCGGAGTTTCGCAGGAAAAGCGAGCAGCCGAAATATCAGTTTCTTGCCAACCTGGGATTCCGGCCCGACGTGAATTCCAGGGACGAAGCTTCCAACCAACCTGTCAATCCTGAACCGAAAGGACCCCATGAAGAGCCTAAGTCGTAGGTCGTTTGTTACTGCCGCTGTCGCAGGAGCTGCCTCCTTGAGCGCCATCGGACCGCTGTCCAACGTTGCGGACGCGCAACTGGTCGCCACCACCAAGGACTGGAACCTTACCGACTTCGATCGTCTGGCGAAGAATCCAGCTCGCGTCAAGCAGGTCTATGACATCAGCGCCATCGGAGGCGGGAAGTTCCTGAATAACATCAAGAACTCTCTGAATGGGTTGCACTTCGGGTTCGGGATTCCCAACGACCAGATCAAAGTGGTAGCCGCGCTGCATGGGCCGGCGAACATGCTCAATTTCGACGACACAATCTGGGACAAATACAAGATTGGAGCTTGGCTGAACGTGGAAGATCCCGCCACCGGAATGCCGGCAACCAGAAATCCTTTTTACCCCAGCAAGGGCGGCACCGCGATGCACTATCCATCGCAGAATCCGGATAGTGAGCACTCGATTTATCAGGACACCAGTATTGCGGCGTTGCGTCATCGCGGCGTGCAGTTTCTCAGTTGCCATACAGCGATCGAAGAACAGGTGCGCAAGCTGATCCCGCACAATCATTTGTCGGTTCAGCCGGAAGAGGTGGTGAAAGATATGGTGGCGCACGCGCTACCCGGCGTGCTGGTTGTGGCGGCCATGGTGGCGGCCATTGCGCTGTTG
>JAJYSL010000321.1 GCA_021793595.1 Acidobacteriota bacterium
TTTGTTTCGTTGGGATGTTGCCCGACTCCAGATCGGGAACCACCACAATGTCCGCCTGCCCGGCCACGGCCGATACCAGATGCTTGATCTTCATCGCCTCCGGACTCACAGCGGTGTCGAACGCCAGGGGCCCGTCCAGAACGCCGCCTGTGATCTGTCCGCGATCCGCCATCTTGCACAGCGCCGCCGCGTGAATCGTCGATACGATGCTGGATTGCACCGTTTCCACCGCGGAAAGAATCGCCACCTTCGGCTCGGGTATTCCCAGCACGTGGGCCAGATCGATCGCATTCTGCGTAATATCCACCTTGTCGTCCAGCGTCGGCAAAATATTGATCGCGGCATCCGTAATCACAAGGATGCGCGAGTAAGCCGGGGCGTCCATGATGAAGGAGTGGCTGATCCGGCGAATCGTGCGCAGACCTGTTTCCTTGGCCAGCACCGGACGCATAAACACATCCGTGTGCAGGCTGCCCTTCATCAGCGCATCCGCCTTCTTGGTCCGGCACAGATCCACAGCCACTCGAGCGGCTTCCATTTCATCCGCGGCATCGACCATCTCGCACGACACAATATCGAATCCCTCCGTCTTTGCAAGGTATTCGATCTTTTCTTTGGGTCCGACCAGAATCGGCCGGATAAATCCGCACACCGCCGACTCCAGAGCACCCGCCAGCGCAACCTTGGTCAGCGGATAGCAAACGGCCACACGGATGGGCGACATTTGCCGAGCACGCTCCAGAAGGACGTCAAAGCGGCTCACCACCGCGCTCGTATCGATCGACATTCGACCCCCTCTCTCCAGCGGGATTCCACCGGCGAGTCTCTGGTTTTTGCCTGATTCCCAGAGGCACTCGACCGCTTCCGCCTGCTTCCTTCTCACTCGCCCCAAGAATACGTGGACGACATCCATTCTTCGGTGACGGTGGTCACTGCTGCCGCTGTTTTCTTCCGTACTGATCGCTCTTCGAGGAGTCCACTTCCCCTCCCCGCATCGCTCGCCGAAACACTTCCGCCCGCGATCATACCTTCTTTCCCTGTGCGCTGCGTCACTGAATTTCGCAGCGCCCGCTCCTAGAATAATGCTTGAGAGGAGTCCATCCTATGAACATCCACTCCCCGCTTACGCCCGGTCCGATCGTCGTCGGAACAGATTTTTCCACGCTTTCCCACTCCATCTTAGAGTATGCAATCAAGCTGGCACTCCAGGAATCCAGGCGCCTGCATCTCGTCTACGTCATGCCCGTCATTCCGGAAGATTCTCCCGACCTGCTGAACATTCAGGAATCGGAGCTGCAACGGCAGGTACGCACTGCGGAACGAGGCCTGCAAGGAAGCGGCCTGCAAGTCGATGGCACCCTTATTCTCGGCACTCCTGCCCATGAACTGCTCAGAATTGCCGAGGAACTCCAAGCCTGCTGCATCGTCGTCGGCACCCATGAGCTCAGCAGCATGGAGCGTCTGCTACTTGGCTCCGTCGCCGAAGCGGTCATGCGTAAATCCAATCGTCCCGTCATTGTCGTCGGTCCCCATGCAGCTGCCATGGCCAAGGAAACCATTCCCTGGAAGCATCTGATGCTGGCTTGTGACACGTCCGAAGGAGTCACCGAGGCCGCCCACCTCGCAGGCGATATCGCCACCGGCCACCACCTTCGCCTCACCATCTTTACCGTCCGCGAACAGGGCCTGGGCGGCTCCTTGGAAGGTCAGTTCGACACCCTGGAACAGATGATGACCCGCGATGCCTGGCTAGAAATCAAACCGCAGTGCCTGATCCGCGAAGGCGATCCTGCCGAGGAAATCGTCCGCATGGCCGAGGATGCGCACGCCGATCTGCTGGTCATGAGTGCCCATAGCGGCAGCGGTCTGCTTAGCCATCTGCAGTCCGGGATTTTGGCCAAAGTGTTGCGACATTCGCGCTGCCCGGCGTTGATCCTGCGCGACTTCCGCAACTCCCAGCCTCTGCCGGTGGAACACCAAGCGAGCCATCCCCGTGCGTTGGTCTGACGGCCGTGGCTCTGCTCTGGCAATCGATTCGGGCGGCGCACAGGGTCGTGTACGGAAGATTCGCGGCTGGGCACTTGTATTTGCGTTAACAGGCGCAACTTTATACAAGAACACAAGCGCGGCAGCCCTAGCGGTGACAGGGATCACAACGTGAGGTGCTGGCTGCTACAGCCAAAGATTGTTCCGGCATCCACAATGAGTCAATGCTTAGGAGTCCCTATGTCCAGTAAACAGCTCCGGGAATGGTTCCATCCCCGCCATCTCCTTCTGGCTACGGACCTTACAGATTTAGGCTTTACTTTGCCTGTTGCCAAGCAGCAGGCCCTTATCTATCAGGCAGAATTGCGCATCGTGCATGTATTGCCTGATCCCGACGCCTCGACGATGGACCCGGCTCTCATGGTCTACTTTGACGAGGCCGCCATGCGGAAATCAGCCGAATCGACCCTGGAAAGGGTGATCGCGGAAACCCAAGCAGCCGGCATTCCCACCTCGTTTCACCTCCCTGTGGGAGACACCGTCGAGGAGATCCTCCACCTGGCCAGCGAGTGGAAGGCCGATCGCCTCATCGTGGGCTCCCACGGCAAGGCAAAGTACCATCACCACATTCTCGGCTCCATCGCCGAATCTCTCCTGCATCGCATCGAAGTTCCCGTGCTGGCCGTCGGCCCCAAAGCTGCACCTATCGACTCGGCCAAGAAGGAGCAAATCCACATTTTGTTCGCCGCGGCCCTGGACCACAATTCCCAAAGACTGGCGGAGTTTGCCCTGAACGTTGCCGAACATCGCGAAGCCAAGCTCACGCTGCTTCACGTCCTGCAAAACGTGGTCCCAGGGCACCCTACTACCGTTTCCGCCCGCGGCTACGCCAACCGCATGCTGCAGGATCTGGTCACGATCAAGCATGTCCGTAAATGCACACCTGTGTGTGAGGTGGCGTATGGCCAGCCCGGCGAATCCATCCTTGCCTATGCCAAGCACCATGACACGGACTTAATTCTTCTGGGGGCCTCGGCGCATTCCGCGTTCAACCCCAGATTCATGCCGGGAGTCGCGTATCGCGTCCTGTGCGAAGCCCACTGCCCAGTTCTGGTGCTGAAAGAAGAGTCGGTATGGCAAATCAACTCCAAACGCCATGCCTCCGGGCCGGGTTCATTCACTGCTTAGACCGATTTCGGCTCTGTTGATATGCTGCGCGTCCACCTGCAATTGTCATCCCGGAGAGCACCAAATATTGGCCTGCGCTGTGGAGAGCCTGCCCTGAACGCCACCATCGGTGGATGAGTCGAACGGGAACTGCATTTGTCACCGCCCCACCCTCGCGCGTTCTTCGACGCCCGTGTATGAGGAAAAATGGCCTTCTTCCCCGGAGTCGGTTTCCCATACCTCCGATTCCTAGTGAAACGGCCTACTGCATGCCTAGATCCGCCAGCACCTTCGGGTTCGGATCGTCCACCGCCAGCAGGTTATGGCAGACGCTGCAATCGTTGGTCAGCACCTTGCCATTCTTCGCCACATGGCTGCCGTCATGGCAGCGGAAGCATCCCGGATAGTTCATGTGTCCAATGTTGTCCGGATACGTGCCCCAGGTCACTTTCATTGAGGGAAATACGTTGCGCTGGTAAATCGTCACCAGCATCCTGGCGGCGTTTTGAACCTTGTCGCGCTGGCTGTTCCACACATCCGGATACTGCGTCCGGTAGTATGCATCCAGCCCAGCAGTGATTTTCTGCTTCGCCTCCGACTGCGAGCTGTACTTCGCCTGGATCAGCTGCATTCCCTCCTTATGCACAAAAGGAAGGCTCGCGCTCGGCGTTCCATCCAGCATCACCTCATCCAGCGCCTGCTCCGCCGTCACAAACACGTGCGATGCCTGATTGTGGCAATCCATGCAGTCCATGCGCCGCGTCACGCCCTTGATCGGGCCTTTCCAGTCAGTGCTGACATATTGCGTCACCGAGCCGTCAGGATTGCGCTTGCTGACCGCAACGATGGTCTGGTCCGTGGAGTCGGTGGCAACATACTCGTAATCGTCCAGATGGTGTCCGTGGATTCCGCTCAGATGCGATAGCGAATCCACTCCGCCCAAGTGCAGCACCAGCACACTGCGGCTAATGGAATTTTTCTGGTCGTCGCCGAACTTGGTCAGCACCAGCAGCCGGTCACCGACAAAGTGGGTCGGATTGTGGCACTGCTCGCAGGTGGCGCGCGCCGGGCGCAGTGACGACAGAGGAGCGGTAATCGGACGCGGGTAGGTGTGGAAAGTCACTTCCACCAGTTGCTTGGTGCCGTTCATTTTTGCCTGTACTGCGGCTTCGAAGCCTGACCCTATGTGGCATTCCACACAGGCTACATGCCGGTGCGGCCCCACCTGATAGGCGTCCCACTGCGGCTGCATCACGTGGCACGACTGGCCGCAAAAGTTCGGCGAATCCATATACGAGACGCCGCGATAGGTCGCCGTGCCCACAATAATAAAGTTGATGAACGTGGCCGCTAAAACCACTTCAATCCCGCGACGAAACAGAGGGTCGCCGAGATTGATCTCGGGAAACGTTTCCGGCACCTGGCCTGTGGCCTTCAGTTGGCGGTGGCGCAGCCAGATGCCCAGCGGAATCAGCAGCAGCCCCAAAACAAACAGCCCCGGTAAAAACAGGTCGAAGATCAGGCCCAAGTAGGGATTCGACGATCCCCCATGTCCGAACATTGCAACAATCCAGAAGCCGATCAGAACAAATGCGGCGGCGCTCGTCAGCGCGCCCCCGATCAAGCTCAGCGGATTGTTCCCATAAAAAAGAACCGGACGGAGCCGCTTCTCGATTTGGCCAAATTGAAACATGTTTACCCCTTAGGTTTCGGTCGTTCTGATTGTGGATGGCGATGCGGCTACTACACGGCCAAAGCAGGCCGGTTCTGTTCATCGAGAACTACACCTGCCGGTACGGAGATTTCGGACCATTTCAGCCTACGCCCCCACTGAGCCGAAAATATGCAATCAGTGTCAATACCAGCAGAAACAGTCCGATCAGTATGGCAGTGAATCCCACCACTTTGGCAAAATTGACCCACCAGTACACCGGCTGGTCCGCCCGCCTGGCCTGCAATTTGCCTTGTTTGTCCAGTCTCTCGTATTCCAGG
>JAJYSL010000322.1 GCA_021793595.1 Acidobacteriota bacterium
GATCTTTTGGGATACACTGTCCCGATTTCCCCCATTGTTTGCGGAGGATGGTGTCGGACGCATCGGGTATATTCTGGTCGATTTCAAGAGCGAGCGGCCGAGCATCACTGTCCCGATTTCCGCCGAACGTTTCCGCTCCAAGCAGAATATTTATGATCTAGCAGATGCTTTTGCCTCAAGCCATACAGCCGACTTTGAAGTTAGAGAAATCTCCTGGTAATGAAAAAGCACTGGGACAATCCGGCGGAACATGGGATGCCTGAGCGGGTTCGCGTTCCTGCGTCGCTGCAGATTGGCCGAGTGCGGATTGCGCCGGCGACGGTGCTGGCACCCATGGCGGGCGTCACGGACACGGTGTTTCGCCGATTTATTCGCAATGCAAGTTTGTTCAGTCACACGGAAGCTACGCAAAACGCGTCGGCGGATTTTTCCGATGGAATTGAAGCCAGCGTGACCAATCAGCAGTCCGGCTGCGGGCTGATCATGACGGAGTTCACGTCGGCGGACGGCCTGTCGCGCATGCGCGAGTCGAAGCGCAAGCGGTACCTGACGTATTACGAGGATGAACATCCAATCGCGGCGCAGCTTTTCGGTTCCGATCCGGAAACATTGTCGGAGGCGGCGCGCATCGTGGAAGACGCGGGCTTCGACATTGTGGATTTGAACCTGGGATGTCCGGCAAAGCGCGTTGTCAGTTGCAATGGCGGCAGCGGGCTGCTGCGCGACCTGCCGCTGATTGCGCGTATTTTTGAGCGGGTGCGAGCGGCGGTGACGATTCCCTTCACGGTGAAGTTTCGCATGGGATGGAACGACGACAGCATTGTGTGCGTGGAACTGGCGAAGCTGGCGGAGTCGAGTGGATTGAATGCCGTGGCGCTGCATGCCCGCACAAGAGAACAAGGCTACTCCGGTCAGGCGCGATGGGAGTGGATTGGGGCCATCAAGCAGGCGGTGGCGATTCCGGTGATTGGCAACGGCGATATTCGCACGCCGGAGGATGCGTGCGCGCTGGTGGCAGAGACGCATTGCGATGCGGTGATGATTGGCCGCGCCGCTCCGGCAAACCCGTGGATCTTTCGCCAGATCGCGGAATATACGGCCAGCGGGACGTACACGCAGCCGACCGAGTTCGATCGCTACAATCTGATTCGTACTTATTTTTCGATGCTGCTGGACCAGGAATTTCCGGACGCGACCGGCAAGATGAAGCAATTTGCTTCGTGGTTTACCCACGGAGTTCCGGGCGGCGCGGGTTTGCGCAAGGCGATATATGAAGCGAAGACTGGGCCGGCGATTATTGAGGCGGTGGAACGATTCTTTGCTACGCGGCTGAAGAAGCTGGAACTTGCTATCGAAGCATCCGACGCACTCACGGATTCCTTAGTTTGTTAGTTCATAGCCCTACAAACGAATTCATCGTTTTCACGCCGACATTTCCAGTCCGAAATAGTGTTTCTGTCAACACCTGTATCCCTTCGGAACTTGTTGATTTGTTTGGTGGCGGCGAGTGGAATCGAACCACTGACCTACGGGTTATGAGTCCGTCGCTCTAACCATCTGAGCTACGCCGCCATTTTTGTAATCAATAACTTACAGCATGTTAAAAAAGTATCCAGGACATCGGGGGACATTTTAGCGTATATATATTGGTCTCACTGGCGCAAATCCTAGCTGCATCGGATGGAAGCGACAATATACAAGTGAAATCAACACGGTACAAACAGGGTAGCATCGAGCGGAGAGGCAACGCAAAAGGCTCTGTTTGGAGGTTACGGTACAAGGATAATGCTGGCATTGCGAAGGTTCTAACCTTCGACACAAAACTGTATCCAACACAGGCCGATGTATTGAAAGCGACGAAGATGTTACGCCATGAAATCAATAAGGGCACGGCATACAGCTACGTGAAAAGACTCACGGCCCGGTGGCTGTAGCCATGTACCTGGATTCGATCAAGTCTGAGATCAAACCTCGCACGGTTGACACATACTTAGATCATGGCAGACACATCTCAAATGCCTATCGAGATGTGCCCATTGATTCTCTGAATGGACTCCAGATTCGGGGATGGCTCAATTCACTTCCCTTGTCCGGCTCGCAGAAAGCGAAGGTCCGTCATCTGTTCCGCAGCGTGGTCCGCTACGCAATGCTATCCGAGAAGACGAGTCTGCAACTGAATCCGCTTGACCTGATAAAGCTGAGGGGAACGACCAAGCGACAAAAGAAGATCGTCGTATTAACTCCCGTCGAATTCATTCGGCTGGTGCGGGCCGCGAAGCAACCCTATGACCGAGTCGTTCTGCTGTGGGGATTCCTTGGGCTGCGGATTGGAGAATGTCTTGCTCTCAAGTGGTCTGATTTTGATGTGGCTGCCGGGAAGGTTGCGATACAGAGATCAATCTCCGCCGGGCATCTCACCGATGCGAAAACGGAAGCATCGAACACCGAATTGCCGGTCCCGGACTCTATCATGGAACTGGTACAGCAATGGAAGTCTGAAGCGATCAGCGACGAATCGGAGACAGTCAGGGAGTGGCTGTTCCCTTCCTCGAGGTCAGAGAGTGGGATCCTTGGTTACTCTGGAATCATCGTGCAAAAGGTACTGCATCCTGCTTGCGATGCGGCGGGGATACCGCGTATCGGCTTCCACGCTCTCCGGCACTCATACAAATCATGGCTAGATGTGGTGGCTCAATAGGTTGTTGCCTTCGAGGCCGGGGTGGCTGCGGCAGGTTCCAGCTCCGCGGCAGAGGATTGTTTGCGCGAGTCTGGCATCGACATCGCGAGCGTTGAAATTAGTCAGTCGCAAATTTCATGCAAGCCTGCATGACATCCCATCCCGACGCGCCTAGAATCATCTGTTCGACTTTATCTGAGGAAGGCACCAGTCATCATGGCCACGATTCGCCAGCAGGACTTGATCCAGAGCGTCGCCGACGCGTTGCAGCACATCTCCTATTACCACCCGGTCGATTACATTACCAACCTGGCGCGCGCGTACGAGTTGGAGCAGTCGCCCGCCGCCAAGGATGCGATGGCGCAGATCCTGATCAACTCCCGCATGTGCGCGGAGGGCCATCGGCCGATTTGCCAGGACACCGGGATCGTGACCGCGTTTGTGAAGGTGGGCATGGAGGCGCGGTGGGACCGGACTGACATGACGGTGGAGGAGATGGTGAATGAGGGCGTGCGGCGCGCGTATCTGGACCCGGATAACGTGCTGCGGGCCTCGGTGCTGGCCGATCCGGCGGGGGCGCGCAAAAACACCAAGGACAATACGCCGGCGGTGGTGAGCCTGTCGATGGTGCATGGTGGCGACGTGCACGTGACGGTGGCGGCCAAGGGCGGCGGGAGCGAGGCGAAATCGAAATTCGCGATGCTGAATCCGTCGGACTCGATTGTGGAGTGGGTGGTGAAGACGGTGCCGACGATGGGCGCGGGATGGTGTCCGCCGGGGATGCTGGGGATCGGGATCGGCGGCACGGCGGAGAAAGCGATGCTGCTGGCCAAGGAATCGCTGATGGAACCGATCGACATGCAGGACCTGATTGCGCGGGGACCGAAGAACCGGCTGGAAGAATTGCGACTGGAAATCTACGACAAGGTGAATCGGCTGGGGATTGGCGCGCAGGGATTGGGCGGACTGACGACGGTGCTGGACGTGAAGATCCTCGATTATCCGACGCATGCCGCGAACCTGCCGGTGGCGATGATTCCAAACTGCGCGGCCACGCGACACGCGCACTTTGTGCTGGATGGCAGCGGGCCGGCGACGCTGGAGACGCCGTCGCTGGAACACTGGCCGAAGCTGACGCAGGATGTGTCGAAGGCGCGGCGAGTGAACCTGGATACGGTGACGCGCGCCGAGGTGGCGACGTGGAAGCCGGGCGAAGTGCTGCTGCTGACGGGCAAGCTGCTGACCGGGCGCGACGCGGCGCACAAGCGCATGACGGACATGCTGAATCGCGGCGAGAAGCTTCCCGTCGACTTTACGGATCGCTTCATCTACTACGTTGGACCGGTCGATCCGGTGCGGGATGAAGTGGTGGGACCGGCGGGACCGACGACTTCGACGCGCATGGACCGGTTTACGCGGCAGATGCTGGAGCAGACGGGATTGCTGGGCATGGTGGGCAAAGCGGAGCGCGGCCCGGCAGCGATCGAGGCCATTCGCGACTTTAAGGCGGTGTATCTGATGGCGGTGGGCGGCGCGGCCTACCTGGTGTCGAAGGCGATTCGCGGTAGCCGCGTGCTGGCGTTTGCGGACCTAGGCATGGAAGCGATTTACGAGTTCGACGTAAAGGACATGCCGGTCACGGTCGCAGTGGATAGCGAGGGAACGTCTGTCCACCAGACCGGACCCAAGGAATGGCAAGCCAGGATCGCGGGGATTCCGGTGTTGCAATAGTCTGCTGCGATCCAAATTGAGTCATTCTGAGCGAACGTCGCTGCGCATCGTGGCAGCGACAAGTGAAGAATCCAGAGAATATTCGCCTCCGTAACGCAGCCAGCACCCTCTGGATTCTGAGCGGAGTTTACCCTGAGCGAAGCCGAAGGGCTCAGAATGACAAAATCCTTCCAAGGGAGCGGTTCCCTTCGACGGAGAGCATGGCGCGGATTCTCTCCTCGAAAAATCAGGACTTGCTGGATTTGATCCGCAGAATCTCGCCGCAATCCCTGACCGAGCTTGCCGAAGCCACGGGACGGAAAAAGCCGAACCTGTCGCGCACCATGAAAACCATGCAGCGCTATGGGCTTGTCGAAGTGAAACAGCAAAAGAACGTTCGACTGGCCCCAAGGTCGCCTACAAGCGCGTCGAATTGACGATGGAACTGGGAGCGTGAATCCCATGTCTCAGAAACGAGACATGGGGCACCCAGGCCGTCGTCCTTGGCTATATCCTGCATTAAATTAAATTAGGTTCGGCAATCCCCGCCTGTCCACGCTGGTCGCTGTCACCCGTGCCGTGGGTTTGAAGCTCACCGTGGAAGCTGCCGCGTAAGCACAATGCTTAAATAGAGGAATGAGCGATTTTGCTGCGAATGCTGTCGATGTACTGGTGATTGGAGCGGGGCCGACGGGGTTGGCGTGCGCCATCGATGCGCAGAATGCCGGCTTCGATACGCTGCTGGTC
>JAJYSL010000323.1 GCA_021793595.1 Acidobacteriota bacterium
GGTTGTGGTCCGCCGGCAACCCGACGTTGGGGGAAACGAACGTGGGCGGCTTCACACCAGACCGTACAAGCCTTACTCCCGTTTCCGCCACAATCGCCATGGCAATGGAGACGGCGGCGACAGTAGAACCGGCGGCGAACTTTTCTTTGATCCCTTCTACGTCCACTAAAGCGTCTTCCGGGGGCACACAATTGTCAATCGCAATGTCGGAAGCATCGGCAAGGTCTTTGCCGCTGGAGTGTGTGGGCTTCGCCTGCTTGTGGTTTTGGTGGGATGAGACAGAGACCACGGTCAGGCCATTTTTCTTGGCCTCCAGCGCCATTTCGATCGGCGCGGCGTTCAGACCTCCGTGAGAGAAGATCAGGATGGAATCGCGAGGCTCCAGTTGATAACTCTGCAGCACTACCGAAGCGTAACCTTCCGTTCTCTCCAGCCAGAGCAACTCTCGCGCGCCGCCGGGACCGACGACGTTAAACCACATCAGGCGAGGATCGTAGATGGGTTGGAACCCGACAAAGCTGCCGTAGCGGGGGAAAATGTCCAGAACGGGAATGACGGAGTGTCCGCTGCCAAACAGATAGACCTTGCCGCCGGCCTGTATGGAGGCTGCAAAAACTGCCGCGGCTTCCTCGATTTTTTTGGTTTGTGTCTTCCGGATGGCAGCGATGGTCTCTTCGGCACGAACCAGGTATGTTTCTGCGGACATGAGTGTATTCCTCCCGACAAGCGAAGCTGCAATTCTGTTTGAACCAAATTTGTATCATTGGAAATAATTTGTGTCAACTAGTCTTCTAGAAGTGTTACCCCACCCCCCGAAGTCTTCGGGCGTAACCGCTTTCCGGTTGCAGGACTCACGTAAGCCGGCAGATGGCCAGGCTTTCACTGGAGGTTTGCAGCGGGGTTTATATTCTGAAATGAGTAGACGTGTGTTTCCTGGATATGCGCGAGGCACGTCTGACGTACCGTCGCCGTCGGCATTCCATCGCGATTCGCAGCGTGAAAGCAAGGAGGAAGCTGAAGTATGAGTGGCTCCACGCGGAGGACTTTTCTGAAAGAAGCCGGGGCCAGCGTGGCCGCGCTTTCCCTTGGCGCCAGCCCGCTGCAGGCTGGCGTTATGCCGGGGCGCCCATCGAACGAAACTTCTAGTTCGCAGGCTAGGCTGTCAAACGTGATGGCCATTGCCGCCCATCCTGGAGACGCTTTTTTCGCGATGGGCGCACCTGTAGCGCTCGCGACCCATCAAGGAGGGAAAGGCTGGTTGTTGAGTCTCTCTTCCGGCGAGAACGGTTCTGCCACAATTGCACCCAAACAATATGGAGAGGCGCAGCGTGGAGCGGCCCAAAGAGCCGCGGCTTCGATTGGCGCGGAGGCATTGTTTCTTCCATATCCCGACGGAGAAATACCGGTAAACGACGAGGCAAAATTTGCGGTTTGCGATTTCATTCGACAACACAAGCCGGATGTCATCGTGACCCACTGGCGAGGAAGTTGGCATAAGGACCATCAGGCCTGCTATGACATCGTTCAAGACGCAATTTTTTATGCCGCACTTCCAGCCATTCCTCGGAAACTACCCGTGCACTCGGTCGAGAAGTTGTTTTTCGACGACAACTGGGAAGACGCTACCGGATTCGTTCCGGACACGTATCTGGACATCACTCCCGTGTTCGAACGCTGGATGGATGCCTGCGCGATGTTCCCCATGTGGCGCGGCGAAACAGGATTCCGCTACAACGATTACTATGGCAGCCTGGCAATAGCGCGCGGTTGCGTCTCCAATTTTAGAAAAGCGGTTGCCTTGATGTCGTCGCCTGAGCAGCGTGTGCGGCATGTTCACGCACTATAAGCGTCATCTCTCACATCCCGCTACATGAACGACTGGGTTGAGATTCCACAACTAATTGTCCTGTGCTTCCACGCGCAGCATGACGGTACCGTGAGCGGGTACTACAGCGGAGAATTTATCATTCAGAATTCCTAGATCTTGATGTTTCCACAAATCACGCACCGCCGCCGCGCTATAGATGCCAAGGTCCTCCCAATCAATGCTCATTGTCGCCGGCTTGGAATTTCGATTGAATAGCAAAACCGCCCATGGCGAACGCTTGCCAATCAAGTGCTTTGCCCATACCTGCAAACCGGGCCGATCTTCTGCTATGAGGGTTCCTGTTTCGCCAAGAGGATCTTGGTCTACCGCAATGACTTCGCGGTTCGTCAGCACCCTTAGCGTGTCCTGAGACATGCTGCGAAGATCGTTTCCTGCCCAAAGCGGAGCTGACGAGATCGCCCACAGATTGAACATGGATTGCTCCTCAATTGGCGAGATTCCGGGCACACCAATTTCCAGCATGTCGGGATCGCTCCAGTGATTGCGTCCGCCACTTGAGGCATGGAATGCATTCTGATCGAAGTTGCGTACGATGAGATCCCAATCGGCATGTCCGGGCTGCCCCACATCGTTGGTGCTGCGCCAAACATTAGCCATTCTCGGGGCCCAGGTCCAGGCGAGCTCGCTGCCCCAATTACAAATGTAGAAGAGCATAGGCCGGCCAGTGTGTGCGATCGCGGTACTCATCCGCATGTAGAGCTGGGCAGCTGTGTAACCGGCCGGTTTATGGCAAAAATCCTCCTCGACAAGGTCGATGCCCCAAGACGCGAAGGTTTGCGCGTCTTTTTCCTCGTGTTGATAGCTGCCTTCGTATCCGGCGCAGGTTTTAGGGCCAAGATCGGTGTAAATGCCGGCTTTAAGCCCCCTGGCGTGGATGTAGGCGACAAGAGCTGGAATCCCGCTAGGGAATCGGTGAGAATCTGGCAAAAGGGTTCCATCAGATGCACGATGGCCCGCCGGAACGATGCATTCCTGAATGATCAGATATCTATAGCCAGCATCTCTCATACCGCTCGAGACAAGACGATCCGCCACAGACCGGATCGTTTGCTCATCGTATTTGCAGCCCAGACTGTTCCAGTTCGCCCACCCCATGGGTGGAGTGTTTGCCAATTGCGAGTCAGTTGTGACCGCCCTGGAAGTTGCGGCCATTAGCATCAGAAAGACTGCTAGCAAAGTCACATTTCGCATCTGCCACCTATGCTGATCACATATGGGATTCGCAATTGTTATTGACACTCGGCCTCCTTGGCTAGACCGCAAGGTGGAGATGAAATTAACGTACCGGCAATTTCGGATCTAGAGTGAAGCTCTTGGACTATTTGGTGGCCTGATCTCTATGGTTCGCACGCGCCAACACCATAGCTTGCGCTGTGCGGGCGAGTGTGCTGTTAGGGTCGAGTTGCATCGCGTGCTGCAGAACCGGCTCCGATTCAGAGAAGCGCGATTCGCTTGCCAGAATCAGACCTAGATTTATGAAGGCTTGTACGTATCGAGAATTATTTTCCGTAGCTTGGCGAAACAGCAACTCTGCTTCTTTCGGCCTACCAAGTCGACTATCCAAAACGCCTAAGTTGCTCTGAGCCTCTGCATATTGCAGGGTCCAGCAAAATTGCGGTCTTGAACTCTTTTTCTGCCTCTGCGATCCGGCCTCCCTGCAGATTCAAGACTCCACTTTCATTATGTGCTTGAGGAAATTTCGGATCCAACTGAATCGCCTTCGCGAGTGCTTGCCCTTCCTCGGAATACTTTCCCTGCCGGTGTAACGCCAGCGCGAGATCATAATAGATGTCGGAATTCTTCGGGTCCAGTTCAATGGACTGACGGTATATGTCCACAGCCTTCTGAGTGTCTCCTGTCCGCAGATATTCGTTCGCCGCATTGACACGTGTGATTTCTAGGTTCTTTGCGAGAATCTGTAAAAATGTGCATTTTATGCGGGTTTTTGAATTCTAGGCCACTGGAGGAGTGCAAGGGCTTTTGCACCTGTCGCCGCCGGTTACGAGATTCTATGGCAGGGCGGTAAAACCGGTTGCGTCTTGGCGGCTTCCGTTGCTCCCCGGACGGGTATGGCCGCTTGGAAGTCGTGTAAGTAGCTCATTCTATGATGGATGACGATCTCTTCGAGGCTAACCAAAGCTATCTTTCGAAAGAAACGGTCACAGACTTCCTTGGCGATCTGCGGGGCGATTCGAATCGGCTCCGATCCGGGATCAGTAGGCAATTCGGCCTTTCGCCTGACCGTCGCTCGCAACTCAGATTCCTCAACAAACGGAGCCTATAATCTTTGGAAATCGCCGATAGGAAGAGCCCTCAGAGCAATTCTGCCGCATCGGACAGAACGCGCTACCGGAAGCCCTGTCTCTCAAAACCCCAGCAAAAACAGGGGGTCTTACACTTTCTCGCAAAGAGCCGATTTCTATTCCCTGCCTGAAGGCTTCCTCTTTTTGCTGCTGAAGTATTTTTAGAGTTCAGCCCGGCTCTCATTGAGGCCAGTCCTGGGGAAGCCGGACGATTCAATGCTCAATTGCATATTCCGATGAACTTGGCGGTAATGTCCAGCTCTTTTCGCACTTTCGATCTTCCGTCTTACTCAGGAAGGTTGTTGGGTTTGGCCATTCCGATTTTTCATGGATTCGATGGGGCGGTGCTCTCTATGCGTCCAGCCAAGTACACGGTTGACGGTAGCGTTCTCGCTAGCAGCGGAAATGGCGATGAAGTCCTACGGATGTTATGGGAGGTCGCGCAGGGCAGGCCAGCCTTTTCGATCCGTGATCGCGCCAAACATGCCCAGCGAAATGGCGACCGTGGCTGAAAGAAAAAGCAGTAGCAGGTTGGGAAGTCCGCGCGTACTGAGCGGGAAAACGATTTGTCCGCCAATCGCAAAGATCAGCAGGAGGATGCCGCCTGCAAGCAGAAATCGAGATGCGATGCGTCGCTGATAAAAAGCGGCGATGGAAGCGATGAGAGTGAGCCCACCGCCGGCGAAAATGATACAAACTTCCAGCCAGGAGCTGCCAGCGATACTGGTCAGCGCCGCGACCGGGAAGTAGACACAGTTGGCGATGCCCCAAAGCGTGCCGAGCGAGAAGATCGCGGCTCCCCAAAAACGACGCAGCCGGACCTGTTGATCCGCATCTTTCATTGGCTCGATTCGAAGTCTGCCGCGCGCGACGGGTGCTTAGAACATACCCCAGGCGCGGCTGATGTAGTCCGTCATGGTAAGGCTGATGAGC
>JAJYSL010000324.1 GCA_021793595.1 Acidobacteriota bacterium
GATGTTCTCCGGGGAAGGCATTCCTTGCGCTGTGACCTTTCCTTTCACATCTCCTGCCCAGGCGAAACTTGCGAGATATCCCAGGGTAAGTAAAACGATGGCCGATAAAATAGTCCTCTTAGACTTAGTCATTTTCATATCTCCTACTTGAAGTAGTTGGGTTGGTTTAGTCGGTAGTTACAGTCTCTACATGTGCATTCCGATCTTGCGTAGAATGTCTTGGAACACTGTGCCATGCCGACTCCTGTTTCAGTACCAACACTGGACATGGAGATTCGCATAGGACCCGGTATGCCGTCCCTGGAATAAAGCGGGCATCAAAGGCATAGTGCGCGGAAGCTCCAAGAATCATCATGTCCGCCGCATGCTGTTTCGCATAGGCAAGAATCGATTCCGTCGGCTGACCGTACACCACTTCGCACACCGGCCTGGATTTGCCGACGCGCCTTACCGCTGCCAGGTCCTCAAGCATCCTGTTGACATTTGCACGAACTGGGCCTGTCGTGGGATGCGCTGAGACGACGTTTGGAAGCACATGGAGCAGTGTTATGTCCGCGCCATGAACTTCAGCCACGCTCAGGGCAAATTCCGCCATCCGTCGAGAATCGTGGTCCAGGGAAGCGGCAAACACGATCCGCATATGTCGCCTGACCGAGGTTTCCCCTGGTACTACTTTCGGTCCCGCAGAGAGTACAGGGATATCCATGTGGTGAAAGAGGGATTCGGCGATCGACCCAAGAATATGGAGATGGAATTTCGCTTTTCCATGGGAGCCTGCGATCAAGCGATCTGCTTTCCATTCACCGGAGAGTTTTATTATTTCCGTGACTGTGTCGCCCGCGACCAAGTGAGAAGAGCTTCGGATCCCGGCAGCTTGCGTTTCAGCGACCGCTTTTTCCAGCTTCGTTTCCGCCGATTTCCGCGTCCGCGCCGGATCGCAATTTACCATCAAAACGGGATCGATGAGAGAAGCATTCGGATTCGGCAATACATGCACAATCCGCAGTTCTGCTTTGTAAGCCAGTGCCTGCTGCTTTGCGACCGGAAGCATGAACCCTAAGTCTGTGAGGTCTGTGGCCAGAAGAATGCGGCGTGGGCTGGCCCATCTCCGGAGCTGACTCGTGGACATAGGAAACCTCCTGAATGTACACATTGTCGAGCCAGGAGATATTTCTGGATGTATTGACTAACATATATCTCTGTGATTTCTATCACGCCGAAGTTTCGGCAGGGTATGCTCCGCGCGGCGTGAGCGCTTGGTTCGCATTGGGTGGGAAATTTCCTGCCGCCGCCGTTGGTCCGCTTCCTGTCAGATGAGCAACTCTAAAACATCCTTGCGAAGTATGGTAATGCTGGCCCCATGGATCGCAATGATCTCTTTATGCTTCATTTCATTCAATATCCGTGTGACAGACTCACGTGTTGTTCCCAGCATGCTGGCGAGTTCTTCATGTGTGAGCGACAGGGTAAAGCACAGCTTTGGATCCTTCTGCTCAGCCGCCATTTCAAGCAATAAGCTGGCAATTCTCCCAGAGATTGAAGCAGAGAGAACAAGTCGGGCCGCAGCACTCAGTGCATCGCGATATTTCCTGTTGAGCATCCTCGCCGCGTGCATACTACCTTCGATATGGTGCTCGATAAAATGAAGGAGGTCCTTGCTCTGGAAGGATTTCACCTGCACCGGATCGAGTGCCTGCGCGGTAGTTGAGTAAGACATGTCTGAGATGGCTGCGCTTAACCCAAGCACATCTCCCGGCTTGGCGATTCTCATAAGGAGTGTCTTCCCATCCTTCGAGGAGGCTGTCAGCTTTACGTGGCCCTTACACAGGACGTACACGCCGCGCGCGGGTTGCGCCTCGAAAAATAGGGTACCGCCGGGCGGAACCATCATGTGCATCCCGAGAGCGTCGAACTCGACCAGGGCCTGTGGAGACAAATTGCAGAACCAGTCCTCATGCCTGTCCGTGCATGTAGTGCAATTTTCCATGTGCATTTTGTTGGAGCATTGGTCGGCCATATCTCCTCCAGGCATTGCGGGCAACTTATACTATCAAAATCAGGAGGAGAGAGTCGTGAAACTTCCTGCCAGGCTCCCATCTCCCATCTCTCATAATCAGGCGGGTGCGCTCTTATGGTTTGCATGGTGTCCTACCTGCGTGGGGTGCGGAGCTTGGATGTCGCGCAGGACCATGGCCGGACAGCGAGACATGCGTAAGATCTTCGCCATAATTCCAGACCGCAGGTGGGTGAGCAACTCGCCGCTGCGATGGACACTCATCACGAGCAGGTCTGCTTGCGTGTCCTCCACCATGCGGATGATTTCTTTCGCGGGTTCCCCATAGCGGATCAGACATTGCGGTTTTACTGTCAGCCAGGCCTCGCGGCCCATCATCTTTTCTATGGCCTCGAACTGATCTTCAGAGGGGTACTGGATGCCTTCTTCTCTCACAGTGAAAATAGTCAGGCGCGCCTGATGACCGGAAGCAATGTTGCCAGCCAGGCGTGCAGCCTCGGTCACTCCTGCTGCCGTGTCGCACGCCAGCATCAGATGTTTCCAGGGAATGTTTTTTTTCGCCATCGCTGCGGCCTGGGGCCCCACCACGATGACCGGACGGTCCGACTTGCGGATTACCGCCTCTGCGACCGACCCCAATAGAAGGCGCGCCATCCCACTGAGTCCCTGGGTGCCGACGACAATACAGGCGGCGTTCAGTTCGTCCGCAAGATGGATCAGTTGGTGGGCCGCAGTGCCCATGACAAGGGTACTCTCAATTTTTAGGCCACTGCCCCGCAGTTTTTTTTCTACGGCATTCACTTGGTCCTTGAGTTCCTGTTTCTGGATTTGCAGCAAAGCGAAGGAGTCATCTGGAACGATCGGCATAACATAAATCAGGTGTAAAGATTTCGATTCTTCCAGGGCCAGGTCCGTCGCATAATCCGTCACGGACCTGGATAGCTGAGAAAAATCTGTCCCGACCACGATAGGGCCTTGCATGAATGTTGATCCTATATTCATAGATTGATCCCCCTTCCCAACGGAAAATCATAGGAGGGTGTGGACCGGTAGCCAGTGATAAGACCTACGGCGGTACGTGATGCCGATCACATGCGTCGAGCAAGGCGGTTCCAGGACAGTGCGGACTAAGCCTCCCTTCGGTCGCCGTGCCAATCGACGAGCGCTCCGTAGTGACGACCGTCACAGGAGAATCTCTGCAACACAGTATCCTTAATATTGGGAGTGAAGGAAAGGCGGTCCGGGCCAGACTTAAACAAGTACGTCCCATGAAATTGAACACAGCAAACGTGAAAGATGGCACGAATGTCTATGGGAAATAATCCTCCTGTTTGTCGCTTCGATGTACTTGTGGAACGCGCCATGCAACTCCCTGCTATTCCGGTCGCAGTTTGCTATCCATTGACAAGGGTCGCATTGGAAGGCGCCCTGGAGTCCGCAACTTGCGGCTTGATTCGCCCGATCCTGGTTGGACCGAGAGGCAGAATCGAACATATGGCCAAGACGGAAGCGCTCAATATCGAACTGTGCGAGTGTGTCGATGTCGCCGATGAAATGGAGGCAGCAAGGGTCTCCGTCGAGTTGTGTCGTTCCGGTCATGCAGACGCATTGATGAAAGGCAGTCTACACACGGATGTTTTCATGCGTCCCGTGCTGGCCAGGGAAACTGGGCTTCGCACCGCGCGTAGAGTCAGCCATATCTTTGTCATGGAAACGCCATCCTATTCTCGTATCCTGCTGATCACAGATGCTGCGATCAACATCCTGCCGAGCCTGGAAGACAAAGTCGATATTGTGCAGAACGCGATCGATCTTGCCCACGTTCTCGGAGTGCCGGAACCCAAAGTAGCGGTCCTTTCGGCGGTGGAAACGGTCCACTCCAACATCGTCTCCACCCTGCATGCCGCAGCCCTTTGTAAAATGGCGGAGCGGGGCCAGATCAAGGGCGGCGTCCTGGATGGCCCGCTCGCATTCGATACCGCCGTCAGCCCGGAAGCGATCCGGATCACGCATTTGATTTCTTCGGTTGCGGGGCAAGCGGACATCGTCGTAGTCCCCGATCTTGAGTCCGGCAACATGCTGGCGAAGCAACTGGAATATCTTGGCGGCGCGAGTCTGGCTGGAATTGTCACCGGGGCCTCCGTCCCCATCATTCTTACCAGCCGCGCGGATTCGGCCAAGACGCGCATGACGTCCGCTGCCATCGCTCTGCTGATGCATTTGAGCGAGGTGAAGATGTCCTGCTAGCCATCATCGGAGAACCGCTTCGTTCACTTACCGGCAATGGTCCCGATTCAGTAGTAAGACAGGGATCTTCACGACTCGTTTGGGGAACCATCGCTGACTTTCATGCGTCGCATCTCGCCCATGAGATGCGTGCCCGGTGCGACTGTATTGAATACGGTGCCGTATTTCTTCACATTTTCGTGCAGCAATTGTAGGCGGTGGTCCGATTCATCGGTGTCCACAAGAGTCTCATAATGAATCGACCCCATCTTGGGAGGCACGTCTTGCCGCACGCCATCCACATGCACTTCAACACTCCGAAGAGAGAAATTCAGTATAGGTATGACCCGTTCGATGCCTTTGATCATGCCGGCCGACAATGCGGCCAGCAGAAGTTCTGCTGGATTGAACGCATCCGGATTGCCGACCAAATCTGTATCGAGTGCAATCTCGGCATTCTTACAGCATGAGATGCTGCTGTGTGCATCAGTCCGTTTGGATTGGACATGGAAGGTCATCTTCCGGTCGCTTCTGACTTTGCGTGCTGGCATGTTATGTGGATTTCGATGCCAATTGAGTTGTTTGCGCGGCTTCGCTTTGGGTGGTGCCAGTTCGCTGAGTGTTCTCACCGAGGTTTCCAGCAGGTAGGGCAACTGACATGGCAGGATGAGGCGTCTCGCGTTCTAAGCCAGCATAATCGACGGTGGCCTCCAAAAATCCTGGTGGGGGCCGATTGATAAAGATGCGCCGCACCCGCCCATGCTCTGGTTCCGACCCATGCTGAGAATGCTGGGTATTTATCGGTACTACGCCAGACAACCGAATACCAAGTTCGTCACTATTTACGGATAAGTTCTTAGTTAAGGCGGGTGGCCCATTC
>JAJYSL010000325.1 GCA_021793595.1 Acidobacteriota bacterium
CGGGATGCGGCGACCCCAAATCAGCTATGCGCTACTGTATACAGGCTGCGCAGCCCAGAGATCTCAGTGCAGCAGTGAAGACCCGCAACACTTCGCCCTCATACTCGAATACCTCGACGGACCTCCTGGCTGCCACTGAGGTCCGCTGACAAAAGAACTCCAGAAAGAGACCGGATACCCCTAACGCGAAAAAGCAGGGCCTTATTCAACATGGGCAGACAGGCCCCGATTTCCGCATTTCTTTTGGTTTCTCATAAACAAGAAGTTTCCTCTGTATTCTTCTTCCAAAAATAAGGTCGGCTGCCGACATGATTTACAGGTCTCGACGAAAGCGGTGCGGCTTGAGCGAATGCTTTCCCCGGAAGCGCAGCGGTGGCGAAAGAAACTGCATGCCGCGCGGTATCGCGCCCTGCTGAGGAATTCCTCTCAGAGTTGGCAATCGTCCACCACGCAAAGGGTTCTGCTGTTTGTGTGGCACAGGAGTGGCGAGAATGTTTGGGGGCAAATCAGGATAAGCTGAATAGGAAAGATCTCAAGACAAATCAGAAATCACTTTTATAGAAAGAGTAGGGACCATGGACATTCACAAAATACTTCGGGAACTTCGCGACGAGCGAGTACGGCTCGATAAGGCCATTGCAACTCTGGAGGCATTGGAAGGGACCACAGGGCCGACGGCTGCCAAGGTGGCCTCTGCGCCCGTTCTCTCCAAGCCAGAGGCGACAGAGAAGACGGTAGTCCGCAACCCGATGAGTGTTGCCACGAAGAAGCGCTTGTCGGAGTTGGCGAAGCAGCGCTGGGCGAAGAAAAAGAAGGCCAAAACGGCGTAACAAGGTGGACGTGGCAGGGACGAGGCGTCCCCTTGGATGGCCCCGGAGTTTCTATCGGAATGTTCGGATTCGCATAGGTGGAAGCTTCGGGCCCGTTCGGGAAAACCCATGCGATAGATGTTTGCGGCTGGCAAGAAAAATGAAATCGGCATTTTCCTGCTGCCGATCATAAAGCGGACCGGCAGAGTGCGGAGAGCAAGCTGGGACTTCGACCACGGGACAGGTGGATCGGGCACAGCAGCGTGAGGTTATTTCTTCATCGCGGCGACAGCCTGGCGCTCTTCCATGGGAAGAAAGCGGCGTGTACGCTGCCCGGTGTAGATCTGCCGCGGACGGGCAATCTTCTGCTCTGCGTCCGTGACCATCTCCTGCCATTGCGCCAACCAGCCGACGGTGCGCGGGATGGCAAAAAGCGTAGTAAACATCGCGGGCTTGAAGCCCATGGCCTGGTAGATGATCCCTGAGTAGAAATCGACATTGGGATACAACTTGCGTTCGACGAAATACTGGTCTTCGAGTGCAATCCGTTCCAACTCCAAGGCAATATCAATCTTTGGGTTGCGTCCAGTCACTTCGAAGACCCGGTCGGCGGTCCACTTGATGATCTTGGCGCGGGGGTCGTAGTTTTTGTACACACGGTGCCCGAAACCCATCAGCTTTTCGTGTCCGTTCTTCACTTTCTGAATGTAGGCGGCCACGTTCTGTTTGGAGCCGATCTCGTCGAGCATTTTGAGGACTTGTTCGTTGGCCCCGCCATGCAATGGTCCGGAGAGAGCCGCTGCTGCCGCTGCGGTCGCCACATAGGGATCGGCCTGCGAGCTACCTACCGAACGCATGGTGTTCGTGCTGCAGTTTTGTTCGTGGTCGGCGTGGAGGATGAACAGGACGTCGAGCGCGCGTGCAAGCACTGGATTGGCCACATACTTGGGGCCAACCATCTTCCACAGCATATTCATGAAGTTCCCCGTGTAGTTCAGATCGTTGTCGGGGTAAATATAAGGGAAACCCAGATTGTGCCGGTACGACATGGCGGCGATGGTCGGCATTTTCCCGATCAGCCGCTTGATCTGCAGCAAGCGGTTCTCGGGATCGTGGATATTTTTGGCTTCCGGATAGACGGTGGCCAGAGCTGCCACGGTACTGACCAGCATGGCCATGGGGTGTGCATCGTAGCGGAAACCCTCCATGAACTTCTTGCTGGTTTCGTGCAGCATGGAATGGTAGGTGATCTCATGCACCCAGTTTTTCAGCTCCGTCTCATTCGGGAGATCTCCGAAAAGCAGCAAAAACGCGACCTCCAGAAATGTGCAGTGCTCCGCCAGCACTTCAATCGGATAGCCGCGATACTCCAGAATGCCGCGCTCGCCATCGATGAAGGTGATGCCGCTCTGGCAGGATGCCGTGTTCATGAATGCGGGATCGTACGTCATGAGCCCGAAGTCTTCCGGGCCAGTCTTGATTTGCCGCAAGTCCATCGCCCGGACGGTCCCATTCTCGATGGGCAGTGTGTAGGTGCGATCCGTGCGATTGTCTGTAATCGTGAGAGTGTCTGCCGCCATAAAGAAATCTCCCCCTCGTCTCGAAGTTTGCTGCCGTGCGACGATGCGCCCGCAACGCTGGCCGGATGAAGACCCGATCCCAGCGAACCGGCGGTCCGTCTCCACAACCATTCATTTGGTGCGTTGCTGACTGCGTTTGTCTGTGATCGCAATCACGTGAAGTATATGGAATCGAAACTGGCGGGACACACATGTACAACCGCCAAAGCCCGACGCTTCCGCGCCGTTCCGCAGTCTATTTGCTTCGGCGTTCTGGCATCTGGCGCGCCATGGACCATGACAAGGCGCCACCGGCCCACGAGTTTCCGCTCTGGTGGCCCATCAATTTTCGCAAACGCGAAGTACTTGCCGAGAGGTCCCTTCCGGCGCAGGCCTGCTGGTAAACTTGCTGCAATCATGGCGTTGGTTTTATCGATTTCTCCGCACGGGCGTTTGTATGTGGAGAGCGCCCCGGATGAGGAAGCCGCATCCATCGATGGTTCTCTATCCAGGCGGCTCGAAGCGGCCTTCGCCCTTGGCGCGGCGCATGGACTGCTGCATTTGGCAACGGGGGAGCTTGAGACCAGCCTGCCTGCAGCATTTTCCTTTGCCCGCGATTGGGGCCGCGCCTACCTGACGCAATTGTGCCATCAGCCAGAGGGCGACAACAATGATCGGCCCTGGTCTATGCCCGCCCCCTCGGTGGAAGAGCGGGCCGCCATGGCTGCCTCCGCTCCACCGATGCGGGGCGCGGAGTATCTGAGCGCCGATGTTCTGGAGGCCTGGTGGCTGGAGCTGGATCAACTGGCACGGACCGAGGTGGAGGCTGCGGGAAAGTGCGTCCAGAAATTTCTGGAGAAACGGAACCATTTATGGCGGATGGTTGGGCGCGTGACCTTTCACCTGGCGGAGAACAAGCGGGACCCGGAGTGGCCCTTTGCTTTTCTGGCGACCTACAACAGCCGTCTTTCCGCGCATGGTCAATTGCAACATCTGCCGCTGGAGCGGGCCTTGCGGGAGTATGGCGCGGCCAAGAACCACGCGGCGTTGCTATCGCTGTTGCAGCCCATCCAGCAGGCCGCGGAGCGTGTCCCGTGGATCAAAGATCTTGTCGACTCCGGGGAAGTGTATCAGCCGCTGGCCTGGACGCCACGGGACGCCTATCGCTTTCTGCAAAGCATTCCCGACCTGGAAGCCAGCGGACTGATTGTCCGTGTGCCGGACTGGTGGAAGGCCACGAAACCGCCGCGACCGGTGGTCAACGTCAAGATTGGCGGAAACACGGCGACGAAACTGGGGGTTGGCGCGCTGCTCGATTTTTCTGTGAATGTAACGCTCAACGGAGAGGCGCTCAGCGAGCGGGAGATACAGAGCATTCTGGCCTCTTCCGGCGGTTTGGTTTCTCTGAAAGGCCAATGGGTCGAGCTGGACAGCGGGAAGCTGGCCGTGGCCTTGCAGCACTGGAAGAAGGTGGAGCGCGAGGCGCGAGACGGCGGCATCTCGTTTTTTGAGGGGATGCGGCTGCTGTCCGGGACCAATCTGTCCGGGGACGCGGCGGCCACGGTGCCGGAAGATGTCAAAGAGTGGGTCGGCATCTCTGCCGGAGAGCAGCTCGGATCCATGCTGGGCGAATTGCGTTCGTCCCAGGAGGCTGGGGAAACGCCCCCGCCGAAGTTGCAGGCCACGCTCCGCCCGTATCAACAGGCGGGCGTGCATTGGCTGCGCTTTGTCACGCGCCTGGGCCTGGGCGCTTGCCTGGCCGATGACATGGGACTGGGAAAGACCATCCAGGTGATTGGGTTACTGCTGCATCTGCAAGCGGAGCGGGCGCGGAAAGTGGGAGACGCGAAGGAAGACACCCCCAGTCTGCTGGTGGTCCCTGCTTCCTTGATTGCCAACTGGAAGGTGGAACTCGCGCGCTTTGCGCCGTCCTTGTCGATCTCCATCCTGCATCCCTCGGAAGCTGGCGGCGACCTGAAAGACCCCAAGGGCATTTCCGAGCAAGACCTGGTCATCACCACCTACACCATGCTCTGCCGGCTGGATTGGTTGCGGCAGCTGGAGTGGAAGCTGGTGGTCCTCGATGAGGCCCAGGCCATCAAGAACTCCGGCATTCGACAGGCGCGCGCGGCCAAGGAGCTGTGCGCCGAAGGACGCATCGCATTGACCGGGACGCCCATTGAAAACAGGCTTTCCGATCTGTGGTCGCTCTTCGACTTTCTCAATCCCGGACTGCTGGGCAGCGCCAAGTCCTTTGCCAGTTTTGTAAAACAACGAGAGGGTGTCAAACAGAACGCTTATGGCCCGCTACGCACGCTGGTGCGGCCTTACATTTTGCGCCGCCTGAAAACAGACCGCCGGGTGATTGCCGACCTGCCCGAAAAGACGGAGGTGAGTGCGTACTGCGGCCTGACCAAGGTGCAGGCCGCGCTCTATGAAAACGCGGTGCGGGAACTGGCCGGGAAGATCGAGCGGGCCGATGGCATACAACGGCGCGGCCTTGTGCTGACGTATCTGATGCGCCTGAAACAGATATGCAATCATCCTTCGCAGCAAACGGCGGATGGTGGCTACGCACCGGAGCACAGCGGAAAGTTCCAGCGTCTGGCCGAGATATGTCGGGAGCTGGCCGAGCGGCAGGAGAAGGCACTGATCTTCACCCAGTTTCGGGAGATCACGGTCCCCCTGGCAAACTTTCTGGGCGATGTATTTGGCCGTCCCGGACTGGTCTTGCACGGGCAGACCCC
>JAJYSL010000326.1 GCA_021793595.1 Acidobacteriota bacterium
TTTCTGGTGTAGCTTACCTCCATTGAAGTGGTATTGAAGGCATGGGCAGAAAACGCCATCGCAGGTTCACGCCATCATATTGCTTCGGCTTACCTGACGTTTGTTGCAATTGACGCGAATGGACGGCGGGTACCGGTGCCGCCGCTGGCGACTGAGAGCGTTGAGGAGACGCGGCGCTATGAGGATGCCGGAAGGCGGCGCCAGCGACGCGAGCAGGAAAAAGAGCGGAAACGTCAAAATCGCGCCGCCCACGAGACAGCCGCCAGGTCAGCGGTCTAATCCATGCGAAGGCGACGGATTTTCCAGACGGCATGACACATTCATGGGCCTGTTTCAGGAATGCGAGCCAAGAACAAAGATTTTCTGAGGAGTGAGAAAAGTATGGGACATATGGGACAAGCTCCAACGGGACCGCAACCGCTGCCGGGCATTCGCCACATCATTGCCGTGGGATCGGGCAAGGGTGGGGTCGGCAAAACCACAGTTGCCGTGAATCTGGCGATCGCGCTGGCCCGGCTTGGCAATAAGGTGGGCCTGCTGGACGCCGATGTATATGGCCCCAACGTACCGCTGATGATGGGCAGCCAGGAGCAGCCGCGGGTCCTAGAAGGGAACTGGATCGGGCCGCTGGAAGCGCATGGTGTTAAGTTGATCTCCGTTGGCTCGATCTCTCCGGGCGATAAACCGATGGTGATGCGCGGTCCCATGTTGCATCAGATTATCCGCCAGTTTTTACAGCAGGTGGATTGGGGCGAACTGGACTACCTGATCGTGGATTTGCCCCCGGGAACCGGGGATGTGGTGATTTCCTTGGTGCAGACCGTACCGCTCACCGGCGCAGTAATTGTGTCAACGCCTTCCGACGTGGCGCTGCAGGATGGGCGCAAGGCGGTAGAAATGTTTCGTCAGGTGAATGTGGATGTGCTGGGCATCGTGGAAAACATGAGTTTCTTCACCTGCCCGCATTGTCATCATGAGATTGATATTTTTTCCAAAGGCGGGGTGGAACGGATGGCGAAGGAATTCCAGATTGCGTTCTTAGGTTCGATCGCGCTCGATCCGGAGATTCGTCACGGCGGCGATCGCGGCCTGCCAATTTCCCTGGCGGGAGAGCTGTCGCAACAGGCGACGCCCTTTTACAGCGTCGCGCGTCAGCTAGCGGAACGCGCGCAGGAACATGCGTCCAAAGAAACGAACGTACTGGAGATTCACTAGAAGCTGTTTCATGGGCGGCGCGGCAGCTTCGGCGAACAACCTGCGACCCGCCTCCAGTGCAGGTCGCACACCCGACGGATCGAGCAATTTCGAGTATATGAAACTTCTTCCAGCGCGTTTCCAGGTGCAATCGAAATCGTCCAGCGTCAGGCGGCTTTTGCAGACAGAAAACCGTCCTGAAAGTGATTTGGCGGCAAGCAGCAGCAAATCCGACCCGGGCCACTGCTCATGATTCTTCCCTTTGTCAGGGAGTTATTCGCGGAACTGGACAAGACTCCCTCCCTTGATCGCTTGCGCCAGTCGCTGGCCAAAGGAATAGGGCGGCGGCGCGTTTCCGGATTAACGGCGACGGCGCGGGCTCTCTATCTGCCGTTGCTGGCGCGACTTTCAAAATCTTTGGTTTTCGTGGTGGTCGCCGACAATCGTGCTGCGGAGACACTGCAGCTGGCAGTGCAGGCCGCTTGCGACCTGACGGGCGCGATGGACAGGAATGCCGTCGTCCGCCTGCCCGCCCACGATGTGCTGCCGTTTGAGAGCCTTTCGCCGCACCCGGACATTCAGGAACAGCGCGCGGTTACGCTGTGGAAGATTGCCCGAGGCGCTGCGCGAATGGTTATTCTGCCGATCGAGTCAGCCTGCTATCGAGTTTTTCCGGCGGAACACTACGCGAACCTGGCATGCACGCTGCGACGCGGGGATGAGATCGATCCTGAAACACTGGTTGCGCACTTGGCCGGCGTCGGCTATCAATCGGTCGACATGGTGGACATGCGTGGTCAATATGCGCTGCGCGGCGGCATTTTTGACATCTATCCGCCGGAGATGGACGGCCCGCTGCGCATGGAGTTTCTGGGCGACGAAATTGAATCCATGCGCAAATTCGACCCAGAAACGCAGCGATCTTCAGCTCCCGTGGACGAAGCAACCCTGTTGCCGCTGACCGAAACTCCGATGACCAATGTTTTACTGGCGCGAGTCCACGCACGACTCAGCCGCCAGCATCTGGAAAGCGAAGGGGCGGAAGTCCGGGATGGAGTAGAGGAGGCTAGGGAGGGAGAAGGCGCGGACATTTTCCCTGGATGGGAGTTTTTTGCGGCGGCGGCGTCCGGGCAGCAGCGCACGGTGTTCGATCTGATATCCAATTGCCGAATCTTTATGGAAGAGCCGGGCATGGTGCAAAACCAGCTTGACCGGTGGTGGAACAAGGTGACGCAACGCCATGAGCGCAGTGGCATGGACACATTGTTTGCGCCAGGAGATCTGTATCTGACTCCATGGGAGTGGCAGACGCGGGTGGCCGAAACTCCTGGACTCGATCTGGATCAACTGGGAGCGGTCGATGTTCTGGATACCGACCTGACGACGCTGGGCGAGATTGAAATTCCCACGCGCCCCACGCTTCGACTCCACGGATCGATACCGATGCTGGTGGAGCAACTGCACAGTCTGGCTGCGCAGGAGATGCGAACCGTGCTTGCTGCGGCGAATCAAGGCGAAGTGGAGCGATTAGCCGGCATTCTGCAGGAGTACGGCATTTCCTATCGCATTGGCAGCCGCAGCGCTCACAGTGGCAGCGAAACCATGTATGACGAGACCAGTTACCTGCGCGGAGATATGCGTGCTCCCGTGATTGTGAGAACGGAGATTTCGAGCGGCGTGGTGTTGGAAGAAGCGCGACTGGTCATCCTCGGCGCGAATGATCTGTCCGATGAAGCAGATGTCACGGCAAAGCCGGTGCAGCGCAAAGCCAAATCAAATACGGCTGCGTTTATCTCCGACTTTCGAGATCTCGCGATCGGCGACTATGTCGTCCACGTCGACCATGGTATCGCTCGCTACCTTGGCCTGAAAGAAATTTCTCAGGACGGGTTGCATGTCGAGTTCATGATTCTTGAATTTGCCGAGGGAGCACGGCTCTATATTCCGCTTACCCGGCTGGACCTGATTCAGAAATACCGCTCGACCGATACCGGGCCTGCTCCGTTGCTGCACCGCCTGGGGAGCGCGCAGTGGGCGCGAACAAAGGCGCGGGTCAAGAAGGCCATGGCGGACATGGCCGATGAACTGCTGAAGTTGTACGCCGTGCGCAAGGCAGCGCAGGGGAATGCGTTTTCCGCCGACAACCAATTCCAACGTGAATTTGAAGATGCATTCGACTTTAACGAGACGGACGATCAGATTACTTCGATTGCGGACATCAAGCGCGACATGGAATCCACCATGCCGATGGATCGTCTGCTGGTAGGGGACGTCGGCTATGGGAAGACGGAAGTGGCGATGCGGGCGGCTTTCAAGGCCGTGCAGGACAGCAAGCAGGTGGCAGTGCTGACGCCGACCACGGTGCTCTGCTTCCAGCATTATGAAACGTTCAAGCGAAGATTCGCGGCCTTTCCTGTGCACATTGAAATGATTTCGCGCTTTCGTACGCCGAAAGAGCAGAAGACGATTTTGGAAAAGGTGGAACAGGGCAGGGTGGACATCCTGATCGGGACGCATCGACTGCTTTCAAAGGACCTGAAGTTTCAAGATCTGGGCCTGCTGATTGTGGATGAAGAACAGCGTTTCGGCGTGCGCCACAAGGAGCGACTGAAGCAAATGCGACGGGAAATCGATGTGTTGGCCATGTCGGCGACACCCATTCCGCGTACGCTGCACATGTCGCTGGTTGGCTTGCGCGACATGAGCGTGATTGAAACGCCGCCGAAAGATCGCATGGCAATCCAAACGGTAGTGGCGAAGTACGACGAGAAACTGATTCGCTCTGCGATCGAGGTGGAGATGGAGCGCGGAGGGCAGGTTTATTTCGTTCATAACCGCGTGGAAAACATCTACGAGATCGCCTCACGACTGCAGGAACTGGTGCCGCAGGCGCGCGTGATTGTTGGTCACGGGCAAATGCAAGAGACCGAGCTGGAGCGGGTGATGCTGGCCTTTATGCACCACGAGTACGATGTGTTGATCGCGACCACCATTATTGAGAATGGACTCGATATTCCTTTGGCAAATACCATCCTGATCAACCGCGCAGACCGTCACGGGCTGTCGGAGCTGTATCAGCTGCGCGGACGCGTGGGCCGGTCCAACCGTCGGGCGTATTCTTACTTGCTGATTCCGCCGGATAAAGAGTTGACCGATATTGCGCGGCGCAGGCTGGCGGCGTTGAAGGAATTTTCCGACCTGGGGGCGGGCTTCAAAATCGCGGCGCTCGATCTGGAATTGCGAGGCGCGGGCAATATGCTGGGCGGCGAACAGAGCGGCCATATTGAGGCTGTCGGCTTCGAACTTTACACAACAATGCTGGAGCAGGCGGTGCGCGAACTGAAGGGCGAGGACCAGGCAGAGAAATCCAGCGTGCAGCTAAATCTCGGCATTTCGCTACGCATCGACTCCAGTTACATTGAAGAGGAAAATCAGCGTCTGCGCATGTACAAACGAATTGCGAGCGCGGAAAACGAGTCCGCGATTGAGGACATTGCCGCGGAGATGCAGGATCGCTATGGCCCAATGCCGGAACCGGTGCAACAGTTGATGACGGCGGGTCGCCTGCGGCTTTTGTGCGAACAAACAGGAGTGGCACAAATGGATCGCAAGGGCCAGATGGTCAGTGTCGGCTTCACGGAGACAGCCGGCATTGATCCGGAGAAACTGATGCGACTGGTTGCCCGCAACGCCAAACGCGGCGCCCAGTTTACACCGCAAGGAGTATTGCGATTTCCGGTGAAGGCGACACTTCCATCTGAGATTCTGAGCGAATTGCAGGAACTGATCGAAACGCTGGCTGCGCCGATGTCGGCGAAGGTCTCGGCAGAAGCCGGCAGTCCGATTGTTCGCTAGCTATTGCGCGACTACCGGCACCCACACATCTGTTGTGTCCCAGCGGATGTGCAATTGTGTTATGC
>JAJYSL010000327.1 GCA_021793595.1 Acidobacteriota bacterium
AGCGTATGCGAGCGCGTCGGCGCGGGCTTGCAGCCGGTGACCGCTATGACCACGAACCCACGTCCAGCGTATATGGACCTCTTTCTCCAGTTGAAGCAACTCCCGCCACAACCCTTGATACTGTAGTGGCAGACCATGCCGATTTCGCCATCCCTGGTTTCTCCACCGGATTGTGAGGTACTTCATCCCGCGAATCAGGTAATCGGAGTCGGAGCACAAGTTTACTTTGGAGCCAGCGGGAATCGAACGAAGTGCCTGAATCGCCGCCATAAGCTCCATCTCTGAAATCGTGGTCCAGGAACAGGTGCCAGAAATCTCCCACTGCATACGTCCGTTCACGAGAACCGCCGCCCAACCACCAGGCCCGGGGTTTCCAATCGCGGAACCGTCCGTAACGACATAAAATTTCTGATTCATGAAAAAACTCTCCAGCGCAAAAAAGGTACCTGCGAAGAATACCGGGATTATCCGCGCTTCGGCTGCGACAGGAAATGGCCCCAACAAACGCCGCAGCGCCCGGGAATAAGGCACCGGCGAAGGTAGTTGGAATTCCGGACACTGGCCGGTCGGGTCGAGGACTGGCGCGGTGTTCCGTAGGTCCGGCCTAGCTGTTGCTCCCCGTTTCCTCTGGGAGTGCCTCAACAGCCAAACCGTGAACCCGTTTCCAGCCCCCGCCACATCGCACCCAGCGTGCGGATTTCCCGCACTGGGCGCACCTGTTTGCTTAGTGCCAAGAGTTATGTGGCCTATCGTGCTGGGGCGACTTTCGCGCCTGACCATCGAATGAGCCGGTAGTCGTTAAACAAACCCAGCCGGTCATATAGCCATTCGCTACTCCACCGCGTCCAGCCGAAGCCTTTGCGGCCCCGGGCACGCATCAAATGACGCCGTACCTTCTCCTCTACCCAGCGTTTGACCACTCCAAAACAAATACTCGAATGACCGACCCGAAAGTAGTTCACCCAGCCACGCAAGATCGGATTGATTTTCGCAATCACAATCTCGACAGGCCAGCTGACATGCTGGCGGAAGACCCCCCTGAGCTTTTCAAACAGCGCTGTTCGCTTCTTCAGCTTGGGCGCATAGTAGGGCCGCCACTTCCGCTGACGACTCAGTACACGCCGATATTCAAAACCCAGGAATGTGAAGCTCTCCCCCTTTTTCAGATCCACCATCCGACTCTTGTCCTCGTTGATCTCAACGCGGAGCTTCGCGAACTCCTCGCGCAGCCGTCTGTCTATCGCCTTCACCAGCCAGTCACTCCGCCGCTCGGCGTCGATCAAGATCACCATGTCGTCCGCGAACCTTGCATATTGGACGTTGGTTGATTTGCCCCTGCGCGTTGTGTCCACCGCCTTCTCCAGCATCCGGTCTACCTCATTCAGATAGAGGTTACTGAGCAAAGGTGAAATCACACCGCCCTGGGGAACGCCTTTCTTCCCGGTGGCTTTCAAAATCATCTTGAGCAAATGCATGACCGCATCATCCTGGACGCGCCGAGCCACTTTCTCTAACAGCAGCGAATGCTGAACGTTATCGAAATAGGAGGCTAAATCCAAATCAATGATGCGCGTCTTCTCTTCGACGATTGCGCGAGCTACCCGGGCTACGGCCTCATGCGCTGTCCGCTTCGGTCGATATCCAAACGACCCCGATTGGAAATCCGCTTCGAAGATCGGCTCCAGGATGAGCTTTAGCCCTCCCTGGACCACGCGATCACGAATTGAAGGAATTGAAAGAATGCGGACTTTCTTGCCCCCATCCTTTGGAATCTCCTTCTTCCGTGCCGGCATGGGCCGATACGTGTTGGTAACTAATTCATCCCGAATCTGCGCGAGAAAACCTTCCGATCCGCTTTCCTCAATGGCTTCGAACGTGACCCCGTCAATACCCGGCGCCCCGTTATTACTTCTCGCCATCTGGTAAGCTTCCCGCAAAGTTTCCATCTTGCAGACGTGGACGTATAGTCCCCAGAAACGCCAAGACGATTCTGCCTTCGCCTTGACATATAGACTCCTTCTCAGGTCCTGCAAACTGATGGGCGTTTTTGTCATCGCACCCTTGCCTCCCTTGTTGTTAGAGCCACTACAAACAGCAGGGCCTCTTCGCTCCACGGACATTGCTCCGCTTCCTCACTACTACAGACCCGGCCGAATCCCTCTCGCCGTCCACCGACTTCCCGGTGTCACCGGTTATACGGCTTCCCTGCTCCGCCGATTTCGCGACGGGACGAGGAGGGTTTCTCCAGTTGCTTAGCATGACCTTGTCACCGTGCTGTCCCTACCAACCCCGCCGAAGTGTTTCGCCGCATCAGTCCTTGCGACGCTCCATGCTGCCTTCGCCCGAAAAGTGAGGGCTCGGCCTTCGGGTTTCAGTACTTTCGAGGCCATATGGGTTCACTTGCGTTACGGCCCGGCGATTCGCTCACCATCCTTGAAGATGGCTTTGTCAATAGGCTTCAGGATGCTCAGTTTCCATCACTCCTGCTATTCAAGCTACGGGACTTGGACTTTTACCCCCATGGGACTCTCACCCACTGTTCATGCCAGCCTTCGCTGGACGCACACTTGCCGGTACAAATCTCCACCAGCAGTTGGATCATCGAGAAGATGCTGTTAGCCAGGTGCCCTAGAGTGGAATTGCGAGCAGGCGCATCATCGCAAAGCCCCATCCATTTGAAGGAATGCTGCCCCGTCTCGACGAGATCGATGAAGGGCTGAGGAGCCTCTGGTACGGATGTAAAGTCAAGGCTTCTTCATCCCCGGCTGCGACTTGCCGGAGTTCTGAGCTGTGACAGGATAGGCCCTTTCAACAGTGTCATCCGACGCGAATTTCGCAGCGAAATTAGGCTCCGTGAGGCATTTCAGAATCGCGGCTCTCAATATCTGCTCGGCCGCCATATATCTACGGACGACCTCGTCGCTCTTCGAAAGTCTCGGAGGTTGCGGCATCTTCCCGTTCGCGTCTTTGAGAAAAGCCCATGGATCGCGCCCGTGCGCGATATCTGACCGATGTTCCCACACGGCCTTGGCATCATCCATCGTGAACGACACGCCAAGATCGGTCGCGAGCTGCACGGTCCGGTTCGTGAATTGTGCTCCCGTGCTCAAACGCTTGCCATGAGTCCTAACATGGACTAGGGCGTCGAGGCCGGACGCCACAAGCAATGTCCGCACCTCAAGAAAATACTGATAGGCAGCATGCTGGATGCTCCAGTGAGCACGCGCGACACGGTCCGGCAGCTTATCCATGTCTGCGTTGTCGAGCAAATCCTTTACAGTTTCGCATTCTGATTGTGATAGCCAGTTACGCGTGTCGGGGACCGTAAATGCTTGCTCGGTATAGCCGCGGCATGGTCCGGGCCTCGCTTGCTCGAAATCTCCATCAGGGCCGAAGATTAGTACGGCGGTGTTGCCAAAGCCGATTGAGGTCGGATGCACCAGCTGCGAGTATGTGACTACTCGCGAGAGATACCCGTATCCATCCCAGCTCGTGACCGTTCCAATCTCGGGAGGCCCCATGAAAAGCACAATCGTGTAGAGCTGTCCATACTGGCGATGCGCCGCCTCATAGGGTTCTCCGGGCGACTCACAGGCCTTGTAGACGATGTCCCGCAGATAATCCGGCATGCGGCAGATCCACATCCGGTCCGCCAGCTTGAAGGGTTCCAAGCACTGCACGGCCTGCCGATCATCCGCATCATTGCCATTCGTTGAATGGAGCAGTACATGCACATGGCTTCTTCTGCCCGGTACGGAAAACCGGCAGAGTTGTTTCTCAAAGAACTCGGGTTTACCAAAGGTCATGGGCATTTGTAACTCAGGCTAAAGCCGCGCCGTGTTTCGATCAGGCACTCACTTCAGCTATCGGTGCTGGTTCATCTGTCCATATTGCACCGAAGTCCTTTTTGAGTGTGTCTATGGAGGGATTCGGCGTTACGCTTAAAGCCAGTGCGACGGTCTCAACGGTCTGGAGCAATGCAACATGCGCGGCGATTAGGACCTCCCCGCCCCATTTATGAGTTGGTGGGAATTCGACGCGGCCACTTTCCTGATCCACTTCCCGCATCCATCCGCTGATAGTGCCGTGGAGGATTTGGTTCGCAGACGGCATAACCGTCCTGTAGCTCTGAGCCATAGTCGTCTTTTCGGCTCTCTGATACAAGTTGTCTCGGCACCAGGTATCTTGTTTGACTGTCTTCTCACTACCATCCGAAGTCGTCAACTTATATCGGAACAGGCCCTTGACCCGTTCGTATTCAGCTTCGTCTGAAGCGATTTTCTCCGGCGGGATTTCTTTCAGTGAATCGGGCGATGTTTCCTGCATGAAGGCGTAAAGCTTATGCAGCTCAACCCAGTGCCACTCCATGTACTTCTCAGCTTGATCAGGAAACTGTCGAAGATACTCGGCGTTGATCGCGTTCTCGACGACGCCGCGCACTATCTTCATGGCACCGTGGCCCATCCCATTACCTACGAGCGTCACGACCTCCCACACACCTGTTGCGACAAGGATTAGCAAGTTCATCTGCAAACGCTGATGACCGTCTAACGCCTCATAGGCGGGGTCTACGATGTTGCGGACCGCTTCCTGCAACCTACCTATTCGTTGAAAGAACTCAGGATGTCGCTTAACGACATCGGGCCAGAAGTCTTTGTTGCCGAAAACGATTTCTGCTGCAGGGCTCGTGCTCATGTTTGCATGATATCGCCAGCAGTTCGGAGCAAATCCCAATCCTGCGACCGGGCCCTTCTGCGGCTGGTCGCTCACTGAAGTTTTGAATAAGCTTTTCCAAAACAAATGCTCGATCGGTTTCAGAGAGCAGGCGCAGCTTCCCTGGGAACGTCTCGACCCTCCCCGAACGCTTCAGCGGATCATTGCCCCAGGGGAATAACATCCTCTCGGCACCGCCCCGCGCGGCCCGCTCCCATTCGGCTTCTGTAGGAAGCCGATAGTGCGAGCCGGTCATCGACGAAAGCCACGCGCAATATGCCACAGCATCAAACCACGACACCGCCACCACAGGTTGCTGAGGATGAGAGAAGTTGGGATCGCTCCAGTATGGGGGCGGCACGTTCCCCGTGGCGTCCAGAAACCGCGCGTACTCTTCA
>JAJYSL010000328.1 GCA_021793595.1 Acidobacteriota bacterium
GGACGCGTGGAGATTGAATCGGAATGGGTCTCCAGAAAGCGCGAGCGAGCAGCAGGGAAACTGTGCCCAGCCGTGGAACTTGTACCCCACTCAAGCCAAAACAAGGCTTGAGTGGGCCACCCGGCCTCACTAAAACCTAAAAGGCTTGAATGGATCACTTTCTATTTGGAGAAACGGGGTAGGTAATATGAAAACCCTATTGTTGAAGTGGCTTGGGCTATTACTGATCACACTTCCAGTTAGCCTCTACACGGCATTCGTGGCTCAGTGTTTCTGGAATTGGTTTGCGGTTCCTACACTACACGTCTCGAGTGTTTCTTTTCTGGAGATGCTAGGCCTACTGTGGTTGGTACAGCTCCTGACGTCGCGACCTTCCGGTTCTGATGACAGTCATTGGGGGCTTCTGGCATCTCTCATCGAATTGTGTGTCCCCGCGGAGAAGCAAAAGGAGTTGGCCGACCTGAGCAGTCCTTTTAGCGTATTTATTGAGGAGTGTTCTGCTGTGTTCGGCCAAGTTGCCGGAAACACCGTGATGTTAGTTCTTGGATTCGTGCTCCACCTCGTAATTTCCTGAGAATCGGATTAGGTCCGGTACACCTAGCATCCCCGCAAAAACTTTCCACGTAAAACACTTCGCACTTTCTCTGGGTTGGTCTAGTCTGTGCTGGAGGAGGACAACTTAATGTCGACGCCACAAGAATATGCTCAGCAACGAGCAGCCAAATTTCAAGAGATTTTGCGACAAAGGGGTTACCCGCTCGCCCGTGTAACACATGATTGGAACCTCGATTCGTTTTATCGCTTTACTGTTGAGCTTCACGATGAAAGGATTCTTCGTATCGAGTTCGATGCCCAAGATGTCGCGGCCATGGGCACGAGCGACGAAAAGTGGACCTCAAAATTCCGCCACAAGCTTGAAAGCGCCCTTACCCGTAAAAAACGCACCCGCCTGGATGTCACAGAAATATCCTCCTCCGGAAGATCAGGAGAAGCGTTTTTTCTTGACATCCCCTTTTATAGAAGCCGCTATAGTCAGCCCCGAGCGGAATGTTTGTGCACAGGGAGAGTGTATGGCGAAATTCCTGAAAGTGAAGATTGAATATCAAGAGAAAATCGAAAAGATCGAAGCAACAAGGGCTGAGGAGAAGGGTGGCCGACTGTATGGATATAACGGATCAGAGAAAGTGGCTGACTTCAAGCTCGATAAGATAGAGAATTGGTGGCTGGCCGAGGAGTGACGCCATGTTACACGTGATGCACGCAGGGAAACATTTTGCGGTAACGGTGCTAACTCCTGGAGCATTCGGAATACTGGGAACCGTTGTAGGAGTATCCCTCGGACACCATCTCTCGCAGAAATCACAACGAGAGCAATGGGTCCGCGACAAGAGGACAGAAGAATTTCGAGAGTTGCAGTCGGCCCTGGCGGACTATTTCACAGAAGAAATCGCCGTGGAGAGCCGTGGGAGAACGCGGAACCCCGAAGATCAAAATAAGCTTCTGCAACTAAAGGCAACACTATTTCGCGTGATGCGTAGTCGCCTTTTCATCGCGCGCGAAATCCAGAGACTTGATGTGGAGGGCCGTTGGCAGGATGCGTTAGAAAATTTCCAGAGAACAGCGGAGGTCGACGTTTTCGTTGCTGCCTACGATGGAATTGTCCAAATAATTGCTGAGTCTGCGACCCGAGCACCGTAAGCGGGTGGCCGCCGGGCACCCAATTCAAGCCATGATTGTGGTGCTAGAGTAATCTCAGGGAATACCTTGGAGTACCCGATGCCCACCACTTCCAGCACCAGCGTCAAACTCGATACCAAGACGAAACAGCGTGTCCAGCGCCTCGCCGCGTCCCGTCGCCGGTCGCCTCATTGGGTCCTACGCGAAGCCGTCGAGCAGTATGTGGAGCGGGAAGAGAAGCGGGAACAGTTCCGCCAGGACGCGCTTGCCGCCTGGAACCACTATCAGGCGACCGGCCAGCACGTCACCGCCGGGGAAGCCGATAAATGGCTGGTGAAACTTGAAGCAGGGAAGGACGCTCCCCCGCCGACATGCCACGACTGAGATGGTCGCAACCGGCGCTGCTGGATGTCACTTCCATTATGGGTGGACGACTCGAAGGCCAAGATATTCCTCGAACGGCTTAAAATCATGATCGCGGTGAAGAAGGGAATGCCTCTCCATCAGGCAAAAGGTTGCGATCAGGCAGTCGATGGTTTTGCGGACCGTCTGGCCGCGGGCCCGAAGGAAGCGATAGTTCCGCGCGGCCGCCACAGCCATGGCCTCACCTCCCGTGTCGAATACCTCGAACCTGGACAGATCGCGCCGCACTCGCGTAAAGGTTGAGTCCCCAACGATTCCCTGCAAAACCTCGCACAGAATAAGATCCGTCAAGCCGAGACGTTGCCGGTTCAGCTCACGGTCGAGCCAATCCGTATGCGGATTCGCGGCTCCTCGCAAGTAGTCGATCCACACCGTCGTATCGACAATCGTCATCTCTCGAAACTACTCCCGCACCCGACCCAGACGAGACTCATTCAGGTCTCCTTCCCACAAGACTTTGCCACGCAGCTTGCGGATCGCGGTTTGAGAGTGCGTCTTCACCAGCAACTGCAAAGCGGCTTCCACCACTGCCCGTTTGGTGCGAGCGCCGCTGCTGCGCATTGCGCGGTTGACCAGCCGATCGTCAAGTTCAATGTTTGTCCGCATCGCAATTCCTCTATGTGTAAGAATCTCACATGTATGTGTATGCCTTCAAGTGCAAAAAAAACCGGATGACGTGTCTCGTTTCCAGGATATGGGCCTACTCTTTCTCATCCGAGGTCCGATCCTGAATAATCAACCGGTCCAAGGTCAGCTCGCCAATCTCCAGCTTCTCAATGCGGCCTTGCCGCTTGCCGAACGCCAAGTTTGCCAATGGTGAACGCGCCGACGGCGACTGCCCCCACCGCGACCGCTCCCACGGCCACCGCCAGCAACGCGAAACTCGATGACGCCGAAACAAGTGTGTGTTTCAAATTCTTTATCATGGCCGAATTTGTACCGCGCAGGATCGGTGTCCCGCTGCATTTTGGCAATCCATCGTTGCTTGGAGTAAGCTGAGTACGATTTTGCACGGACGTTGCCCCAATGCTTGCGCTGCATCCTCCACAACATTGCGACTATAAAACCCTACATAAGGATCACAACGGATGGCACATAGAAAACTTTCTCAACTGGCGACTGCAGTGATGGCAACTGTAGTGATGAGTGGATGCCTGTTCTCCGCCGCGGCACAGACACAAGCGCCGAATACGCTGAGCCCACAGGAACAAGCGGATGGCTGGAAACTGCTCTTCAATGGGAAAAACCTGGATGGCTGGCATTCCTACCATGAAGAAGGTGTGGGGAAAGACTGGTCCGTGAAACATGGCGCAATCGTGCTGAACAAACGCAACACCGACCCGCACGCCGATTATCAAGATATCGTCACGAATGACGAGTTTGAAAATTTCGATTTCAAAGTGGAATGGAAGGCGAAGCCCTGCATCGACAGCGGCGTGATGTTTTGGGTGCATGAATCGCCGGAGTATAAGCAGCCCTATAGCACCGGTCCGGAAATGCAGATAGCAGATTTGGCCTGCACCGTGCCCGACAGCCGGATTTTGATGGAGCGCTCGGGAGACATTTTCGACCTGATCTCGGACAAGGTTGAATACGTGAAGCCCGCGGGAGAATGGAATGAGTTCGAAATCATCGCGAACAACGGCCACGTTCAGTTATTTCAGAACGGGCACAAGGTCATCGATACGGACCTGAATGGCGATGAATGGAAAAAGCTGGTTGCCGGCAGTAAATTTGTGAAAATGCCCGGCTTCGGAACCTATCGCAAAGGCCATATATCGCTCCAGGGAACGGAACCCAAGGGCAAGCCGGGTGAGCGACTCATGTTCCGCAATATTAAAATCAAGCCGCTGTGAAGTTGCTCCGCTGATCGCGGAAAATAAGTTGCGTAGAACCATTCCCGCGTAGAGCCAGGCAGTTCTTGCTGCCTGGCTCTTGCTTCAGGCAGCACCGGTCGTTCGCGCATCTGCGCGGTTTGGGACTAGCATGGTACGCATATGGCCTTTGTACTGGAGCATCTTGACCACCTGGTTCTGACTGTGTCGAACCTGGACGCAACCATCGACTTCTATACGGAAGTCCTGGGCATGGATGTCGTCACCCACGAAGGCCGCAAGGCCGTGGCCTTTGGCATTCAGCAAATCAACCTGCACCAACGCGGCCACGAGTTCAACCCCAAGGCTGCCCATCCCACGCCGGGCTCCGCCGATCTCTGCTTCCTGACCACGACGCCGCTGGAGCAAGTCATCGCAACCCTGAACGAGCAGAAAGTTCACATTGAAGAAGGCCCGGTGGATCGCATGGGAGCCATCGGGAAACTGCGCTCCATTTATCTGCGCGATCCCGACCGCAACCTGGTTGAAATCTCCAACACTATCTAACAGCGGTCTGATGGAGACCGTCGTTCTGGGCCCTTCGGTCTCGCTCAGGACGACAGCGCCCGCCGACCTCACGATAAAATCGCAGCATGTCCGACAATCCAATCCCAACTCCGTCTCTCGTCGAACGCGCAAATAAAATCCGTCTCATTCTGATGGACATTGACGGCACGCTGACCGATGGCGGCGTGTGCCTCATGTCTCTGCCGAACGACGGCGGCGTGGCGGAGATGAAGGTCTTCAATTCTCAAGACGGCCTCGCGATCAAGCTGGCCCACGTCATGGGGATCAAGACCGGCTTCATCACCGGGCGCAAGTCTCCCGCGGTGCAGCAGCGTGCCGAGGAGTGTCTGGTCGACTACGTGTATCTTGGCCAGGCGAGAAAAATGGCTGCGTTTGAAGAATGCATGCGGAAGGCGGGAGTGACGGAAGAAGAAGTCGCCTATCTCGGCGACGATCTGCCGGACATGCCGGTGTCCCAGCGCGCCGGACTGGCCGTCGCGGTTGCAAGCGCAGCTCCAGAGTTGAAAGCGGTCTGCCACTACGTCACCCGCGCGGATGGCGGCAAAGGAGCAGCGAGGGAACTGGTCGAGCTGATTCTGAAGGCGCAGGGAAGATGGGAAGAAGC
>JAJYSL010000040.1 GCA_021793595.1 Acidobacteriota bacterium
GCCCTCGCCAATTCCGTATGCGCAATCCACAACGACTCCTGCACTCGCCGCTCTTCCCGCCTGCCCATCGCCATACTCGTTAGACGTTTTCTACCTACAATGGTCTCTCCCCCTAACTGCGACTTTCACCACGGACTGCTAAGACTGGGAATAGCCAGGTTGATTCTTTTTGATGTTGGTCCAGCATCCATGGGAACAAGACGGCGAACGCGGAGCCCGCACATATCAAACCACCGAGCGCAATGTAAGCTCGCCGCGAAGTCAATAGATAACCGATAAAGAGGAACAGGCAAAACAAAAATGAGAAAGGAAGATATGTGGATTTCAAAGATGCCAGTGCGGCCGCTGTGACTCCTATCAGCGCACAGCGCAACAGCCATCGGCGGTCATTGCGGGGATTTTCGATTCCGAGCCAACACAGGGTGAGGACCAATGCTTCCGGCAGAATATAAAAAGACGCGTTGATGAGCAGAAAGCACAGACCGAATACCAGCGAGGCCAGCAGCAGTGAAACTCCGCGGCCCAGGCGCTTGCGTGCGATGAAGTACACCGCACCCATAGCCAGCAAGAAACCCAGCGAAATATCCGGAACATACAAACTTCGCACGTCGCCCACAACAAGGGTGATTGCCTGCAGAAGATATCCGCTTCCGAGGCTTGACTGGATGCGACGCTCTCCGAATGGATTTGTTGGCAGCGTGCCTAGCTGGGCGGTTTGGACTGCATAGTCGCCATAGGCAACCAGGTCATCTTCAGGCTTGAAACGGGAGGTGACGATATTTCCGAAGAAAGAAGCCGACAACAATGCCAGCAAAATGAAAGCGATTGCGGCCTTCCATGGAGATTCGGCAATGTCGCGCCAGAATGCGCGGACCTCGCCACCAATCCGTCGCCATTGGTTTCGGTACGCTTGCAGCCACAGGACAGCGCCGCAAATTACTATCGCAATTAGCACGGGTCGCGTCAAACCCTCGATCAAATTCAGCACGCCGCCAACCGCGATGACCAATCCGATACCAATGGTACAGGCAAAGGGCCAACGAGGTGCGACTCCTGTCAAGCGCAGTGGATAGTGTCCGTAGCCGATAAAAGCAAGTAGACTCAGCACGGTCCAAACGACAACGAAGAGATAGTGCATGGCCTTCGGACCTCGGCGCTAGAATATGATGGCATTATAGATATTTCGCCACGACCTGTGGGATTCCGCCGATTCGTTGAATTTAGTTTGCAGTTCAGATCGCGTTTTGGTTATTGTCCCTGGGGCACGTCTGAAGCGACTTTATTGGGGCGTGAATAGGGAATTGGTGCCCGAAGATTTGGGTGCTGTTGGCCTGCCCCCATTTTCCGCATACCTATAGTACTGACCTTGCCCGCGTAAAACGTATCCCTTAGCGAGCTGCTGTAATAGCGAAAGGGATGGTAGATGAGGAACGGAAAACGGGGCAGGTACACGCTGGAGTTTAAGCAGGAAGCGGTGCGGCTGGTGGAGTCGTGCCAGAGCATTGCCGAGACGTCGCGCAGCCTGGGAGTGGTGGAGCAGACGCTGTCCAACTGGGTGAAGGCGAAGCGGGACGGCAAGCTGAAGGAAGTCAGCGGCAAGGCAGGGGTGACGGCCGAGCAGATGGAGATCAGCCGTCTGCGTGCGGAGCTGGCTCGGGTGAAGATGGAGCGCGACATCCTGGGAAAAGCGAGCGACAACTGGCGGAGTTCGCCGCGCAATGGGACCGGCAATATCCGTCGATCAGCGCCCTGTGGCGGCGCAACTGGCAGGGCGTGATTCCGTTCTTTCAGTTTCCGCCGGAGATCCGCAAAATCGTCTATACGACCAATGCCATCGAATCGCTGAACATGAGTCTGCGCAAAGCCATCAAGACGCGCGGCGCATTTCCTTCAGAAGATGCCGCCTTGAAAGTGATGTACCTGGCGCTGAGAAATCTGGCCAGAAAATGGAATGCTGTGCAGGGCTGGAAGGAGGCCCTCAACCGCTTCGCATTGGTGTGGGAAGCTCGCTTCCCACACCAATGCGCCTGAACATTCACGAAACTTCAACCAAGAACGTTACAAAAGATTTGACACTACCCTGAAACGGATCGCGTTGCCGGCGGAGCTGTTGCGTGCCCGGCCCAAGCGACTGCGTTTTCTCCTCATCCACACGGCGGGGCGGTTCGTGCAACATGCGCGGAAGACACTGCTGCGGCTGGCCGCGCTCGCCGACCGCATCGCGTTATGGAAGGAGGCCATGCGACGGCTGCCGGTCGCGACATGAAGAAGAGGGCTTCGGAGCGGACATCGATGACGTTTTGCTGAGCCGATTTTGACTGGCCGGGGTGAAACTATGTCTTGCATAAGCTGTTGAGCAGCTGACCGCGCTCAGAAGCGGCGCTCCGCGGCAGTTGCAGCCTGTTTGCAGCCAGATGCCCTGCATGAACTCCTGTCGGCGACCCACATCCCCTCGCCGCAGCCCCTTCCAAACCTTATCGACGGATTACGGATCTATGTCTCCTCTGTGGCCAGCGTGATAGGGGCAGGTATTTCGCACGCTGTCAAAAGTTGTGCGCAGCGAACGAAGGCACGGCGCTTTCAATGAACATTATTGAGGCGAAAAGATGGCAGAGGAAGATTCTTTCGCCCGCGATGCGGTCGACGCCTTCGAATGCCGTTTCGCGCGGTACATGTCAGCGTCTGCACGGGAACACAGTGAGTCCGCTGTCTCGCCATCCTCGGGATATACCGCCACGCCAATACTGCCGGAAAGGCACAGCTGCAATTGCCGAACTGTAATGGGGCGATCGAGCTCCGTCTGAAGTTTCTGGGCGAGGATCCTTGCGCCGTTCGGCTGCAGAATATCTGAAACCAGAACGGTAAACTCGTCGCCTCCGGAACGCGCCAGAGTGTCTGCTTTTCGCACCACTTTCCCCAGGCGCAATGCGATCTCGCGCAAAAATTCATCGCCAACCGCGTGTCCGTGGGTATCGTTAATCTGCTTGAAACCGTCAAGGTCCACCACAAGGATTGCCGCGCGTGTGCGATTGCGTTCTGCACGCTCCAGCATGTTGGTCATGCGGTCTTCGAGGAGTCGTCGGTTGGGCAGGCCTGTCAGCGCATCATGCAGAGCAAGGTGTTCCGTTCGTCCAATCTCCTCTTCCAGAAAAGTCAGCAGAATGCCAATGGCGATTATAAATTTCGGGAGGTTCCGAATGGAGGCATCGATGGTCAAATGGGGAATGTACGTAGCACGCACAATCAGCGCTATAGGGAACATGAACGATGCGGCGAGGAAGCCCAAGACGGCCGCAAGCACGCCGATGGTTTTGTGGTGATACCGCTGCCAGTATCGGACACCTGCAACCAGGTAGAGCCATGAAAGGCTCGTGTCGATACCGTACCCCATTTGATTTTGATGAACGAGGACACCAAGCAACAGCGCCAGCAGTAGCCCGGACACAAAACTAAAAATATTGTCCGGTAGAGTTCGCTGAGTTCGGACTTTGAAATGGGCCAGGCAAAGACTGACTGCCAACACCGCGATGGCAACATAGTAGGGTAGCGTCGCTTCCACTCCCCAGATGACAAGTGCGCCGTAGGTCAGCAGCGCGACCACCCATGCCAGCATGGCGATCGGCTGTTCCTGCGCCAAATTGATACGCGAGGCGGCATGCATGAAGGCGATGCCGGCCATTTCCAGCGCTAGGAGGGAAATTGTTGCGAGAACGGTTCCCCAGAAGCCCTTGCCGAAATTTAGAAGCTGCGCTGTGAAATGCAGCAGGACAAACGTCCACGCGAGTAGCCACGAATTTACCTGTCTTCGCGCATGGTGCCGCAGCATCGACCAGAAGACGAACGCCAACGCAGCGAATGCGATCAGGTGAGGGATCGAAGAATAGTGCAGCATAGGCAGGCCGTAAGAGAGAGAAGCGAATTTGTTCCATCATAGAGTGCAGCCAGACGCAGGGGGCAATTATTTTAGGAAAATACTCAGGGGGTTACATACCCCGCAAACCGGCATATACCGCCAGGCAAGAGGTGAGACCGGTGACACCCACCACGATCCATCGATAGGTTCCCGATAGGCGGTAGGGGTCAGGCAGGGCCGTCATGGACAGAACCACCAGAAAACCAAGCACCATGGGAAGTAGGAAGGCATTCATGACCTCCACCCATATGGTGAGAGCCACCAGATCAGGAATCGTTGCCACCATCACGGCACCCGCAACCACGCCGATGGTGAAGACCACATAAAACCAGGGAGCCTCGAGCGGATTGTGTTCTAGCGAGTGTTTGTAGCCGGTTACCTCTCCAAATCCCCAGGCGGCAGCCAGAGAAACAACGACCGAAGAAATCATGGCGGCGCCAAGGACACCCAGGCTGAACAGGAGTCTCCCCATGGCAACGCCCATAAACGGCGTTAGCGCATGGGTAATATCTCCGATCGTATTCAGGCTTGCGTTCGGGTTCACTTTTCCGATGGTGGCCGCTGTGGATACCAGAACAGCCGCCATCACCACCTGAGTGACGACTGCGCCAATTCCCGTGTCCCACCTGGCATCTCGATAGTGTTCGGGGCAAAGCCCCTTGTCCGCGATGGCGGACTGCTGATAGAAGATCATCCACGGCATGATGACGGCTCCGATGTTGGCCGAGACAAGGTACAGATAGGCCGGGGAGGACAACGGGGCGTGCATCAGACCGGTCGCCAAGTCGTGGCTGTGTGGGTGGGCGGCAATGGCAACCCAGAAAAATGCAAATTCAAAGAGACCGAGGGCGATGGCCACGCGCTCCACTCGCCGGTAAGAACCGGTCCATACGACGACCAGCAGAAATGCAGCCGCCAAGGCTACGCTGAAGCCCCGCGGCACACCAAAAAGCTGACCTACGGCAGCAACGCCGGAAAACTCCGTCAGCAGAGCCCCAATGGTGGCCACTGCCAACCCAATGACGGAGACCCATGCCCATCCAGAGCCAAATCTTTCCCGAATGAGTTCCCCATGACCCTTGCCCGTGAACACGCCAAGCCGCACCGTTAGATCCTGCACCACAAAGAGAACAGGAATGAGAAGGAACTGCAGCAGGAGCAGGCGGTAGCCCCATTGAGCGCCGCTCTGCGCAGCCGTAATGATGCTGCCGACGTCAGTGTCGGCAAGCATCACAACGATGCCGGGACCCATCACGGCCAGGAAAAGTCGCCAGCGGGTGGGGATTCGAGAAGGGACGGGAGTCACGACGGTTTTCACAAAAAAAGCCAAACCTCAATCCTACCGGGTGCAGGAGAGGCCATTTGAGTGTCGAATAGCTGGTTCATACAATGTCCTATTCCGTCGTCCCGGATTCAATTGCTTTTCGTCCACTGCGCTCCTCGACTCAGATTCGATCGCAGTGTCATATGGCGACCCTAGCATGGGTCCAAGTTCCTAAAACGTGACGAACAGCACATATTAGCCTCTTTTATAAGAACACACTTGGTGGCACGCGCCATTTGGCGGGACGAAGCGGAGCCACGGCGACCACGGCTTTTGTTTCCATTGAATGGGGTGAACGGATTGATCGGCAGTCTAGCGCCGGTCCACCTCCCGGGCTGCCCAGGTGGTTGGGGGCGCTGATACCGTGATTGGGGTCACTGAAACGGGCCGCATTTTTCGTTAGCCTCCAGACGGAACTGAAAACGACCTGATTTGACGGCATATTTCTACGCTTTTCAGGAGGATTTATGGACCAAGTTCGTGTGCAATCGGATTCTCCCAGCGGTGCCGAACTGAGGCTCGGAACCTACAAAGCAAAATTCAAAACGATCCTTGTCGGTGTCGATTTTTCCGGACCTTTGGTTACCGCGCTAAACGCTGCAAAGTCTCTTGCGGACCAGTTTGGAGGCACTCTGTTCCTGGTGCATGCGGTTCCTCCGGTACTTTATGGTCCTGGAGCCACCCCAGAGCTGTTGGAGGCGGATCTGGAGACCGCTCGAGCCCAAATAGAAGGTGTCGTTTCTAAGGCGAATCTCGGATCGATTCCCCATCGCACCGTCGTTCAATTTGCCGAGCCGACGGACCTGCTCGATGAGATTGCGCGGTCGCAGAGTGCGGACCTGATCGTTGTGGGTTCGCACGGCGCCGAGGGATTGAAGAAGCTTGCCTTCGGATCGGTCGCTGAAAGCGTGCTTCGCAGGGCGCCATGCCCAGTGCTGGTAATTGGTCCACATTGCCGCGAAAACCTCGATACTATTCGATCCATTGTCTTCGCGACGGACCTGGAAACCAGTGCATTCCGTCCGGCGCAGTACGCATCTTCAATCGCAGAGGAAATGAACGCCCGGCTGACATTGCTGCACGTAAGAAAGCCCGGGCCCAAAGCTCTGGAGAGTTCCCCGAATGGCGATGATCGTGTGCTTTTGCGGGAATTGCGACAGCTTCTACCTCCAGATGCGGAGCAATGGTGCGAGCCCAAGGTGCGGGTCGAGGTAGGCAATGCCAGCGAAGAAGTTCTGCTCGTTGCGCAAGAGGAAGCGGCAAACCTGATTGTGGTCGGCGTTCGAGAGAGTTCAACGCTGGCGGACCATTCTCCGTGGTCGACGCTGTCGCAGATCATTCGCGGTGCCGAGTGTCCTGTGCTGGGGGTTCGCGGTCATCTTGCCTGAATCGGCGACGCGCTCGCAGATCTTCGATGTCCCAAGCCTGTAGAGGCGTGTATTTGCACTATATCGGCCGATTGGGGGCAATGTCTCGACTGTCCTGCTGCAGGTGCGTCGATAGGCTGACTCGGGATAAATCTGTATGATTGTGATGGTGGTCACTGTACCGGCGACGCCAAATCTCCTAAGCTTCAGACTGTAGAGAATCCAAGAAAATGATGGCTTTCCGGCGAGCGGGGCAGCATTTCTTTCCGGGCCGATCCACGTGTGGCGTTGGCTCGGCGACAAGCGACAGGGTATAGCAGGCGCTATGGCGGCATTCGGTAGTTTCGCAATCCTTCTAGGTCTGGTTCTTTGCGTCTACAACTTTGTGGTGGGCGCCTTCGCACTGCGACAGATCGCCGTCCATCCACAGGCCAGCTTCGGACCGGAACGTCTGGCGGAGTCTGCGCGACGCGCTGGAATTGGAAGCTTTATCGCCTTGAGCGCGGCCGCTTTCGCGTTGGTCTATTGCGCGTTTACCAACGATTTCTCGGTTTCCTACATCCTCCACCATTCCAATCGAGCTTTGCCGTGGCCTTACAAGTTTGCGGCACTGTGGTCGGGGCAAGAAGGTTCGCTGCTGCTGTGGGCGTGGTTGCTGGCCGCCTACGGATTTGTGCTGCGGGTGCGCCACAAGGTCGACGTCAAGCTGACCGCGTATGCCTCTACTATCCTGGCCGCTGTTCAAATCTTTTTCACATTGTTGATCGTGTTTCCGGCGCCGCCGTTTGCGCTGGTGCAGGGAGCCGTGCCGGCGGACGGCTTCGGCTTGAATCCGCTGCTGCAATATCCGGAGATGGTGATTCATCCCCCGATGTTGTACCTGGGTTACGTCGGATTCAGCGTTCCCTTCGCCTTCGCGCTGGGCGCCCTGATGATGCGCTACCCCGGCGAAAAGTGGATCCATATTACCCGTCGCTGGACCATGGTGACCTGGCTATTTCTCACCTGCGGCATCTTTCTCGGTATGCATTGGGCCTATGCCGTTCTGGGCTGGGGCGGTTACTGGGGCTGGGATCCCGTCGAAAATGCTTCCCTGATGCCGTGGCTGACGGGCACAGCATTTCTCCACTCCGTGATGATGCAGGAAAAGCGCGGCATGATGAAGTCGTGGAACGTGTGGCTGATCTTCACCACGTTCATGCTGTCGATTCTGGGCACGCTGCTGACGCGCAGCGGACTGGTCAGCTCCGTCCATGCATTTGCTCAGTCGTCGATCGGAACCTGGTTCTGGGTCTTTTTGGTCGTCGTGCTCAGCGTTTGTCTGTTTACTTACATTTTGCAGCGGAATCACTTGCAATCGGAGCACAAGCTGGAGTCGCTGGTATCGCGCGAATCGAGTTTTTTGTTCAACAATCTTGTTCTGCTCGCCGCTTGCTTTACCATCCTGTGGGGAACGCTGTTTCCGATCATTTCGGAATACGTAGAAGGCTCGAAAGTCACGGTCGGTCCGCCGTTCTACAACCGCGTGGCTGTGCCGATCGCCATTTTCCTTTTGTTCCTCACCGGCGTTGGTCCCATCCTGGCATGGCGCAGCACCTCGTTCAAGAGCGTGAAGCGGAACTTCCTATGGCCGTGTGTCGCGGCAGTGGTGACCGCGGTGATTTTGGTGGCATCCGGCATGCATCCTTGGCAGGATAGGGGCACGCTGTATTCCTTGATGACTTTCTCGCTGGCGGCTCTTGTGATCACCGCGGTGGGCAGCGAATTCTGGCGCGGGGCTCGAGTCATTCAACGCCACACCGGCAAGAATATGCTGCTTTCGCTGGTACAGCTGACGCGACGCAATACTCGTCGCTATGGCGGTCACCTGGTCCACATCGGCGTTGTGATTGTATTTATAGGGCTTGCGGGCTCTGCCTTCAATCAGTCGAAAGAGCAGGAAATGGGGTTTCATGACTCGATGACGATCGGGCCGTATCGCCTGGTCTGCCAGAGTTATACCCAGGATTCGAATGCAAATTACGACAGCGAATACGAATTGCTGAACGTATACAAAAACGGAAAATTCCTGACGCAGATGGCGCCTGAACGGCGCTTCTATCATGCCAGCCAGCAGACTGAGACCATGGTTGCGAATCATTCCACGTTACAGCGCGATCTATACGTGGTCTACGAAGGCAGAAATCAGGACACCAATCAACCCATCATCAAGGTCATTATCAATCCGCTGGTGGCGTGGATCTGGATTGGCGTGGTCGTGATGGCGTTTGGAACGCTGCTTGCGCTGATTCCGAACACGACCGCCGAGCAGGCGACGAGGCCGCGCAAACAGGTGGAAGAAGAAGTTGCGCTTCCCGCAGGGGCAGGGGACTAATCCATGCGTGAACTTCGTCTACACATACGCATTTTTGATCGCTCGCTATTCAAGACCTGGGCGCAACTTTCGGTGGGGTGTTTGCTGCTGCTGTTTATGGCCGGCGCCAGCAACACGGCAGATCGTTACCAGCAATTGGGCCATAAGTTAATGTGTACCTGCGGCTGCAATCAAGTGCTGTTGGAATGCAATCACGTCGGCTGCACGGTTTCTACCCAGGAAGAGGCCGAATTGCGCACTGCACTGTCTCGCGGAGACAGCGACCAGTTGATTCTGCAAAATTTTGTGCAGAAGTATGGGCCCACGGTTCTCGCGGCGCCTCCGGAAAGTGGCTTCGATCTGGTCGCCTGGATTGCGCCGGGTGTTGTATTTCTGCTGGCAATGTTTGGCGCGGCGTTGGTGATTCGGAAATGGAAATTACACACGGTGGCTATGCCTGCGGCAATCGGGGCAGACCCGCACACGACGGCGATTTTGGATAAGGTCCGAAAAGAGACGGAACTATGAGGATCATCCTGGCTTGTGGCGTCTGTCTGATGGCTATATGGAAACTGCAGCCGGCGGCATACGGAAAAGATGTGGTTCTTGAACCGATTGCGGATCAGCTCTCTCCGCAGGTTGGGAAAGAGATAAATCTATGAGCGTGATGACAATTCTGGCTTGCGCAGCGCTGTTGATCGGCATCTTCGTGTACGTCTTCTATCCTCAGTCCAAAACTGAAGAGCAGACACAGAAGACGCGCCTGGAATTTTTGCATGAGCGCAAAGATACGATTTACGAAAATCTTCGCGATTTGAACTTCGAGTATCGGGCCGGCAAATATCCAGAAGAGGACTACGTTGCGCAGCGGGCGGCGATGGAAAACGAAGCGGCTCAAATTCTCGCCGAAATTGAGTTCCTGGAAACCACCGTGCATGCGGCCTGAACTCATCACTCCTGTGAATGGAAAATTAGAAAGAGACACAATGAGACTTCAACGTTCCTTCTTGCTTTCGTTTTTTCGCGCCAAGGTTGTCAGTGTGCCAGTTATATGCGCGGTTTTTGTCTTGATCGCGGGCGGCTCGGCTGTCATGGCGGCTTCCATATCCGGCACGGTCACGAATCAAACTACGAAGAAGCCCTCTGCCGGTGATAGTGTTGAGCTGATGCGGCTTGGGATGGAGGTTGCCGCTAAGACCACGACCGACGCCCAGGGGCATTTCACGCTGGATGCCACCGATGGCGCTCCAATGCACCTGTTGCGCGTGATTCACGACAAGGCGACGTACTTTCGCCCCGTACCTGCTGGTACATCCACGGTGAATGTGGATGTATACGACGTCGCGGAAAAAGTCGCAGGTGTTTCGACCGAGGCCGATGTGGTGCGGATCGAAGCCAGCCCCAACGGTCTGAGCGTCATTGAGAATTATTTTGTGAAGAACGCTTCATCCCCTCCGCGGACCCAGTTCGGCCCGCGAGCCTACGAAATCTATCTGCCGAAAAACGCGCAGGTCGTTGCTGCGGCCGCGCAGGGGCCGGGCAGCATGCCGGTACAAACCCCGCCCACACCTCTTGGCACGCCGGGTAATTACGCTTTCGTTTATCCGCTGCGCCCCGGAGAAACACGCTTCCAGGTCAGCTATCAGATTCCATATACTGGCAGCTTCCAGTTCCATCCTCGGGTGGCAGCACCGGTAGACAATCTCGCGATCATCCTGCCGAAGAGCGTACAGTTTGTAGGCGCGCCGGCCGACGCGTTCCAGCCTATCGATGAAGACGTAAAAGTGCAGACCTATCTTGCAAGGAATGTCACGCCGCAATCAAAGATCGCGTTTACAGTCTCCGGTACTGGATTGCTTCCGCAGGAAAACGCTGCTGGATCGGACAACGGGAATGGCTCGTCCGCAGCCGGTGCAGATCAGGGCGCCATGGGTCCGGAGGCAACGGCGCAATCCGCAGCCAGCAACAATACGCGGCCTGGAATAGGTCTCGGGGCTCCGATCGATACGCCGGATCCGTTGCACAAATATAAATGGTGGATTCTATCGCTGGCTGCGGTATTGCTGGCCGTGGGCGCCGCATTTCTGATGAAGCAAAACCAGCCTGTCGCGGCTACTGCCGGTGGTCCTGCGGTTAGGCTTGCAAACGTTCCATCGGCGACAAAACCCACTGAGGGCTTTAAACCTCCGCTTGCCGCTACCGCGGTTCGTACGACCGGTCTGGAGTCTCATCGTGCCAAATTGATGGAGGCGTTGAAAGAAGAACTGTTTACGCTCGAGACCGAGCGACTGGAAGGTCGTATCGCTCCTGACGAATACGAAAAGCAAAAGGGCGCTTTGGAGATCGTACTTGTCCGCGCCCTTCAGTCGGGCAAAGCGAAGAATCCCGCAGAGTCGCTATAGAGTTTGCTGGTCGGCGATACCCGTTGGCACCTATGCGCCATGGCTACTACTGTCGATCGGCGTGGGGTGAAAATTGACGTTGCCTGCGCGAGGCTTTTCTTGTGTTGGCACGATCTGAACCGGCTTCTCGTGCAGCAGTAACTCCGTTGCCCGCACCCGAGGATCGCTGTGGAACCATCGTTGGAACGTTTTATCCTGCAACAGATTTGTAATCGCGAGTAGCGACATTCCCTGGTGATGTGCCATCCAGGAGCGAACCAGTGTGTATCGCGCCCCTTTCTCATGCTGAGTATTATCGGAATAGTCTGCCGACTCGTAGAAACCGAACTCACCCAGCCAGCCCAGTTTTTCCATCCTGTGCAAGTTCGCCAGCGCATGCACTGGGTCGGCCTCCAGCGCCAACACAGTGGCGTACGGCGCAATGACCAAGGCGCCTTCAGGCGGCGGATTGATCGCTAACGTGGGTACGCCGAACGCGTGATATTGATAGTTTCCCTCCGGGTCGCGTTGACTGTGGCTGGCTTCTGAAATTCCCCACGGCATACGCTGGTGGGCAACATATTCTCTCTGGGCACGTACCGCCCCGGGCAGCGATTGTGCCAGCAGAGTAGCCGGAGAAGTCTGCATCCAAAGCGTCGGCATCATGTACTCAAACATGGTGCCGGACCATGACAGCAGCACCGGGTTGCCGTTGATCATCGTGGTCTTGCGGCCGACCCGGAACCAGCTATCCTGCAACGCATCGCCCTTTGCGATGGCGAGGAACATCGCAGTGCGAGCCTCGGAAGCCAGCAGGTCATAGCACGAATTCAGCCTTTGTTCATGTTCGGTGTCATAGCCAATCGTCAGCAAGCGACGATAGGGATCGACCAATCCCTGGAAATCCGTTGCCTGGAACATACGGTCGCTGATCGTTGCGATGGATTTCATGTCGTCGATGAGCGTGGTCAGCCGCGTTTCACTTTGTGCCAGAGTTGATAACAGTTCATCGGCAAGGTCTTTGTTTGGGCTGGAGGCGCCCTGTGCTTTTTGGGCAAGCGCTCCACGTAGCTCGAGGCAAGTCCGCAAGGCATTGTCCGCTGTGTAGAAATCGAGGGGATGATTTCCGAAATTTTCCAGCGATTGCAGTAGCTGGGAGAACTTTGGCTGCAGCCAGGGCAGATAGTCTGCAATTAATTTCTTGATCGCTTGAAGCTGGGTCGCCGCCGCGCCGCTCTCCTCCGCCGATGAAGCCGGTTCAAGCAGCAGAAGCGCCCCCAACCAAGCATCGGAGGGCGCTTTCCGATCCGTACGCAGCGCAGATTTTATTTTCGCCTCTGCGGTCGAAGGCGTCTTGGTATCCATCACGATGTCGAGCAAGCCTAGCCGCAACGCCGGCAACATCGGAGTCTCCAACAACTCAAGCGTTCCCATCCGCAGACTGCAAAGGGACGCCAGAAAATTTCCACTGTCGACCGTGGAAGCAATGAAGGGGCGGATGGATTCAAGCGTTGTCGTGGCGTACCAGTTCAGCAGATGCCCTCTCCACTTGGGAATGCGGTCGAGGGTTTGCAAGTTCGTCAGCGTCTGCTTCGCATATTCCGGGAGCGTCAAATATCCAAGGACGACCGCGGCCTGGCGCGCATTCAATTGCAACCCAGCGTTCGTCGGCGAGATGCGCAAGGCTTCGCGGTTTCCTTCTTCCTGAACATTGTCCGGCACCAATCCATGATGATCCTCTTCGCCGTACTGCGCAAAATAGCGCCAGGTTCGCCAGGCAATCTTTCGCAGGAATCGTGTATCCGCGTCGGAAAGATCCAACTCCAGGTGGGATGATCGATTTAGCCACCAAGTGATCGGCTTGGCCAGCGACCACAGAATCAGAATCGGCAGTGCCCACGGAATTGCCGATGGACGAATTGAGACAACAAGAATCAGAAGGACAGCAGAAAGCAGCGGAACCAGCCCCATCGTGATCTCGACGGGCGTCCGTTTGCTCATTCCTGTTTCAGCTTCGGCTGCGGTCTCCCATTCCAGCAAGCGTTTGCCCGTGACAAAGCTTCGAACCAGGGATCGCACGATCGCATCGATCATCAGAAGAGTTTGATGCGCCAGGAGTGCGAAGTTCAGGGCGGTCGAAAACAGCAATACCAGGGAATCTCGAACAGCTTGTCGAACATATCCGCGTTGCTCCGCCACGCAGGCTCGAACCAGGGAGAACAGAAATTGCACCATCACGGGAACGATGACAATCAATAGAGTTGCAAGCGTCCAGTAACGAGCAGTTCCTGGAAGCCAAAGCCAGCCGGCCACCAGAAGCAGGAAGGTCGCGGGTTCAACCAGACTGCGCCTCAAATTGTCGAAAATCTTCCACCTGGAGATGTTGGAAGTAGGATTCTGCACCAACTGTCCAGAATCGTTGGGAACGCGACCCAGCAGCCATCGCAAAATCTGCCAGTCTCCGCGAACCCAGCGATGTTTCCGCCGATTTTGCGCGCTGTAATGGGAAGGATAGTCGTCCATCACCTCAACATCTGTCAGCAGCCCCACGCGTGCGTAGGCGCCTTCAATCAGGTCATGGCTCAGCAAGGAATTCTGAGGGAAGCGACGATCTAGGACTTCGTGCAGAATCTGAATTTCATACAAGCCTTTTCCAGTGAAGATGCCTTCGCCGTACAGGTCCTGATAAACGTCGGAAATGGCGCGGGTATAAATATCAAAACCCGTCTGGCCGGAATAGATGGCAGCTAGTCGTGAGCGCGCGACAGAATGCACCGCGACACCGACCCGAGGTTGCATCAAACCATAGCCCTGGATCACGATGCGTCTCTGCGGATCCAGAATGGCGCGGTTCAGCGGATGAGCCATCGCCCCCACCATGCGATGCACGGAATCGCGAGGTAGCTTTGTGTCGGAGTCGAGCGTCAGAACATATCGCATTCCATTCAGAACGGCGGGATTGCCAGCTTTGTACGGGAAGCAGTCCATGCCGCCCATGATTAGGCGATTCAGGTCGAGTAACTTCCCGCGCTTGCGCTCCCAGCCCATCCAAACGTTCTGTCTAGGGTTGAATACGCGATGGCGATGCAGCATCAGAAAACTACCGCTGGCCGTGCCTGTATATCGTCGATTCAGGTCATCAATCAACTGGCCAGCCAGCGTCACCAGCGGATGGATATCTCGCTCCAGCGGTTTCTCCGTTGAATCCGGTAGATCCGTTAACAGTGCGTAATGAACGTTTGGATCTTGATTCGCCAGACTTCTGACTTCCAACTCGTCCACAAGACCGCGCACCTGCCGTTCGTTCAACAATAATGTGGGGACGGCAACCAGAGTTTTGCAATCGTCGGGAATGCCTTCAGAGAAATCGAGCTTTGGCAGCGCCTGCGGTTTCAAAATTGCGCTGATCGTGTGATTCATCAATTCCACCGCGCCTTGAGACACCGGCAGCAGCAGAAGCAAAAACGCGAAGGCCAAACTTCCCAGCGGATTGTATAGAGGCACCAGCGGCAGAATGAGCGCAGCCATGACCAACAGCGCAATCGTTTGAATTCCACCGATATAGAAATCGTCCGGGTATGTTCGCAGCATGGTGCGGATGCGATCCAGAATGCGAGGATGAAAGTTGGATCGCTTTCGCAATTCATTCAGGCCGTCATCGACCAGGTAATAGCCAATGTGAGAACAGCGCTTTGTAATGCGCTCGTTTACGCTAGGCCGCTGCGACGACTCGCGTGCCAGCGTCAGCGCCATCTTGGCGACCTCAACTTCATTCAATGGAGATCGCGCCGCTACCTTCGCAACTGCGAGACGGTACATGTCGCGGCTCTCAAAATCCATGCGCGAATAGGTGTTCGCAGGATCCTGGCGCAAAATTTCCTCGAAGGGAACGAGAGGCTCCAAAATATTTGCCCATACGGGAAGACTGACTTCATGCAGGCATAGGAGCGAAGCATTGAGAGCTGCATCGCTGGCAGGCAGGTTGCTGTAGGCTCCGGGAGCCTGCGCCAGAATTTCTTCGAGAAGCGCCAGTTTCAACGCGACCGGAAAGGTCCACAGTTCGCGAAGACTGAGTGGCTCCTCGGCTTGGAAGCCTTGCAAAAAACTGGACAGGCTAGACAAACTCCATTCATATTTTGCGGTGTTCAACAGGGCTTCCGCGACACCAAGAATTCTTGGTGTCTCCAACCCGGTGACGCTGCGGGCGAACGGCAATTTCCCCAGGATGGGCAACGCAGTTTGAATCTCGATCGCCGAGGATCGCAGCAGGCGCGTGGCCCCCTCCAAGCGCTGAATTCCGGGGGTTTTTTCGTGTGTCGGGTGTTTCACGCGGACTCGCTCGTCGGTATAACGCGCCAGCGCAAATGCCGATGCTACTGACAGGAGGGTTTGTTCCTTAAATTGTTTTCCGCTCGAATGCTGCACCAGAATCGCTTGGAGGCTCGCAAATGCACGTCCTTCAGCATTTAAATCTTGACCGAGGATGATAGGAGAATTCATCGATAGCTCGCCGCCTGCATCTCAAACATTTCCGCGTAGAGACCACCCAAGCGAATCAGTTCGTCATGAGTCCCCTCTTCTGTCAACACTCCGTGGGAAAGAACAACAATGCGATCCGTCATTTTCACTGTAGAAAAGCGATGAGAGATCAGCAATGCCATCTTTCCTTTCGTCAGTTCAGCGAAGCGTTGAAAGACTTCCTGTTCGCTGCGCGCATCCAGCGCCGCCGTGGGCTCGTCCAGGATCAACAATTGCGCATCTCGCAGGTAGGCACGAGCCAATGCCATCCTTTGCCATTCTCCGCCGGACAAATCCACTCCACCTTCGAATCGTCTCCCTAGTTGTTGGTCATATTTTTCGGCGAGGCGATCGATCACTTCGTCCGCCAGGCTCATTTGCGCGGCCGTTTGGATCCGGTCGAGGCGATCGCGCTCCTCAATGCGTCCTACGGCGATGTTGTCTCTCGCCGTCATCTCATAGCGCATGAAATCCTGAAAAATCACTCCAATTTCATGGCAAAGATCATTCATGTCGTAATCCCTCAGGTCCACGCCATCGATAAGTATTTGCCCCTCTGTGGGGTCATACAAACGTGTGATGAGCTTTACGATGGTGGTTTTGCCCTGACCATTTTCACCGATCAACGCCACCCGTTCTCCAGGACGAAGGTGAAAATTGAAATCCTTTAGCACAAGCCGTGTGGTTCCGGGATAGGCAAACGAAACATTCCTGAATTCGACCCCGTACCGAATTGGCCGGGGAATTTTTATGGCATTCGGCTTCGACTTGACGGTCGGTTCCATGGCAAAAAAACCAAGAAGATCTGTCAGGAATAATGCCTGATCGGCGACGCCGGACGCATTCACAAAAATCTGCTGCAGATTAGCGCTGACTTGCAGAATCGCATTGATCAAAACAAACAGATCGGCGACTTTGAATCTTCCCTCGATGGTATCCCACAGGGTCAGCGCGTAGGCCGTGTAATAGCTGGCCGTCGCAAGCATTGACAGGGCTACACCTGCCAGCAGACGCCGCTTTGACAGGGCGACATTCTGCCGGAAAATGGTGTCCGCCATGCCCCGGAAACTGCTGACCAGAAAGTCCCGCAATCCAAACAACTTCAGTTCTTTCGCGGCCTCTTTGCTGCCACCTACATCGCGGAGGTAGTCCATTTTGCGCCGCAGGGGAGTCTGCATGAAATTCTTCGCGTACCCGAGAAATGCGAAATGGCTTTCTCCCAGCAACGCGGGAATGGTGCCGGCGATCAAAAGCACCAATAGCAACGGCGAATAACTGGCGATGTAGAACGATAACGTCAGCGTGGTCAAGATTTGCTGGGTTAAGGTCCCGATCATCTGGATCATGGCGATGCGGTCCGTCGCCTGTGCCTTGGCTCTTTCCAGTCGATCGTAATAATCGGGATTTTCAAACGCTGTGATGTCGAGTTGGGAGGCGTGCTCAATGACACGAATGCTGATGTGCTGCATGTACAGGTCGCCCAGCAAGCTGTCGCAAAAGCCAACGCCACGGGACAGGATAGCCGCCAGGGAAGCGAGCGCAAACTCCAGGCCAACAATCCACCAGAAATGAGGAGGAAGAGCGCTGTGTTTTTGCAGGCTGATGACAACTTCATTGACCAGCCAGCGAGATACTTTCAAAATGGCAACCGGGGTGAGAGCCAGAGCCACCCGCAACACCATCGACCACACCACAGTCTTCGGCCCGCATTCCCACACCATGCGCATCACTGGAGGAATGTTTCGCATCGCGTTGAGTCGCGATCGCCATGTGTCGCCGTACGATTTGTTGGTTGTCGTTTCTGTCACTGCTGGCCGGGAATGCATCTAACAAGAGTCGGGAATGTCTTCAGTCTCGCCGTTAGCAATGATAAGCGGGACTGTAAATGATAAATTGCTTGGACTCCTTCAGCTTAGATGAAGAAGTCGGCGTTTTGTTTGTCTTCTTCAAATCTAAGACATTCCCATAAGATTACTAAATATGGCGCAAAGACTGATTGAATCCTGTGGTGTGATTGGCGATTTGCACACAGTAGCCCTGGTAGCGGTGGACGGAACGATTGACTGGTGTTGCATGCCCCAGTTTGACTCGCCCAGCGTATTCGCCGCTTTGCTGGATGAATCGAAGGGCGGTCATTTCAAACTGGCGCCGGAAAAGGCCGGGACCAACCGCCAGATGTACATGCCGGAGACCAACGTTCTGCTCACCCGCTTTCTGCGCTCGGAGGGCGTTGGTGAGGTGATCGACTTTATGCCTGTCCGCGAAAACAAGGAACAGCAGAGCGAGTGGGTGATGCATGAGATTGTGCGAATCGCGAGGGCGGTCCGCGGAGCGGTGCGGTTTCAACTCGAGTGCGCACCCGCTTTCAATTACGCACGCACTCCTCACCAGGCCCGCGCGATTGACGGAGGCGTCTTATTTGAAACGGCGGAAGACCAGATGGTACTGCTGGGCCCGGGGGATTGGAGACTCAAGGATGGAGTGGCTATGCTGGCATTCACGCTGCAGCCGGGCGAGTCGGCGGAGTTCGCATTGCGCTACATCACGAAAGAAAATGCGGATGGACTCCATGCCCCCGTCGATGGAAATCGTTTGCTGAACGAGGCACTCGCATTTTGGCGGGAATGGCTCTCCCATTGCAAATATGAAGGCCGGTGGAGAGAAACAGTTCTCCGTTCCGCCCTTACGTTGAAGTTATTGACGCATCATCCAACCGGCGCGATCATCGCATCGCCGACCTGCAGTCTGCCGGAGGAGATCGGTGGGGTCCGCAATTGGGACTATCGATACACATGGATACGCGATGCCGCATTCACCGTGTTTTCACTCGTGCGGCTGGGTTTTCCTGACGAGGCGACGGCCTTTATTGAGTGGCTGGCTAAGCGAATCCATGAAGGCACAGGAGCGCAAGGCCCCCTGAACACGATGTACAGCATCGATGGTGTCAGCGACCTGCCGGAGTTCACGCTCGACAACCTGGAGGGGTATCGGGATTCGCGGCCGGTTCGAGTTGGCAACGCTGCTTCGAGTCAACTGCAATTGGATATCTATGGAGAGATGATGGACGCGATTTATCTGTACGACAAACACGTCTCTCCCATCTCCTACGATCTGTGGATGCGCATCCATGAGGCGCTGATCTGGGTGGCAGACAATTGGAATCAGCCCGACGACGGTCTGTGGGAGGTGCGCAGCGAACGGCAGCAGTTTGTGTACTCCAAATTGCAGTGCTGGGTCGCGCTGGATCGCGGTATTCGCCTTGCCAGTCAGCGCAGCCTTCCGCTCGACCGCGTCAAACTGGAGGCGGAACGGGATCGCATCTTTGCATCCATTATAAAAAATGGTTGGGACGAGCAGCAGCAGTGTTTCACGCAATCCTTCGAGTCGAAGTCGCTGGACGCAAGCAGTTTGATGATGCCCATTGTTAAGTTCATTGCCCCTAGGGATCCGCGTATGCTAAGCACCATCGATCGCACCATGGAAAAGCTTGTTTCCGACAGTTTGGTGCACCGCTACGAACTGGATGGAACACTTGCAACCAAGGACGGGCTGACTGGACATGAGGGGACATTCAGCATGTGCACGTTCTGGCTGGTGGATGCCTTGGCCCGAGCGGAGCGCCTTGAAGAAGCCAGGTTCATTTTCGAAAAAATGTTGAGCTATGCGAACCATCTTGGGCTTTATTCGGAAGAGATCAGTGCAACCGGCAGCGCGCTTGGCAACTTTCCGCAAGCATTTACGCATCTTGGACTCATAAGCGCTGCTCTGCACCTAGACGAAAAGCTGCGGAGGTAGACGTTATTCCATACACATCCGAATCACGGGTTTCCGGTGCGGGCAACACGTTGTGGACGCCCATGTTTGGTCCTCTCATTGACAGAGATGGATGTCTATTTCGGTTATGGGCGCGCCCGGGAGCGAAGATCGAACTCGTGATTGAAGGCGATCCGTCCCGACCCACTATCGCCATGTCTTCGCATAAAGACGGAATCTATAGAGCCCATGTGGATGGCGCGGGTCCCGGAACGCGTTACTGGTTCAAGATCGACGGAGCGGGTCCATTTCCCGATCCAGCCTCACGCTATCAGCCGCTGGGAGTACATGGCCCATCGCAGGTCGTTGCACTCGAAGAATTTCAATGGAAGGTGAACGACTTTCCAGGGCCATCGCTTCGTGAACTGGTGATTTATGAACTGCATGTTGGAGCATTCACGCCCGCCGGAACATTCCTCGCGTTGATCGAGAAGCTCGATTACCTGCGGGAATTGGGAATCAACGCGGTTGAGTTGATGCCTATCGCGGATTTCGCCGGGGAACATAACTGGGGCTACGACGGTGTGTCGTCCTATGCGCCCGCCCATAGCTACGGCACTCCGGATGATCTTCGCCGATTGGTAGATGAAGCCCACGCGAGAGCGATTGCTGTCTATCTCGACGTCGTCTACAACCATCTCGGTCCAGACGGCGCGTATCATTCCGCGTTTGCGCCTCAGTTTTATACGCAAAAGCATAAGACCTTGTGGGGCGATGGACTCAACTTTGATAGTGAAGGCCGGGACAAGGTTCGCTCCTACTTTCTTGAGAGCGCGCTAGCGTGGATCTACGACTATCACGTGGATGGCTTGCGTGTTGACGCAACCGATACCATCCGAGACGATAGCGAACCGCATTTCTTAACAGAGTTGACGGAACGGGTGCATCAAGCGGCGAGGTCGCTGGGTAGAAATGTGATTCTCATTGCGGAGGATGCGCGGAATGAGCGCAACGTCGTCCTCCCAGTCGTACAAGGTGGCCACGGATTCGATGCCGTATGGTCCGATGATTTTCATCACCACCTGCGTCACCGTCTGGGAGGGGATAGTGACGGCTACTATCAGGATTTCGACGGAACGACCGAGAGCATTGCCGCAGCCATTCGTGATGGCTGGACTTTCACTGGCCAATTCGCCACCTTTCATGGCCATCGCCGCGGGACTAGTCCGGATGGATTGAGTCTGGAATCGCGGGTTTTTTGTATTCAGAACCACGACCAGATTGGCAATCGCGCTTTTGGAGAACGGTTATCGACACAAATCTCCTATGCGGCGTGGTGCGCCGCCAGCGCCCTATTGCTGCTGTCTCCAGAAGTGCCGCTGCTGTTTATGGGGCAAGAATGGGCGGCGCCAGAACCATTTCTATATTTCACTGACCATAATGAGGAGCTTGGCCGACTTGTGACGGAAGGCAGACGCGAAGAATTTTCGCGTTTCTCAGCATTTGCAGATGCTCGAAATCATGCAAGTATTCCTGATCCCCAAAATCCGGAGACGTTTCGAAAAAGCAAGCTGGATTGGGCGATTCTTCGAAATGAGGAACACGCGAAATGTCAGCGTTGGTATCAGGCGCTGTTACATATCCGCAAGCAGTTTGTAGGGACGGCTACATTTCAGACGGCTCGGGCGTTGAATCAGCAAATCATCGAAGTGTGTTGGCAATCTTCGCGTGGAAGCTTTCGTGCCGTTGTCTCATTGGAGGGGCCGACGGCTGTGAGTGATCTGTCCTGGCGAGGCCTGAAGATGGAGCTCAGCAGTGAAGAGAGTCGATTCATCGGTGATCCTGGGGCCATTCGCTGGGAATCGGAGACAGGTAGACTATGTTTTTCAAGGGCAGGCGCCATCCTGCTGGCCAGCGAGAAATCTGCTGGCATCGCGGAAGAACGAAAATAATGATGGATCGAAGAAGTGTCAGCGCGACCTATCGTCTGCAATTGACCAACAAATTTCGGTTTGCTGATGCTGAAGCCATCATCCCTTACCTTCGAAGCTTGGGCATCAGCCATATTTATGCTTCGCCGATTTTCGAAGCTCGGCCGGGAAGCTTGAGTGGGTACGATACGTGTGATTTTTCCCGAATCAGCCCCGAGCTCGGCGGAGAAGAAGGCTTCAGTTCATTGGTGACGGCGCTTCAAGCCCAGGGAATGGGTTTGATTATAGATTTCGTTCCCAATCATATGAGCGCCCATCCGCAATGGAATAAGTGGTGGCGCAGCGTGTTGGCCAATGGTCCTTCATCTCCGGTGTCGGAATATTTTGATGTTGATTGGAACCCTGTCAACTCAAATCTGCATGGCAAAGTGCTGCTCGCAATTCTCGGCGGTCAATATGGCGATGTGCTCGAGTCTGGTGAACTGAAGGTTGGATACCAAGACGGCGAATTTTGTCTGCTCTACGGCGACTTCAATCTACCGCTGAATCCACGCCAGATGAAAGTGTTGTTGCGGCACCGCTGGCAGGAAGTTGCGGACTCGTCTGGCGTTGACGATGCAACACGTCAGGAGTTCGAAAGCATTTTGTTCCATCTGGACCACATTCCGGGCTATCAACAGGTCGGTCCGGTGGCGCGCGCGGATCGAGAGCGCGAAACGGTTGTCGCCACCCATCGGTTGACGCGGGTGATGCAGCAAAGCCCGGCGTTGCTGCGTCACTTAGAAGACGTCATTGAGGAGTACAATGGCGTACCGGGCCAGCCAGGATCGTTCGATCTGCTGCACGAATTGCTGGAACAGCAGCCCTATCGGCTGTCGTATTGGCGCACGGCCATGCAGGAAATCAATTACCGCCGATTCTTCGATATCAATGATCTGATCGGCTTGCGCATGGAGTACGAACCGTTGTTCCGGGCAGCTCACGCCAAGTTGATTGAGATGGCTGAAAAAGGCATGATCGATGGCGTGCGGCTCGACCACATCGACGGGCTGCTCGATCCGCAGCAATACCTGCTGCAGCTGCGCGCAGCGACCGCAAAGTCAGCGCGACCGATGTATCTCGTGGTCGAGAAAATTTTGGCTCGACAGGAATGGTTGAGCCCGGAATGGCCTGTGGATGGTTCTACCGGCTATGAATTTCTCGCTCTACTCAACGGCCTGTGGGTCAACGAACCCAATCTCCGGGAGATTGATCAGATCTATCTGCTGTTTCGCGAACGCAGAAAGCCCGACCGAGACGCTGTCTATCATGCCAAGAAATTGATTACAGCTTCCTCCATGGCGAGCGAATTGAACGTGCTGGCGCACGAGCTCAATCTGCTCTCGGAAAAAAATCGCCGTAGCCGCGACTTCACACTCGACGGATTACAAGAAGGTTTGCGCGAAGTGGTCGCCTGCTTTCCGGTCTATCGGACCTACATTTCCGCTCAAGGTTTTAGCATCACCGACGAAATGGCCATCGACGAGGCGATTGGCCAGGCAAGACGTCGGAACCCAAACATCGATTATTCCATCTTCGAGTTCATCCGAAATCACATTTGTCCGGTGCGGCAGACTGAGGAAACGGAAGAAGACTTTGCGGAACGTCTCCGTTTTGCGATGAAGTTTCAGCAGTACACAAGTCCAGTGCAGGCCAAGGGCATGGAAGACACGGTGTTTTACCGCTACAGCCCACTGGCCTCACTGAACGAAGTGGGCACCGGAACGGGTCGAAGGGCAACGACGCCACAGGAATTTCACGATGCGAATATCCATCGCATGGAACGCTGGCCAAATGCGATGTTGACGACGTCTACCCACGACACAAAACGCGGCGAAGACGCCCGTATGCGTATCCATGTTTTGACAGAGCTGCCCGAGGAGTGGAGATCGAATCTGCTGCAATGGTCTCACCTGAACGAGGGCGCAAAGAGCTTGGTAAATGGACATCCAGCTCCGGATCGTGGCGATGAATACCTGTATTACCAAACGCTGCTGGGCATGTGGCCGCCTTTGCAGAAAATGCCCGACGATGACACCCTGAATCGTATGCAGGCATTTATGGGGAAAGCACTGCGAGAAGCAAAGGTTCACACCAGCTGGGTCAATCCGTCGAATGAGTACGACGCCGCCGTCGAAAAGTTTGTTCGGCAGACCTTGCGCGGCGAGTCTTCATCAGCGTTCCTTGCTTCATTCGTTCCGTTTGCAGAGCGCATCGCAATATTGTCAGCGTGGGAGTCGGTCTCTCAAATTGCGCTGAAGCTGATGAGTCCTGGCGTCATCGACACGTACCAGGGCGGGGAATTATGGGACCTCAACATGGTTGATCCCGACAATCGTCGACCGGTGGATTATGAGACACGCCGCCAGCGGCTCCATGCAATGACGAAGAATGTCATGGACCCACAACTCACATCCGAGCAGCGCTCGAAGGCGGTTGCGGCACTCTGCCAATCGTGGTGGAGCGGCGATATGAAGATGCTCTATGTTGCGCAAGGACTTCGGTTACGAGAGAAAGAGCCGGACTTGCTGCTGCGTGGCAGTTATCATCCGTTGAACGTGGAAGGGCGGAACTCTGACCATTTGATTGGCTTTGCTCGGGAAGATCGTGGCAAGATTTTGCTGACTATCTCGGCAAGATGGTTCGCAACTTTGCTCTCGGAACCAACAGCGTTGACAGAGCTAAAGAAGAGTTTTCGGCAAACATTCGTCGAAATTCCGAAAATTAAGGCGAGTTCGGCGAAACCGATGAAATTTGCAAACATATTGACAGGAGCGACTGTCGATGCCGAGGTTGTGAACGGGGTGATGCGGCTGAAAGTTGGAGCCAGTCTGAGCAATTTGCCTGCGGTGTGGTTGATCGGCGATCAACCATAGCAACCAAAGGCCGATATTCAGCATGGACGCGGTGCCTCTGTCTAAAACGCTGCGGAGTTTCCGGGATCCGGTTGGAATCCGACCATCTGCATGGCGTTGGTGATTTCGTTGTTGCGCATAAAGTAATTCCAACAGAATCCTGTGCGAAGATTCTCTGCCATTAATACGCTGATTCCTAAATCGATGCCAAGCTGATCTTCGGCGAACCAGTTGGATTGGGGTTGGAATGCGTCGATGAATCCATAGCGGGTCCACGCTTTTTCGCCATACTTTTCGCGAATGGACAACAGCACATGGGAACATTCGGCGGGTAGGAAAACCAAAGAGCCGGCGGTTGCGCAGGGCACAATGGTCCCGTCGATGCCGCCAAACTGCGGCGGTCCGCCCCAAACGCGATAGCCGGTCGGCGACTCTGAGGCCGTGATCCCCCACAAGTTCTGGTCCATCCACGGAAACTGACGCCCCAACGTGAGACAAAAAAGCTGATGTGCCCGCGTCGCCGCGACGGAATTGATGAAATAGTTTGCGTGCGCATCACGCAAATGTCGAAAATCGCACCATGCGTGGGCGTACTGATGAATGAACAACGGCGCGATGCCGCTGATAAATTCGATTCCGCCAAACTCAATAATGGGACGGGCGACTGCATTCCACGCCGTCGGCGGAATGGCATTTCGCGAAGCGCCGATTGCCATCAGCAGCATGGTCAGCATTTCCGCGTAGACGTCCCAACGATATTTGATGAACCCCGTTTCTGGCAGCCAGCCCATCGACAATGTGTCGCTGCCGTTCAACATCCATTGCCAGTCCACGCGATTGTAGAGAGTGGTTGCCAGTGCGTGGATGCGGAGATTGCCACTGAAATACTGGCGACACAACAGAATGCCGGAGAGCAGGAGCGAGGTATCGATTGAGGACAACTCCGAGCCGAAAAGTCGCTCCCCACTTTCAATGTCCAGAAAGTGATACAGAAATCCGTGTACATGCGGACATTGCTCCAGCAGGAACGCCAGCGTCATCTCAACCCGCTGCTCGCAAATGGATGGTGGCATGTAGTTGCGATGCGCTGCAATGCACAACGCGCTCAAGCCAAATCCTGTGGCTGCGATGCTGGCGACACGGCTCTCAGAGCGGCCAACCGCGGGTGCATGGTCTCTCACCAAACCGGTCATCGGGTGTGCCTGATCGTAAAAGTACGCCACACCGCGGCCTTCCATGTCGTCTAACATGGCATCGACGACGGTAGAAATCTGGGTGAGAGGGCGATTGATAAATTGCCCAGGAGGGTGGGGATATTTCTTTGCAACTTCACTTTCCCGCTTCGGTGTTTTCTCCTCCGTGGGAGCGGTCTGCGGTGGGGTGGGGGCGGGTGCCTGAGCCAAGCCCGGCAAACCCATTGCCAGCCCAGCAGCGGCGCTTGCCCCGACTCGGCGTATCAAATCGCGGCGTGTAACCTGCTTGTCTTTCAATCGGGCAGCAATCCTTACCTAGCGAGATAAAAGGAAGTGGGTCGCCAATCCATCGTCCGCGCGCAACGATCCATCCTATAATGTTAGACACCAACTGGCCATTAAAAGGAGCGCTGACTATTGAATATTTATCAGATGAATGCTGAGAGAGAGGCCACCCCTATTGCAACATCTTGTGCAAACGCCTGGCAACTCTGTCCGGATTGCCTGCAGGCAATCAAAAACTGATCCGCATTTGTCATTTTCAGCAACGTCAACCCGTCAACCGGCTGCGTCGAGTTCATGCTGAAAGTCAGCGATGATCTCCTTTTTCCAACCTTCGGAGAAAAGGCCCTTGCCTGTCAGGTAGCATTCCATGGCAGCAATAGGGTCACTGGATCCATATCCAGGAAGAATCTGGGCCTCAATCAGCGTCGGACCTCCGCCGAAACGAGCGCGCTCAATGGCCTCCTGCGCGACTCGATATACGGCGACCGCGTCGCTGCCGTCGACCGTAATCCCCGGGAAGCCATATCCGACTGCTTTGGGGCTGTTGTCTTCGCCTGTGCTCGCAAGTTCCACTGAAACTGATTCAGCCGATAGGTGGCCCTGACGGACAAAAACAATAGGCAAGCTGCGTTGGCCTGCAAAGCTCAGAGCGTCATGCCAGTCAATCAGCGGGATCGAGCCTTCCCCGGAAAAAGCCATCACAACGTTCTCATTTTTCTTTCGCAGGTTGCCGAATGCGATGTCGATACACATCTCTAACTGCGCGGGGACGGTCGAGGTGGCGAGAACGATATTCAACTCGGCGTATCCGCCGTCATCCGGAGTCGAGCGCCCGTTTTCCGGACGTGTGTTGCGCCCGTAGAGTTGGCGAAACATCACAGTAAGCGGCACGCCCTTGAGATAACTCAAAATGAAATCGCGATGCGGTGGCGCCAGCGTGTCGGCTGGCTGCAAGTCAATCGCAGCACCTACCGCCGTGGCTTCCAGTCCCACGGAAGAATAAGGATCGTTCTCGAGGCCTGCCTGCTTTTCTAGAATTCGCGCGCGCGCGTCCAGCAGGCGGCATTGCAGCATCGTGCTGTAGATTTGCCGTAACTTTTTGTGGCTGATCAGCGGATTGGGGTGGCTTGAGTTCGGCATCGCAACCGGGATCTGCTCTCTCACTTTTGTCGCCATGCTTAAGGTCATCCTCAATATCGATAGTGTAGCTCAGCGATTGGCAGAAATTTTCTTTGGAGCGGGCGCGTGCTGGCTTCGCAACTGAGCTTTTGTCGCGTGACGATTTCCACGTTGATTGCAAGAGCCTGTGAATAACAGGGGCACCGATGGACGAAACCCTTCTATTTTCTGGCCTTCCACCTGTTTGCACCATTCCCGTGGCCATTTGAATTCCAGATGCGGATGACAATCGACACGAGTGTCATGAGGATGTCCCAGCCATAGTTGAAAGTTGAGCGGCGGTCCAGCCTGATTCTGAAAGAATCGGGTTGCGAAACCTTGAAGGGAGAACC